>NZ_CP139575.1:989423-1319231 GCF_034298135.1 Lactobacillus acidophilus
CCGGTAAAATCACAGGACGACGGTTAGTTTTTTTATACAGAAATTTTTCTAAGTCACTGCGAATATCCTGCTTTAACTCTGTCCAATCAAATTTTTTATGTTCAAAATTATTATTAATAGCCTTTTTAATCACATCGATAGATTCGCTCATTAATTGGCGATTAGCTTTGATGTATACAAATCCACGACTGGTCACTTTAGGCTCTGCAATGATCTTTTTCTTTTTACGATCAATCGTAACAACGGCAACAAAAATTCCATCATCTGATAAAACTTCTCTATCACGTAAAACGATATTACCAACATCACCGACACCAGAACCATCAATCATAGTATCTTCGCCTGGTACAGGATCAGATAAGTAGAAACGTTTTCTCTTAAAATCATAATCCAGACAATCACCGTTTTTAGTGATGTAAATATTCTTAGGATCCATTCCTGTTTTAATAGCAAGATCACGAACAATTTCCAATAAACGGTACTCCCCAATCACAGGGATCAAGAATTTTGGTTTTAAAGTATCAATTAATAATTGAATGTCTCTACCAGTTGCGTGACCACTTGTATGGATATTTCGTCCCAATTGAATTACAGTACCGCCGGCCTTATAAACTAGATCACTGGTTTCAGCAACCATCGTTTCAACTGAATGTGATGGAGTAGTCGCAATAAATACCAAATCACCCTTTTGAATAGTAATCATGCTATGACGCTTTTGAGCCATTTTTTGCAATGAATTTAATGGCTCACCCATACGACCAGTTTCCAAAATAACGGTTTGATCATCTGGTACGGTCTTTAAATCTTTAACACGCATTAAAAGGCCTTCTGGCACATCCAAATAGCCCAATTTCATAGAAGTTCTAACAATTTTTGCTAAATCACGACCAGTTAGTAACACTCTTTTGCCCGTGGCTTTAGCTGCATTTAAAACTTCTTGAACACGATTCAAATTCGAAGCTTTAGCGGCAACAATAATTCGACCGGTTGCATTTCTGAACACATTAGTAACAAAATTACCAATATCTTGTTCAGATGCATTCGGGAAGGATGCTTCTGCATTAGATGAATCACTTAATAAAGCTAATACACCCTTTTGTTCAATTTCAGCCAAGCGATCCATATCTGTGTGGTAATTTTTAGTTGCAGTTGGATCAAACTTGAAATCACCGGTATAGACAATTTCGCCAGCTGGAGTATGCACATCAACCCCTAAAGAATCTGGAATTGAGTGTGTAGTATGGAAAAACGAAATACTTGCATTCTTAAAATCAATCTCAGTATCTGCGTCAATAACGTGGAATAAGCTGTTTTTTCGATGCTTATTTTCGCGTTGAACTTCAATTTTAGCAAGTTCAATACTTAACTGTGAACCAAATACTGGAATATCATATTTTCTTAAAATATATGGTAATGCTCCAATAGAATCTGCATGTCCATGTGTTATAAATATCCCCGCTACCCGATCTCCATATTGTTCAAAAAAATCGAGATCAGGGATTACTACATCGATACCAAATAAAGAACTATCAGGATACTTTAATCCGGCATCAAGAACAAAAATTTCATCGTTAACTTGAACGGCAAACATATCTTTCCCCTGTTCACGTACACCGCTCAAGATCATAATCTTTAGTTGATTAGCCATTATATTTCCTTTTCTATAATTTAAAATTTAATTTTTTATGGATCATAAGATCACAACGTAAAAATAATCTGTTTCAATTTTAGCATAAAGAAGGAAACAAAAAAAGCCAGCCGTCGGCTGACTCTCTTGATTTTTTTAAAATTAACGACGAAGACCTAATCTCTTGATCAATTCACGGTAACGATTAATGTCGTTCTTTTCTAAGTAACGAAGTAAATTACGACGGTGACCGATCTTCTTAAGTAAACCAACGTATGAGTGGTGGTCATGCTTGTGGCTCTTCATGTGTTCAGTCAAGTTGTTAATATCTGCAGTTAAAAGTGCAACTTGTACTTCAACAGAACCAGTATCACCTTCGTGAGTTGCATATTCTTTAATAATATTATCTTTTTCAGCTTTTGAAATTGCCATAATTAAAAATCACCTTTCAATAAATAAATTGCCATTAACAACGTTCATCGTCGGCGTGAGCAAATAAACAGCGTTAATGGTTCACAAAAATTATAATACACATTATTTTTTAAAAAAGCAAGCACAAATTACCTTGCATCCTAGATAGTTCTTAAGTATAATGTATGAAGTAAATTTCTAAATCATTGGAGGTGAATTTCATGCCACAAATTAAATCAGCTATCAAACGTGTTAAGACGCAAAATGCTACTAACAAACGCAACGCTTCTGAATTAAGCAAGTTAAGAACTGCTATTAAGAAATTTAAGAACGCTGTTGAAACTGATAGTAAAGAAGACGTCTCCAAGTTGCATTTAGAAGCTGTTCGCGCTTTGGACAAGGCTGCTTCAAAGGGCTTAATCCACAAGAACAAAGCTGCTCGTGATAAGAGTCGTTTAACTAAGTTAGCAAACAAGTAATTTTACTTATTACTAATAACAAAAAAGAGAGAAGAAATATTTCTTCTCTCTTTTTTGTTTTTAAACATTTAAAACAAAAAGTTTTAAGAAATTATCTTCATGATAATTTCCATTTTTATAATTGAATTCCAATTTAATTGCATCATCCAATAACTTTTCTAGCTTATTTATTGCTAATTTATTTTTCATAGCTAGTTTCACTCTATAAGGATGCACTCCTAACTCTTTAACAATTTGTGATTCACTACGTTGCCTTTGAGCCAATATTTTCACTACCAAAATCAACTCTAATTGATTTTCAAAAACCGCTAATAACTGAATAGGTGTTGCGCCTTCACGTAATTGATTATTTAATCGGTCAGTTGCTTCTTGATAATTTTTATTTAAAGCTGCATCTAAAATAGCGAAAATATTTTGAGCTAATGACAAATCAACATTTTGAATAACAGATTTTTCAGTAATTTTATTGTTTTCAGCAGCCATTTTAAGCTTTTGATAATTACTCAAAACTGTATCCATAACTTGATCACTGCGTTCTACCAAGATTTGTAAAGCAGATTGTGTAATTGTGTATCCTTCAGCTTTAATTATAGCTTTAGTCATAGCACCTACTTCATACGGCCTAATCTTAGGCTCAAACACATTAAATTGCTTCATAATAGTTTTAGTTAATTTCTTACGCCGATCAATTTTTTCATAAGATGCCTCAATAACTACAACATCTTCTAAATCAGCTATTTTCTCAAATATTTTTTGTAAATCATCTAATTGTTTACTAAATTTTTTAGGAACTTTAGCTGTCAAAAAAAATGGATTTTTTATCACAATTAATTTCTGCTCACTAAACAAACTTGATTCAGTTAAATCAGCAATTAACTCATCTAAACCATCGCTTTCGCAATCAACCACTATATGTTCATAGTCTTTAAATTGCTCTTCTTTAGCGTAAGAATTAACTAGATAATCGTTAAGAAAATCATCTTCTCCCCAAACCAAAGCATGCAAATTATCATTTCGATTTGTATTTTTAAATAAAGAAAGTAAGGTCATTTTTTACCCCGCTTTAAAAAGTAACTAAACTCGGGATCTTGCATCCCACCATAATACCAGCTAATCATACCACAGTCTTGAGTTGAAACCCACGGTATTTGTTGAGTTGATAATGTATGTAAAGTCTCTTGATGTGGATGTCCAAAACGATTTTTACGTCCGGCCGAAATAAATACCATCTTGGGATGAATTGCTTGTAAAAATTCCGTTTTAGACGAAGTTTTACTACCATGATGTCCCAACTTAAAATAGTCAACATTCAAATTGAATTTTTGCATAATTTGGCTTTCACCATCTTGATCTAAATCTCCCGTAAAAAGCCAATTTTTATTTGCTAGTTTGAAAAACAAACTCAGTGAATCCTCATTTTTCCCTACTCCTGAATGATCAGGATAGACCACATTAAATATAAGTTGAGGCTCCTTAACTTGCATCCCAGCTAAAAGTTCTATTAATTGGGTATGTTTAATCCTACCATTTAATCTTTTTTGAAAAGAAGAATTTTTAATTAATCCTTTTGCCATAAATAATCTTTTAACTTTTACTTGTTCAAGTAATGGACCTAAATCTCCAACATGATCTGCATCTTGATGAGATACAAATACTCCATCAATTTCATTAATTCCTTGACTTTTCAAAAAAGGAATCGTAATTCTGTTAAGTTGTGGTGTCGTCTTTTTCCCAGTAAAATTCAACTTTCCACCAGTGTCAATCATGTAGACTCTACGTGGAAAAGGTGTAGTAATTAAAATGCTGTCGCCTTGTCCAACATCAATAAAAGTCACTTGCCCACGCAATGGAAAATGTATCAAACTAAAAAAGATAGTATAAATACCTAATAATATAATCCCTAATTTTTTCGAATCTATTTTCCACTTTGGCTTTTCTTTTAATGTAATAATAAATAATCCTGTAATTATTAATAGTATTAAAGATTGCCACCATTCAATTTGACCAAAAATTACCAACCCTAACTTTGATTGAGAAAATATTCCAATTAGTTTTTCACCACCACTTAAAATATGCTCGCCCAGAAATACCAAATCTTTATTAATATGCCAGATAAAAATACCACCAAAAGTTAATGGCATCACTATCCAATTAAAATACGGCACAATAATCATATTAAATAAGACTGTTAGTAAATTTATTTGATAAAAAAATAGTAGCAATAATGGGGTTAATAATAAATTAAGTAAAATTGATTGTCGTAAGCCATTGAACTCATTAGTTATTTGTAATCCAAATGCCAATATATAGCTCAAAATAGCGCCTGTCGACATAAATAAACGAGGTACAAAGAGTAGATGAATAATACATGTCATACCTAGCAAATCAACTGATGCAATATGATAATTTTTAAATTTACAAATTTTGCCTAGAATATATGTCAAACTAGCCCTGACAAAGCCTGCTTGCCCATTACTCAAAAAAATCCCCAATGATAGAACTATACTACAAAATATAAAAGTTTCTTCATCTGTCAATTTAAATCTAAAGCATAAAGTGCTGATTATCAGCACATAAATTGCAACGTGAAGCCCAGAAATACTTAATAAATGAATTACACCTAGATCACGATAATTATTTAATACTTCTTGATTTTCTTGGGAATTATTTTCACCCAATACTAATTCACTAGCAAAAAAGCTTAATAAACGTGGCATCGTTTTAAAATATTCTTGCAGTAAAAAACGAATTTCGTATAACTTATCAAGCAAATTAACTTGCGTTATTTTTATATTACAACTAGTATATTTCAACTTTTGGCTAATCTTTTTCGCTGCATAATATTGCTGATAATTAAATTCACCTATATTAGTTGCTGGTTCAATCGGGATGCATTCTCCATTAATCTGAGTTAATTCTAGTGGACGACCTTGCTTAACCAAATTTTCTTGTTCATTTGTTAATTTTCCACTCAATAAAATTTTGCCGTGGCTATATGAGCCAATCCCTGTTAAATAATTGTCTTTAACCTGCACTTGACTTGGATAAATTACAATTTTGCTTTGCTCACTTAAAGTAAAGGGGTTTTCTTTCTGGATATTAAAAACGATAACTACCAAAAACACTAACAATAAACAGATAGCCAGCTTTAAATTAGAATTATATTTTTTCATTAATAAAAAAATAAAGTATAAGCCGAATGTTATAGCAACTAATTTTTGAATTACATCACTGCTTGCAAAGCAAAATAAAGATATTGTTACTAATAACAAGCTTTCTATTAAATAAAAACCCGCTGCATTATCAAATAGCCAATTGATCTTTGAGACTGGCAAAAGTCTTTTCCCCTATTCCTGATACTTGCATAAGATCTTCGATCTTTTGAAAAGATCCATTTTGTTCTCGATAAGCAATAATTTGTTCTGCCTTTTTTTCTCCAATACCAGTCAACTTTTGTAATTCTGTTATATTAGCAGTATTTAAATTCACCTTATCGCCACTTGCTTTATTTGAAGAATTAGCTGAATCATTATTACCTGAATTAGTATTAGGTGTGGTGACAGCACTTTCTACTTTTTCTCCTTTGTATGGAATATAAATTTTATCCTGGTCTTTCAATAAAACAGCTCGATTTATTGCCTTAACTTGTGCTCTAGAAGTAATCCCACCTGCTGCTTCTATTAATTCTTGGAGTCTAGCTCCATTTTTCAACGTATAAACCCCCTGATGCTTAATCGCACCTGAAATATCGCAAGTTATAGTTTTAGAATTACTTGACGTCGTATTACTTGTTTGAACAGTATTACTTACATTGGATGTCGAACTAGAAGACGACATACTACTCGACTGCATCATTTGCATATTTTCCACTTCAGAATTATTTTGATTTTCTTTTTTTAACCAAAATCCTCCAACAATGACGACTAGCACAATAATAGCGTAAACTTTTTTCTCAATTACAAATTCTTTTATCTTTTCCCAATCCATAAAATCACCTCTAGTATTTATTACGCAAAAAGAGCTCAGAATTTTTTCTGAGCTCTTAATTTTTATAGTGTGATTTTAAATAATTTAGTGCATCATCGAAAGTACTTACAGGTACAATTTTCATCTTAGTATGTATTTTTTTAGCAGTTCTCTTCGCTACAGCATAATTGGTTTGATTTTTAGAAACGCTAGTAGAATCAGTCGGTGCAAAAAAGACTTCTGCTCCCTCGCGACTTGCCGCTACCACTTTTTTATCTACTCCACCAATTATTCCGACTTTCCCTGTAGGAGAAATTGTACCGGTTCCCGCAATTTTATGACCATGGCTTAAATTTTGTTTAGTAAAGACCTCATAACTTTCTAATGTAAACATCAAGCCAGCTGAAGGTCCACCAATCTCACCAGCATTAATAGTTAATTCAGGTTCTGTTTTAACCGTTACATGTTCTACTAACTGAATACCTATTCCTGGTTTATCAGTACCCTTTACCTTAACAATTTTGCCGGTAAATTTCTTTTTCTCTTTACCTCTTAATACAGAAATGGTTACTTTACTATTTATTTTCTGTTTACGTAAATAAGTCATCATCTCTTCAGTCGAGTGAAACCTGTGTCCATTAGCACCTAAAACTGTATCACCAATTTGCAGCTTATTTTTAAAGCTAGAATTCTTCTGCACTTCCATTACATAGACACCTAAATATTTTAAGCTATGTTTTTTCCCTGCTTTTTTAGCTGCGTAATAAATGGCGTTCTGCTGGCTAGTCTCCATATACCAATTTTGCAATTCATTATATTGCGAACTAGTTTGTCCTCCTAGTAATTCTTTACTTGGTACTCGTTCATCATATGGTCTAGTATAACTCCACAAATACTGCAAAATAGACGCTGGCTGACTCGTTACACTAACTGTCACCAAATAAAAATTATTAGGCTTTTTATTTTTAGATCTAATGAACTGATTAACAGGTACGACTTCACCAGGAGACTCGATATAATAATTAGTTGGCCAAAAAGCAAGAACTCCAACAGCTATGATAGCAATTACTATAATTAGCCAATTACGTAAACGATGTTTTTTAACTTCATTATTCATGTCTTAGTTTCTTTCTTAATGCTTTAGCGGCCTTAATCGGCAAAAATTGACTAACATCTTCATCAAAACGAGCCAATTCTTTAATCATACTCGAAGCTACAAAGCTATTATCTGGGCTGCTAAATAAAAGCACAGTATTAATATCAGGGGCTAAACGTTTATTGATCCCCGCAATTTCTTGCTCATACAAAAAGTCCGCACTATTGCGAACACCACGTACAATTACATTAGCTTTAAGTTCATGTGCCAACTTTACAGTTAATTCTTCCGGTTTCTCCAAAACTTCAATATTAGATATATTTTTTAAAGCATCTTTGGCAAATGCAGTTCGTTCTTCTGCAGTAAATAAATATTTCTTAGAAGTATTCGTCATTGCTACCACAAAAACTTTATCAAACATTTGCGCTGCTTTTTTAGCTGTTTCAACATGCCCATTTGTGATAGGATCAAAACTCCCTGGGAAAAGTGCAATAGTCATTATTTATCCTTTCGATAAATTCTTACAATAGTTTTACCTAGATGATGATCTTTAATTAATAAAAAGCCTTCAATATTACCTAACTCTGTATGATCATCAGTTTCTGCGACAATTATTGCATTCTCATTTAAGAGACCCAAATTATTCATTTGTTGCATGTCTTTAGCAATCTTTTCTTTAGCATACGGTGGATCAAGAAAAACTAAATCAAACTTTTCTCCATTTTCAGCAAATGTCTTTAATGCAACGTTACTGCGCATATTATAAACGCTAAATTTAGCTTCTTCTTTGGTTAAAGCCACATTCTTTTTAATAATTGAACAAGCAGCACGATTTATATCTACCAAACTTGCTCTATCATATCCACGAGACACGGCTTCAATTCCCAATGCTCCACTACCGGCATATAAATCTAATACATTGCCACCATCAAAAAATTGACCTAATGAATTAAAAAGTGATTCTTTAACTTTATCACTAGTTGGACGAGTACGATTACTTTTTAACGTAAATAAATTTCTTTTAGCATATTTACCTGAAATAATTCTCATTGCATCTCTTCCCCATTATTTTCCTGTTCAAGTTGTAATTTCTTTTCAGCTTCTTTGGCCATTTCATTTATTTGACTTTCAATATATTGACTATCTAAATTCACTTTTTCTTCAGCGGAAATTTCAACATAGGTAACAAAATCTAAATGAGCAATTTGTCTCTGAATTTCTTTTGCTTCAGATCTGCTTACATAAAGAACACAATATTTCATCTTTTTAGAAAAATATACGATATCGCCATAATGCCGCAATTTATATTGATCACTAATTGATTTCAAATAAATAATTAGAGCTACACGCTTAATCAGGTGCGTACTTTCAATTTCTTTATTGACACTCATGCAATTGTTTCATCCTTTTCTTTTAACATTTTTTCATTAGCAGATACATTCAGCACTAACCCAATTGCAGCAGTTAAAACGATCATAGAAGAACCACCATACGAAATAAATGGCAGCGTAACACCAGTAATTGGTAATAGACCTAATACAGCACCGATATTAAACAATGCTTCAGTAAAAATAATTGTTGTCACGCCAAAGCAAATTAATGCATCAAATTGTGAGACGGCATTAATACCTACTTCCATAATTTGCCACATTAAATAAAATAATAGACCAACCAGTACAATCGTGAAGATAACGCCAATTTCTTCGGCTGTAATAGATAAAATAAAATCAGTATATGGTTCTGGCAAATATCCTCGTTTTTGCATACTGTTCCCTAATCCTACACCAAACAATCCTCCATTATGGATTGCATAGTAAGAATTAACTAATTGGGCTCCACCTTTTCTTTCAAGTTGAAAGGGATGTAAAAATGACATCAATCGTTGAAATTGATAACTATCCTGCAAAAATTTAGGATTCCAAAGAACTACTAAAATAAAAACTGCCCCAACTAATAGTATGATTCCGAGTAGCCAAGTTAGTGCTAACCTAACTGGTACACCAGATACGGAAAACATTACTAACGTAATCATGAATAAAATTGCGGTACCACCAAAGTCAGGCTCTACAATAACTAAACACATTAAGAAACCAGCTAGCATAGCAGGATGAGATAGATTATCTTTAATTTTTCCCCTTACTAATTTTCCGTCTCTTCGATCCAAAACATAAGCTAAATAAATTACTAAAGCCAATTTAGTAACTTCTAACGGCTGAAGATTAATGAAACCCAAGTTAATCCAACCAACAGCCCCATTAACGGCTGCTGCACTACCATGAGCAAATCTTAAAAAGACCAACCATAGCAGCATTAAAATACAGATTATTAAAAAACCAGCTACAAATTTTGGATTTTTAATAACCTTTAGCCTTAATGCAAAAAAAGGAATACCAAATCCAAAAAATGCTACAGCAGCATAGATTGCTTGACGAATTCCATAAACATCTGGCTTAAATCCATTAACTAATAAAATGTCTGAACTTGCTGAATATACCAAAATTATTCCTACAACTACTAAAATTAAGTATGGGATTAAAATTCGGTAATTAAGATATCTTAATTTTCGACGCACGAGCGTTGCCCCTTTATGTGAAATAATACTTTTTTCATTATAAAACAAAAAAGTCACCACTTCTATTTAAGCGATGACTTTTTAAAATTTATATAAAAAATTAGTTAGCGCGATTACGCTTCTTATCAGCCTTTTGACGTTCTGAAGTATTCAAAATCTTCTTACGTAAACGAATAGATTCTGGAGTTACTTCACAGTATTCATCGTCATTCAAAAATTCAATAGCTTCTTCAAGAGTCAAAGTTCTAGGGGTCTTGATTGCAGCAGCATGATCCTTACCAGCAGCACGAGTGTTAGTTAAGTTCTTACCCTTAGTTACGTTAACCGCAATATCACGTTCACGAGATGATTGACCAACAATCATACCTTCATAAACTTCAACACCAGCACCGATGAATAATTCACCACGTTGTTCAACTGATTGAAGTGAGTAAGTAGTTGATTGACCTTGGTTAATTGAAACCAAAGCACCGTTACGACGACCTGGGTTCCAGTTCTTAACGACCGGCTTGTATGAATCAAAAGTGTGATTCATAATACCATAACCACCAGTTTGTGACATAAATTCGTTGTTGTAACCAATTAAACCACGTGATGGTACTAAGAATTCAAGACGAGTTTGACCATTACCAGTTGATTCCATATTCTTCATTTCACCTTTTCTTTGTGAAAGAGAATCGATAACGGAACCAACGTATTCGTCTGGAGTATCAATTTGAACTGCTTCAAAAGGTTCACACATAGTACCATCAATTTCACGGTAAATAACCTTAGGACGTGAAAGTTGTAATTCAAAGCCTTCACGACGAAGTTCTTCAACTAAAATTGAAAGGTGAAGTTCACCACGACCAGAAACAGTCCATGCATTAATTTGATCAGTTGGTTCAACCTTTAAAGAAACATCGGTACGAGTTTGACGAATCAAACGATCTTCAAGTTTCTTAGGAGTTACTTGATCACCTTCACGACCTGCAAATGGTGAATCATTAGCAACAAAGTCCATTTGAAGTGTTGGTGGATCAATCTTAAGAAGTGGTAATGCTTCTGGTTGATCTGCTGAAGCAATAGTTTCACCAACGTAAATATCATTAATACCACTAATGGCAATAATATCGCCGGCTTTAGCTTCCTTAATTTCATTACGCTTCAAACCGAAGTAACCGAATAATTTAGTAACACGGAAGTTTTGAGTTGAACCATCACGTTTCATGACAGTAATGTTGTCTCCGACTTTAACCTTACCGCGGTAAATTCTACCAACACCGATACGACCAACGTAGTCATCCCAATCAAGCATAGTGATTTGGAATTGTAATGGTTCATCTGAATTATCAATTGGTGCAGGGATATTCTTGATAATAGTATCAAAAATTGGATCCATAGTTTCTTCTTGAGCACTTGGATCTGAATCGTATGATGAAGTACCATTCAAAGCTGATGCATAAACAACTGGGAAGTCAAGTTGTTCATCGTTAGCACCTAATTCAATGAAGAGTTCAAGTACGTCATCCAAAACTTTCTTTGGACGTGCACCTGGACGATCAATCTTGTTCAAAACAACAATTGGCTTTACGCCGGCTTCCAAAGCTTTCTTTAAAACAAAACGAGTTTGTGGCATTGGACCTTCATATGCATCAACCAAAAGCAAGGCACCATCAACCATGTGCATAACACGTTCAACCTCACCACCAAAGTCCGCGTGACCTGGTGTATCCAAAATGTTGATAGTAGTACCCTTGTATCGAACAGCAGTATTCTTAGACAAAATAGTAATACCACGTTCACGTTCAATGGCATTTGAGTCCATAGCACGATCTTCCAGATTCATATGTTCTGGCAAAGTATCTGATTGCTTTAATAATTGGTTAACCAAAGTAGTTTTACCGTGGTCAACGTGGGCAATGATAGCAATGTTTCTAAGATCGTCTCTTCTTTTTTCTGACAAAAGTATTCCTCCCCACTCTTCAATAAAAAAACTGTGACTTCGTCACAGTTTCGGTAACGCAATGCGCCTTATCGAAGTGCTTCTTTCTTGATCTGTATAGTTACGTTAGTGAATTTTACCACCTAACTGCACGCGGGTCAACGCTTAACCTTTAAGTTAACTTTTCATTTACTTTAGCTAAAACTAAGCAAAATCCTTTAAATTATGGTAAAAATATATTTAGGTTATTTTTTTGAAAAAGGAGAAATTTATTTTGATCTTAATGAAAGATATCGTACGTGATGGCGATCCGGTTTTAAGAAGAGTATCAGATGATTTAACTTTTCCACTTAGCGATCACTATAAAAAACTTGCAGATGATATGATGGAGTATCTAATTAATTCACAAGATCCTAAAATTGCAGAAAAACATCAACTTAGAGCAGGTGTTGGTTTAGCAGCACCACAAGTTGGCGAAGGTGTTAAAATGGCTGCACTTTTAGTTCCAGATGATCAAGGTAACATCATTTTTAAAGACATTTTTGTTAATCCAGAAATAATTTCTGAATCTGTTCGCCAAGCTTGTTTAAGTGAAGGCGAAGGCTGCCTTAGTGTAGATGAAGTAATCAATGGCTACGTTCCTCGTCCTGATAAATTAACTGTTCACTACTACACAGTTGATGGTGAAGAAAAAACAATTCGTTTAAAGGATTACCCAGCAATTGTTGCATCTCACGAAATTGATCACTTAAATGGACACTTATTCTATGACAGAATCAACAAAAAGGATCCATATTCACTCAAAGAAGATACAGTAGTGATCTCCTAATGTTATTTAACTAACAAAAAAGGCCTGCGTAAGCAGGCTTTTTTGATATAAAAAACCACTGGGTGACTAGACCAGTGGCTCATACATTGGGAATTAAGAAGATTGAAGAGACTTCTTATAACGAGTAAATGAGTTTTTATTAATCATTCACTACACGTTCATCGTACAACCAATGTTATTTTATGTCAATAATATTAACTAAATTCATAAAAAATATTAGAGTAATCATTCAACAAAAACATATTTATATACTTCTTTTTATAAATATGATAAAATTTTTATAGCTATTGAGTATTTTTACTCTAAATTGAACGTTTATACATTAATTAAGGAGAATCATTCATGATTTACAAAGTTTTGTATCAAAAAGACAAGATTGTCAATCCTCGTAGAGAAACCACTCAAACTCTTTACATGGAAGCTGACAATATGGTCGAAGCAAGAACTATGGTTGAGGACAATACCCCCTATAACATTGAACTCATCCAAGAATTAACAGGTAATTCTTTAACTTACGAAAAAGAACACGCTGACTTTAAGTTAACGAAGTTCGACAAGAAGTAATAAAGAGTGCGAATTAAAAATAATGAAGTAGCCGTTTATGCAATCGGGGGTTTGCATGAAATTGGCAAAAATATGTATTGTGTACAGTATCAAGATGAAATTATCATCATGGACTGTGGTATCAAATTCCCCGAAGATGATTTATTAGGTATTAATTACGTAATTTCAGATTATTCATACTTAATCAAAAATCGCAAAAAAATTAAAGCTCTTGTAGTTAGTCACGGACATGAAGACCATATCGGTGGTATTCCATTTTTATTAGAGAAAATTCCAGAAATCCCTGTTTATGCAACGCCCTTTGCTCTATCTTTGATCAGAGGTAAATTGGAAGAACATGGCATTTTAAAGACAACAGAACTACATGAAGAACACGAGGATACTGTTTTAAAATTTAAGAAACTTTCAGTTTCATTCTTTAGAACTACCCACTCCATTCCTGATACTTTAGGTATTGCTGTTCATACTCCATTGGGTGCAGTTGTATTTACTGGAGACTTTAAATTTGATTTAACTCCAGTAATGGATCAACCTGCGCCAGACTTTCAAAAAATGGCTAAATTGGGAAATGAAGGCGTGCTTGCATTGCTTTCAGATTCAACGAATGCTGAAGTTACTCAATTTACCAAGTCTGAAAGATTTGTAGCTCAGTCATTGCATAATATTATTACTGGTATTCATGGACGAATCATTTTTGCCACTTTTGCATCTAACCTTTATCGTGTTTCCACAGCTATTCAAGCTGCAATAGATACTGGTAGAAAAGTCGCAATTTTCGGTCGTAGTATGGAAAATGGTGTCGATAATGGTATTGATCTAGGATACTTAGATATTCCTAAGGATCTAATTGTAGATGCTGAAGAGATCAATAAATTACCGCCTGATAAAGTAATGATTTTATGTACTGGTTCACAAGGTGAACCATTGGCAGCATTATCAAGAATTGCTAATGGAACTCACAGACAAATCACCTTACAACCTGGCGACACAGTAATCTTTTCTTCTAACCCTATTCCAGGAAACACATTAAGCGTTAACCACTTGATTAATAAGTTAATGGAAGGTGGAGCTAATGTAATTCATGGACGTGTTAATAATGTCCATACTTCCGGTCACGGTGGTCAAGAAGAATTGAAGATGATGGTTCGTTTGACTAAACCAAAATATATGATTCCTGTTCACGGTGAATACAGAATGCAAGTTATTCATACTCAGCTTGCTCAACAAGCTGGGGTGCCTGCAGAGAATACTTTTGTTTTATCAAATGGTGAGGTTGTTTGTTTTGGACCTAACGGTGCAAGACTAGCTGGTAGGATTCCAGCCGGTGATGTTTATGTTGATACATCGGGTACAGCAGACGTTGGTAATGTTGTTGTCCACGATCGTCAAATTCTTTCCGAAGAAGGTTTAGTTGTTGCTGTTGCTACAGTAGATTATAAACATAAGCGTGTTTTAGCTGGTCCTGATATTCTCAGCCGTGGATTCGTTTATATGCGTGAATCGACAGAATTAATTAGCCAAGCTCAAAAACATGTATATCATGTTCTTAGAAATGAAATGTCTAAATCAGATAAACCAAAGGAAAGCGAAATTAAGAAAGCAATTACTGAAAATCTATCAGATTTTTTATATTCTAAGACTGAACGTCGTCCAATGATTTTACCAATTATCATTGAAAAGAAATAAATATTAAGACTCCTTCGGGAGTCTTTTATTATTAATAAAATTAGAACACGATATGAGTAAGAAAATTAATGTACATTTATTAGTAAATGAAGTAGCTGGTAATGGCAATGCTATTAAGGCAAATACAGAATTACATGCAGTTTTAAACAAGTTAAATATTCCTTTTGATCAACAAAAAAGTAATTATCCTGGTGAATTAACTAAACTAGCTTGTGAGTATGCAAATAACAATCCGGCTAAGAATAACATACTAATTGTGGTTGGTGGTGACGGATCTTTCAATGAAGTATTAAACGGAATCAAACAATCGCATTATCCTGAAACTCCAATAACTTATTTCCCAGCCGGTACAGGAAATGATTTTGCTCGTGGTGCCGGATTAACTGATGATCCATTTCAATTAATTAATAATTTGTTACAAGATCCTGAACCTGAAAAAGTGGATTGTGGCTATTTCACATCAAATATAGCTGAAATACCAAGTGGATATTTTGTAAATAATTTTGGCATAGGGTTCGATGCTTTTGTTGTTCATCAGAGCAATCATACTTCTTTAAAAAAGAAATTGAATCATATAAATTCAGGAAATTTAATTTATGGTTTAAATGTAGTTAAAGCTCTAATTAACCAAAAAACTTTCGCAGTTACTGTCAAAACTGCTGACCAAACTTTACGTTATGGGGATGCTTACTTAGTCACCACCACTAATCATCCCTATTTTGGTGGTGGCTTTGCTATTTTACCTAAAGCTGATATCTATAGCCATCATTTAGATACCGTAATTGTAGAAAAGCCAAATTTAAATAGAACTTTATTTCTTTTTGGTAAGCTAATAACAAATGGTTCCCATGTTACTGCACCTGAATTTCATTATGTTGAAGCAAAAGAAATCCAAGTTGAAACTAAGAAGCCTGAATATGCACAAATTGATGGTGAAGATGTAGATAAACAAAATTTTAAAGTAAATTTTAAAATTAACCACTTTAATCTATTAAAATAATCGAGTCTAGGAAATTTCTAGACTCGATTTTTATATTTTATCCAAAATGTTTTTGTGTTCTTGATGTGATTTAAAGTAAGTTTTTGAACTTGTAAAAGTACTAACTTCTTGATAAAACTTTCTCCAGTACCGATAATTTTGATATTGCTTTTTCCATTTACGTGCATCAGTTAAATATTTATCTAACAAGCCATTTATTCGTTCAATATGTTTAATTATCTGATTAGCGTGATATAGCTGTTCATTTACTTTTTGTTCATCCAAATCATTACCTTCACTAAACAGAAGTACGTTCTTCTTAAATGCTTTTTCTTCCTCTAAACTATTATTATTAGCTAATTCTTCTCTAAGTGCTTCAATTTCCTCTGACTGTAAACTTATCTTATCTTTAGCTCGTACCATTAATGCTTGAAGATCACTCAATTGTATTACTTCAATATCCATTTTTGTATAACGATCTATTTTCTTAAGCTCAAAATTATCGTCTGTTCTACTAACAAAAACTACTACATTACGAATTAACTTGTCTATTGGTACTCGCTTTAAAAGTTGAATAATTACAGGATTATGGCTTTTTTCTAGTACATATTTGATACTTTCCTTATGTTTAGAAACTTGATCTGCTACATCATTATAATCCTCGGATGTATCATATTCTCCTTGTTTAATAGTTCGCGCTTTTGTTTCCAAGCAAAAAATTCCACTAGTTGCAATTACTAAATGATCAATTTGATTACTATCCAGACTATCTTTTTTATTATATGGATATGGTAAAACTAGATTATACATCAATTCTTTGCCAGCTTGAACTTCTCGGATTTTTTTATTTACTAATGCTTCAGCTGCTGTGCCACTAAGAAGATTACTAATATTCAGTAAATCTTTATTAGATAAAATATCCATTGAGTGTAAATATTTAACATCATCTAATTGCAACATAGCTAAACGTTTTTGAAAATTTTCGACTAATGAATTATAAGTTTTAAAACCTGAGTTAATTGCCTTAATTCTTGTAATATTATTGGAATTTAAAGCTTTTCGTAAATCCCTTTTTTTAGCAAAATCTATTTTTTCAACTTTAGTAATTGAAGATACTTCTTGTGAATTAGTTACCTTATTTCGACTTACCCATTCTTTTTGATAATAAGCATGATTTTCAAGCTCTTTAGCATATTGTTTTAAATCTGCCTCAATAGGCATTATTATCGCACGCACTTCATTGATTATTGATTTGTAATAACTAAAATTTGCTTTTATCTGTGCTATATTTGCAACTCGCCTTTTATTATTTTGATAAAATTCTTCTTTAACTTTATCTGAATCAAAAACAGTTTTACGATAAAAATTACCATCTTTGATTCCAAATTCAATAAATTCTACAATTGATCGATCAAGATTATATTTAATCAAATAATGACAATGACCTCTATGATCAAAAATTCTTCGCTTAATATAACCTGGTCGAATAAATTCTATAATTTGAAATTCCAATCCTTTTTCATTGGCAAATGTATATGGTATGCGTTTGCCTACGATTTTTTCTATCTTTGTTAATTCTTCTTTGTCTATATCACTAAGCTCAGTTTTTTTCATTTTATCCTTATTCTTATTTGATCGAAAAAAATAATAGGTTAACACACCTATTGCACTTATAATTATTATAATATTCACTACTAAATTACCACCAACTGAACATATGTTTATAAGCAATAATTATAACACTCTTTTGTATATTCTAAAAGCCCCACGAATTAAGAATCATGGGGCTTTTTTTACAACTTAATATCTATCATACCAATCATTGGATCGATCTCACCAGAATATATCTTATCAGGCGTTAAAATATAATCTTCACTTTCTTTTTTCACTTCAGTACTTTCTTTTTCTTTTACTTTTTCATCTTCATCACTAGTATTTTTTGTTTTAATATCAAGTTGCTCACAAATTTTTTCCGATAAACCAGTCTTTCGATCATTTCCTGCTGTTTTAAAAGCAGCTAAAAAAGCACGGGAATCGCCAACAAGTACTAGATTTTTTTCAGCACGTGTAATTGCTGTATACAAAAGATTACGTTTAAGCATAACGAAATTTTGCATGGTCAAATTTAAAACAACCAATGGGAACTCTGAGCCCTGAGATTTATGAATAGTAATTGCATATGCTCTAGTTATGTCATTCATATCTTTTTTACTAAAAGTTATTTCACGATCATCAAAATTAGCTACCATACATTTTTGGGAATTATTTTCATCAATACTGATAATTTTACCGATTTGACCGTTATAAATGTCTTTTTCCGGATTATTTTGTAACTGTAAAATTCTATCTCCAATTCTAAAAATTTCATTATGGACTTCAATAGATTTACTCTTAGCTTTTGGTGGATTCATAATATCTTGAATAATATCGTTTAAATTGTTTACTCCACCATTTCCATGATACATTGCTCCTAAAACTTGAATGTCATCTTTAGCAAATCCACGTTTTAATGCTAATTCTACGATTTGACCTACTGCATCCCCCACCAGTTCAGGGCGGCAGCTAATGAATGAATAATTTTTTGTTTTTTTAAATAGAGCCTGCTCGTCCTTACCTTCATTAACATCATGGGCTAAAGCAATAATAGTTGAATCATCGCCTTGTCTATGAATTTGTTTCAAAATAGCAGTAGGAAACGCACCTGATTTAATTAAATCACTAAAAACATTCCCTGCTCCAACAGATGGTAATTGATCTTTATCACCTACAAAGACAATATGTTTCACCTGATTAATGCTAGATAATAATTGTCTAAACAAGAACATATCAACCATTGACATTTCATCAATAATTAAAATTTCACCATTCAATTCATTTAATTCACTAGTATCTATATCACCAATACCTAAACCCAACATCCGGTGAATTGTCTTAGCACTAATTTCAGTAATCTCACCCATTCTTTTGGCAGCTCTTCCCGTAGGGGCAGCCAATAAGAATGGTGGATTATCACTATACAATGCAGCAGCAGGTATTTCAGCCAATTTTCTTAATGCTAACAAAATCCCATTAATAATAGTAGTTTTACCGGTCCCAGGTCCACCTGTCAAAATTGAAATAGGATTCTTAAGAGCATTCTTAATTGCTAATTTTTGTGTACCATCATATTTAATTTTTAGTTTATCTTCAGCATCTTCAATCGCTGCTTCAATTTCTGCATCATCATAACTTTCATTTTCTTGCAAAGCTTGGTTTTGAACCAAATTTTTCATTGAACGAGCAATATCTATTTCAGTCTGAAAGATATTTTGTAAAGCAGCAGTATCTCCACTGACAACAACTTTTCCCTGTTCTTGCAATTCATTTATACAGTTAGCAATCGGATCAAATTGTTCAATCTGTAGTAATTCATTAGCCTGCGTTAATAAATCTGCTAAAGTTACATAAGTATTTCCTTCACCATTCAATGCATCTAGCAATACTTGATAAATAGCCCCTTTTATTCTTCGAGGATCATCCAGTCTGATATCTAACTGTTTACCTAAAGTATCAGCTGTTTTAAAACCAAAACCTGCAACTTCATTAACTGCCACATAGGGATCTTTTTCTAGTTTAGCTAAACTATCGCCATGATAGAGCTGGTACACTTTACCTGCAACTCGTTTATTAATCCCATACTTAGCTAGTTTTAATACTATTTCCGAATATGAATCCATTGTATTCAGTCCAGATAATAAACTATCTTTTTGCTTACTTGTTAAAGACAGGGTATCTATTTTAGCTGGGCTTTCTTTTAAAATGTCTAAAGCATTTAATCCTAATTCATCGATAATAGTATTAGCTGCTTTTTTACCAATACCTGGAAATTTATCAGAGCTTAAATACTTTGTTAAAGAGCCTTCCTCATGTGGTAAGACTTGCTTATAACTGCTGGCCCTGAATTGTAGGCCAAACTTTTCATGCATAACCAGCTTACCATCAAAGCGATAACTACTTCCAATTTGAATATCACCAAAATTACCGATTACCTTTATTTCATCACGTGAATAATTTTCAAGCGAACCAATAATTTCTACATCTAAAATTTTATATAAATCTTTGTCGTTTTCGAAAACGATCCCGTTAATTCTACCGGTAAATTCGACCATTATTTTTTCTTTTCCTTATCATTTAGCATCTTCATAATTGAAGCATATTGATCCATAGCACGTTTATAGTATTTTTCATCCATTTTTTTGGCACGATCAAAATATTCTTTTGCTTGAGTACGATCTTTTTCCAAAGTTGATACACCCAATAAAAAATAGATCTTTGCTGTTCGTTTTTCTAAAGGAATCTTTAAGTACATCTGCCGAGCCATATCATTATTACCCATGCTCATCCAAATATCCCCAAGTAATTCCTGAGCACGTTCATCTATATTTTTAATTGTTAATGCATATGCTAATGCCTTTTGACTCTGACCTAGTTTTAAATAAGTTAACGCCTTTTGATAAAGCGTTAAATCATCGTTAGGAATTTGATCTAATAAATTTAAAGCTTTGTCAAAATCTCCGTGCATGTAATAACAAATAGCCAAATTATAATTTAATTCTTTAGGCTTTTTAACCAAATGCTGAGCATGTTCTAACAATTGTTGTGCCTGATCTAAACTTCCCTGCTCAATTAAATAGGTTGATAGCTGTAAATAATTATCAACATTTTGTGGTTTATCATCTATTCTTTGAACCAATAAATGAATCGCCTGATCTACTTTGCCTTCATCATAAAGTTGTGCAATTTTTTATCCATTATAGAGAATCCGTCTTCGATAACTTTCTGCCTAAATAACTAGTTTCATTCCAAACAACAGGTTTAAATGTTTTCCCTCCGTCAAGTGTTTCAAGTATAGTTAGACTAGTATTACTTAATCCACCATTTTTTCGAATATCTTTTAAAGGATAGCCTAAAAGGCCTCCCATAATAGCTGATAAAGCTGCACCATGACTAACTGCTAAAACTTTATCATTGTCATCTGGAAATCTCTTTGCCATTTCTTCAGCAAATGATTTACCACGACCAATAACATGCATATAGTCTTCCCCATGAAGTTCAGTTGGGTCATATTTATCAGGATGGTGCCAAAAATTATTCATTTGTTCAGGAAACTTTTTCTCTGCTTCTTCGAACTTCATCCCTTCCATATCACCAAGATTAAATTCCCGCAATCTTTCATCAATTACTACAGGTAAATTAGCATTCATTGCGTTATCAATTCCTTGCGCAGTATTAAAAGCACGATCTAACGGACTAGCAAAAATTCCTCTAAATTTTACGCCTATTAAATGTTGACCCAATTTTTTTATATCTTCTAAGCTTTGTGGTAATAATGGTGAATCACCATGCCCGCCTTGAAAACGACTGGCTAAATTCCATTCAGTTTTTCCATGACGTACAAAATAAATCTGCATTTCTATTCTCCCCAAATTGTCTATGTTAATATTAATAGTTTAACACAAACAAAAGGACGTTCGATGATTCGAACGTCCTTTTTAAGATATTAGACCAATTGTAATTGCTTATCTTCTTGGAAAGCAGCATCGATATTACCGCCACCAATACACTCTTCTCCATTATATAAAACAAGAGCTTGACCAGGTGTTACGGCACGTGCTGGCTCATCAAAGTAAACATCTACCGTATTATCATCAGCATGATATTTAACAGTCACACCGATATCACATTGACGGTAACGAAACTTAGCCGTACAGTGCATTTCAAAGTCATGATCAGGCTTGCCAGTAAAGAATGACATATCACTAGCCTTTAAGCGACTAGCGTAAAGAAGTGGACTATCATAGCCTTGCTCAACAATTAATTCATTCTTCTTTAAGTCCTTACCTACAACAAACCATGGATCTGTTGATTCCTTAGTTGAACCTAAGCCTAAGCCTTGTCTTTGACCAATAGTATAGTACATAAGACCAGCATGCTCACCGACAACCTTACCTTCTGGAGTAACCATCTTACCTGACTTAGCTGGCAAGAATTCGCTCAAGAACTTTCTAAAGTTTCTTTCACCGATAAAGCAAATACCAGTAGAATCCTTCTTCTTAGCAGTAACCAGGCCATTTGCTAATGCAATTTCTCTAACTTGAGGCTTAGTTAAGTTAGCCAATGGGAAAATAACCTTCTTAATTTGATCTTGACTCAATTGACTCAAGAAATAAGTTTGGTCCTTATTGCCATCCTTAGGACGCATCATATGGGTTACACCATTTGCATCAGTTATAGTTTTAGCATAGTGACCCATCGCAATATAATCAGCATCTAGGTCCATAGCGAATTCTAAGAAAGACTTAAACTTAATTTGGCTATTACACATAACATCCGGATTAGGAGTTCTGCCCTTCTTGTATTCATCTAAAAAGTACTCAAAGACGCGGTGCCAGTATTCTTTTTCAAAATTAATTGAATAGTATGGAATACCAATTTTATCGGCAACTTTTTTTACATCTTCGTAATCTTCTGTAGCAGTACAAACACCTGAGTCATCGGTATCATCCCAGTTTTTCATGAAGACGCCGACAACATCATAGCCTTGTTGTTTGAGCAAAAGTGCTGATACGGATGAATCAACACCGCCGCTCATTCCAACAACTACTCTAATCTTACTATTGTCAACCATTATCCAATCAATCCTTTACCTGAGCAATTATCTTGCGCTCCTCCAAATCCTTTAAGATATAATCCAAAAGTTCAACTGTTGGAGCTAATTGCTTATTCTTAAAAATATTAACTTTCTGCAAACCACTGCGATCAGTGACAACCATAGTCCAATGATCTAAAGCTTTATTAATAGTTATCTTTAATTTAGTTGGTGCATTATAAGGTGAATCATTATACAGAGGATGCTCATAATTAAAATTCCCCTTAGCGGTCTTTACGAAACCAGCATCAATTAAAGCATATAATTTTAATTCAGCATTTAACGTAAACTTACGTTTATCACCATTAATCACAACTGTATTTGCCATAATTTTCCTCACTTATTTATAATAAGTTACTTTCTTTTTAAAAGCAACTATTTATTTTCAGATTAATTTTTTAACAGCTTCACAGAATAAAGCACAATATATGTCACTTAAAAAATAAGAATATTGCAACTTATACTTATTAATTCAACTCTTCTACGTAATCACTAATTAATTTAGCTGCCTTAGCTCCTACTTTCTTTACAAAAGTATCAAAGTCTTCGTTAGCTGAGCCATCACCATTATCAGAAATTGCTCGCATAGCAACTAATGGTTTCTTAAATGCATTAGCGACTTGCGCAAAAGCTGCTCCTTCCATTTCAACACATAAGGCATCTGGAAAGTTCTTCTTTATCATATCTTTTTGCTCATTTGAAGCAATAAATGAATCACCTGTTACAACCAATCCTTCACGAAAAGCAACCTTTTGCTTCTTTAAGTAATTTGCAAAAGCTGCACGCTCTGGTGAATCAAGTACAAATTGAGCTGGCTGTTGAGGAATTTGTCCTTCTACATAATCACCAGCTGCAGTATTATGGGCATCATAATAGGCAAATGCATTTGGTAAAACTAGATCTTCTTGATGAACATCTTCCTTAAGTGCACCAGCTGAACCAGTCATAAATATTACATCTATGTCAACACTTGTTAACAAACTTGAAAGATTCATAGCTGCTTGGACTTTACCAATACCACTTAAACCCAAATATACATCATTGCCATTAACAGAAAAATGTTCGAATTCAGTTGATCCGAACATTTCTTTATTTTCTGAATGGAAATGATTACGATAAAATTCAGCTTCTTCAGCCATTGGAACGATAATCGCAATCTTCATTTTATTCCTCATTTCCAAATTATAAATGAAACAGTGCAAGTAGCACCAAAACAATTAGTACAATTACTAACAGAATAGCACGATTTAATCTTTTTTTCAGTCTTAAAGATTTACTCTCTTGTACTATTTCTTTATCAATAGTTTCATCTTGTTGATAAAATTCTTGTCCATTCCCATTTAAAGGGCGCCTTTTACCCTGCGAGGTTGAACTTTCCCTTTTAAAATCAGGATTGACATCAACTTCTTCTGAATCATTATTTGAAAAAGCAGACTTTACTTTATCTATTAAACTTTTTTTCTGCTTTTTACGGTAATCAGAACGTTTTTCTGCCATTTTATTCCTTATTGTCGGCCTGCGCATTACGTAATAACATGTTTTCCCAAACTGTTATTGCATAAATAGTTTTCGCGTCAACAATTTTTCCTTCAGCTAATAAATTCTTTAGTTCATCTAAACTATACCAATCAGCAGTTAAAAATTCATCTGCATCGAGTGAACGCTTATCAGGCAATTTAGTTAATGTATCGCAATAAAAGAGATACATTTTTTCGTCACAGAAACCAGGTGAAGAATAAAATTCGCTCACCTTTTCCCAATAATCGGCCTTATAGCCACCCTCTTCATTTAATTCACGCTTCATAGCACCTAACGGGCTAGCATCAGTAGGATCAATTAATCCAGCTGGAATTTCTAACGTAATTTGTTTAATCGCTTCGCGCCATTGCTTAACTAAAAGCATTTTTTGTTCATCATTAATTGCTATAACGCCAGATGCTGGACGATGCTTTATTATTTCTCTAGTTGCTGTTTCGCCATTAGGAAGCTTAATCGTACGAACAGATAAATCTAAAATTCGTCCTTGAAAAATTTGTTGTGATGAGATTTCTGTTTCTTTTAAATCCACTAGGTCTCATACCCTTTCTTAGGCTAAATATACATTGACACATTGTAAGCCATTTTTTCCTTGAGCTAATTGATATTTAACTCGGTCACCAACTCGCAATGATTTATAGCCTTCTTCTTTAATGGCCTTATAAAAAACAAAGTATGATTTATGATTTTTATCATCTTCAATAAAGCCATAACTGCTACCGTCATCAAATTGCTTAACAGTACCTAAACGCATTATTCTTCCAATCCTTCTTGAGCTGCTTCAGGAAAATCTTCTTCTACGATTTTGGCACAACGTTCACAAAGTTCTGGCAACTTAGGATCTTCACCAATATCTGTTCTGATCATTCTACAACGAGGACAAACTTCACCTTCGGCATGTTCAACTACAATGCTTGCATTGTTCAATTTTTCAGCATTCTCAGGTGCTTCACCATCAACAATAGTTAATTTAGAAACAATTAAAATTTGTCTGAAATCAGCATCTAAATCATCAAGCATAGCCTTGGTTTCCTTATCTGGATAAATAGTTACAGCTGCTTCAAATGACTTACCAATTAACTTCTTATTTCTTGCATCTTCAAGTGCCTTTAAGACATCATCACGTAAATTCATGAATTTACCCCAATTTTCAAGGAGCTCATCATGATTTGTATAGTTCTCAACCTTAGGCATATTAGCAAGTTGTACATAATCTTCAGGTTCCTTCAAGAAGCCCCAGATTTCTTCCATAGTGTGTGGCAAGATTGGAGTCAAAATCTTAGTCAATTTAACTGCTGCATCGTAAATAACAGTTTGCATAGAGCGACGTTCAAGACTGTTTTTACCTTCGATGTAAAGAACATCTTTAGCAAAATCAAGATAAAATGCTGAAAGATCATTTGAAATAAAGTTGAAAATCTTCTTAAATACAGTGGTAAAGTCAAATTTATCATATGCTGCAAGACATTCTGCAACTAAGTCATTTAACTTAATTTCCATGTATTGATCAACTGAACGAAGATCATCGTATGCTACACCATTTTCCTTTGGATCAAAATCACTTGTGTTAGCAAGCATGTAACGGAAAGTATTTCTGATCTTTCTGTAGCTTTCTGCAGATTGTTGCAAGATACCCATTGAAACTGCCACGTCTGAAGTAGTATCAGCTTGAGCAACCCAAAGTCTGATAATTTCAGCACCCATACGTTTAATTACATCGTTAGGTGAAATTACGTTACCAAGTGACTTAGACATCTTGTGTCCCTTGTCATCAAGAACAAATCCTTGTGATAAAACTTCCTTATATGGTGCCTTACCAGTTACAGCAACAGAAGTAATCAAACTTGAGTTAAACCAGCCACGGTATTGGTCACTACCTTCAAGGTATAAATCAGCAGGATAATGCAAACCATCACGTTTTTCCATTACCCCTGACCAAGATGAACCTGAGTCAAACCAAACATCTAAGATGTCCTTTTCCTTAGTAAATTCACCATTTGGTGAATGTTCTGAGGTAAAGCCTTCTGGTAATAATTCCTTAGCTGTATGAGTATACCAAGCATTTGAACCTTCTTTATCGAAGATTTCTGCAATATGTTCAATTGTTTCTGGAGTAACAATTGGAGTACCATCTTCTGCATAGAAAATTGGAAGTGGAACACCCCATGCACGTTGACGTGAAATTACCCAATCACCACGATCCTTGATCATATTGTAAAGACGTGTCTTACCCCATGAAGGAATAAATTTAGCATTATCAATTTGTTCAAGAATTTGATCTCTAAATGGAGCAATTGAAGCGAACCATTGTGTAGTAGCCCTAAAGATTACAGGCTTCTTAGTACGCCAGTCGTGTGGGTATGAGTGAGTAAATACCTTGAGCTTAAGAAGTGCACCCGCATCTTTAAGTTTTTCAACCATCAACTTATCTACATCTTGGTAGAACATACCTTCAAGTTCTGGTACTTCATCAGTATAGCGACCATGTGCATCTACTGGACTGAATACTGGCAAATCATATTTTTGACCTACGTTAAAGTCATCAGCACCAAAGCCTGGTGCAGTATGAACTAAACCAGTACCATCATCTAAAGTTACGTGGAAACCTTCAGTTACAAGACTTTCCTTGTCATAAAGTGGGTGCTTTGCTTTCATGTATTCCATGTCTGCACCCTTAACAGTTTGAACAACCTTGTAGTCATCCCAACCAATTTCTTCAGCTACCTTATCAAGTAAACCAGTTGCTACAACGTATTTCTTGTCACCAACTTGAACTACAGAGTAATCAAATTTAGGGTTAACACAGATTGCTTCGTTAGCTGGAATAGTCCAAGGAGTAGTAGTCCAAATTACAAAATAGGTATCTTTTGGATCAATAATACCTTTACCATCCACTACTGGAAAAGCTACAAAGATAGAATTTGCTTCTACATCTTTATATTCAACTTCTGCTTCAGCTAAAGTTGATTCACTTGACCATGACCAGTAAACAGGTTTCTTACCCTTGTAAATGTAGCCTTTCTTGTACATTTCACCAAATACACGAATTTCTTGACCTTCAAATTCATGTTGAAGAGTAATGTATGGATTATCCCAATCAGCCATAACACCCAAGCGCTTGAAGTCAGTCATTTGCTTTTGAACTTGTTCTTCAGCATATTGACGACAAAGTTCGCGATATTTAGCACGATCCATAGTCTTACGGTCAATGCCCTTTTTAGCAAGTTGTTGTTCCACAGGAAGTCCGTGAGTATCCCAACCTGGCACATATGGTGCATAGTAACCATTCATATTCTTGTAACGAACAATAATATCTTTAGAAATCTTGTTCAAAGCGTGTCCCATATGAATGTTACCATTGGCAAATGGAGGGCCATCATGTAAATCAAAACGAGGATGACCTTCGTTTAACTTTAATCTTTGTTCATACAAATGGTTATCTTCCCATTCTTTTTCCCATTCAGCTTCACGAACAGGTAAATTACCGCGCATCTTAAATTTAGTTTTACCTAAATTAAGAGTATCTTTAATTCTCATTAATAAAATCCTTTCTAAAAAGAAAACCTCGTCCAAATTAGGACGAGGTTAATCGTGGTACCACCTAAATTGAATTCTAAAAAGAATTCCACTTACTTTTGCGTAACGTGCAAAAAACGCTTAGATCAATATGGCAGCCGATCAACTTTTGGGCACTTATGTTAGTCTCACACCATCTCTAACTCGCTGAATCGCCACTAAGTTTTACTGTCAATCTAATTATTATTTTTTATAATCGTCCGGAAAGACAATAGTTGGATTCAACTTACTTGTATCATCTCTAGTACTAATTGTCTCATGATTTGGACTATCCCCTGTCATTGGTTGTGGAGCAGGACTCTCCGCTTCATCATCAGGGTCTTGAGAAGAGTTTACGTCATTTTCATCGTCGTTGTCAATATCTTCATCATGTTCATCGTCGATTAATATGTCTTCACCTTCATCATAATCGTCCATATCCGTATCTGAAATTGCAGGAATCGGTTCTGCGTCACCACCTGGATAAAAACGGTCTGTATGGAAGTATTTATCCAAAGCACGTTGCCAATCTTCATCATTTAGATTATCAATTTCTGCTTGAAGCATTGCTTGAATATGGCTACGAAATTCACCCACTTGCTTCTTTAAACGCTTATAATCACCCTCAATAACATCTCTTTGCTGTTTTTGATAATCTGTATCAACTTCAACTTGTTTTTTAGCATTTTCAATCATGCTTTTAGCTTCTGCTTCTGCCTTTTCTCTTAATTCATCAGCAGTTTGTTGAGCTGAGATAAGGGATTTATTCAATGACTTTTTCTTTTCATTGTATTCGTCCACTTGAGCTTGTAAGTCATCAATCTTTTTATTTAAAGAAATAACAGTATTCTTCAAATCAACAACTTCATCAAGAGCATCACCATAATTGTCAACAACTTCATCTAAAAAATTATCAACTTCATAGCGATCGTATCCATTACGGCCTCGAGGCTTAAATTCTTTATTATGAATATCCATCGGGGTTAATTGCATTTCTTTGTCTGCCAAAGTTTTAGCACCACCTTATACTTACCTTTTCTTGTAGCCGAAACATTTTCAATTAAAACTCGACCAAAATGTCTTAAGCTTAAGACATCATCTTCTTTTACCATTATATTAGAACCTGTTATATCATGCCAATTTAATTTGACCAATTTAGAATCAATCATTTTCTGAATTTGACCACGACTCTGTTTACTTATTCCAGATAAAACCGCATCTACTCTCATGGATGCAATTATTTCAGTTTTTTCAATAGAATCGTCCTCAGGTACTATAACGTTTTTAAATGATATTGGTTTAAGTTTAACTTGCGTTCTTCCAATTCGATCAACTTGTTCTTCAAAAAAATCGGTTAATTCTTTTTTAGCAAAAAATTGCCAAGTTCCATTATCATCAGTAATAATATCTCCAAAAGCATCAGTATTAATGCCTGAATTAGCAAGTGTACCTAAAATGGAACTATGTGTAATTTTAACGAATTTTTGAGGATATTCAATTTCATACGGCTGAATTTGATAATTATCTGGTCGAAGATTTACCCATTCTTCACTTAAATATACTCGCTTTTTCTCTGCATTGGCATAGCCACCATATTCTTGAATAAATGCATCATTACCAACTATTGTTTTTAAAATATTTCGCTTACCCGGATCCAAAAAAGAAGTTAAAATCGGTTCATGTTTAAAAATGAGCTGATTAAAAAGACCAGTAAAATAGTCAATTACTGGTCTTTCTTCTTGATTAAAATGTGGGTAAAACTTACTTGCTTGTCTACGCTCCACTACCCTACTAACCTCAACAAAATATTAAATATCCAAACTAAAACATAATTTTGAACGAAATATAAAATAAACAATCCTATTTATTGGAGAAATATCTATTCCTGTTGAATAAGCTAGTTTGGCAAATGGCCCTCTTCTAAACAAATTCAAATATGGATCTACAATCTTATCCAAAAATCTACCTACTACTGAATTACTCAGCATAGGTAACCAGCTCATAATTGCATCAATTACGATAAAAAGACTATAAAGCCATAAAAGCCAAGTAAGGATCATATAAATTAAATGCAATACATTAAACATTAACTTAAATTATCTTTCTTATCCACTAAATCACTAATTTTACCATCAGTAACAAATTTAGGTGGAGTAGCTAAAAAGATCTTGTCACCAATACGTTGAATTTCACCATTTAAGGCATACACAGTACCAGTAATAAAATCTACAATTCTACGAGCTGAGCTATCTTCCATTCTGCTAAAATTAATGACTACCGCTTTATTATTTAATAAATTTTGTGCTACATCCTTAGCATCAGAATAGACACGTGGCTCATACAAAACAATCTTGCTCTTAGATGAGTTCAATCCTGATTTGATTGAAACTACATTATCACGATTAATAGAGTTGAGAGGCAAGTCTTCATTATTTTCTTCATTTTGTGTAGTGTATTCTTCATCATTTGCTAATTCATCGTCATTAGAAATACCGAAGAATCTACCTAATTTGTCAAAAGCCATCTACATCTACCTCCAAAACTAGTTTTCACCGCGGTGCTTGAAGAATGGAATATCGCTGTTATCGTCACTTGTGTCTTGTGCACTAGTTTCAATTTGAGAAATACCTTCTTGTTCTTGGTCACTAAACGCATTAAACTTTTCGCTATCTTCTTCAGGTTCAGCAGGTTTAGTATTTCTTCTTTGATTATCTTGATTATTATTTAAATCCCACACACTAGTTGGATCAACCATAGTTTGCTTTGGTTTCTTAACTTCAGGTTCTGAAACATTATTTTCTGGTTGAATAGTTTCAGGACGATCAACAGTTTGAACCTTTGGTTGAACGACATCATTATTTTGAGCGGGTTCGCTTTCTTTCTTAGGTTGTGCCTTAATTTGGTGGCTTCTTCCTGGTAATTGCTTTGAAGCAGCTTCTTCAGCTTCAGAATCAATACCTGTAGCAATAACTGTTACTACTACTTCATCACCTAAGTTAGGATTGATTGATGTACCAAAGATAATGTTTACGTCGTCACCTGCAGCCTTAGATACAATTTCTGAAGCATCTTGAGCTTCAAACAAAGTAAGATCAGGTCCACCAGTAATGTTAAGTAGTACTTGCTTAGCACCATCAATTGAAACTTCAAGAAGTGGTGAAGAAATTGCTAACTTAGTTGCTTCAACAGTTCTATTTTCACCACTAGCACGACCAATCCCCATCAAAGCGGCACCTTGGTTTTCCATAACTGTCTTAACATCAGCAAAGTCCAAGTTTACGTAGTCAGTTGAAGTAATCAAATCTGAAATACCTTGAACACCTTGCTTTAAGACATTGTCTGCTTCTTTAAACGCATCCATCATAGGGGTCTTCTTATCAACCATTTCAAGTAAACGATTGTTTGCAATGATAACCAAAGTATCAACATATTGCTTTAATTGAGAGATCCCCTCTGCAGCGTTTTTTGAGCGCTTAGGGCCTTCAAAACTAAATGGACGTGTAACCACACCCACAGTCAATGCCCCTGTTTCACGGGCGATTTTTGCGACTACAGGAGCAGCACCAGTACCAGTACCACCGCCCATACCAGCAGTGATAAAAATCATATCTGCACCTTTAAGTGCATCTTCAATTGTTTGTTCACTTTCTTCGGCAGCTTTTTGTCCAACTTCAGGATGTGAACCAGCACCTAAACCACGTGTTAATTTAGGCCCCAACTGAATCTTATTTTCAGCTTTATTACTATTTAAAGCTTGAACATCTGTGTTTGCTGCAATAAATGAAACACCTTGCACGCCATCGTCGATCATTCGGTTAACAGCATTGCCTCCGGCACCGCCAACACCAATAACTTTGATGACAGCATTTTTATTGTCGTCTGAATCGAATGTAAAATCCATTAAATTAACCACCTTTAATCAAAGAATTTCTTAAAGAAACTCTTCAAGCCATTTGTTTTTTCTTTATTATTTTCTTCGTCCTCAGTAGAATCATCTGCGGACATTTTGCCTCTATTATATGCTTCTTTGGCTTCACTTTCACTACTAGAAACCGTTCTTTTAGAAATCTTGGAACTTTTTGGCTTAGATTCTGTTTCTTCAGTAGCAATTTCACCAAAACCATAAATTACGCCATTAACAAGATAATCAATTTCTGACATTCTATAAGAGTAATTTACAATGCCATAAGCTGCTGTATAAATAGGGTTTCGCATTCCGATTTGGTCAGGTTGATAAATACGAGCTTTTACATTTAAGCCATTGGCTGTCAAAGTGTCAATTCCTTGTAATAAACTAGTACCACCAGTAATTACAATTCCACCAGGTTGCTTTAAAGCATTATGCTTGGCAAGGCCTTTACCAAGTCTAGTCAAAATTTGTTCAACTCTTGCATTAATAATTTCACTAAGATATACTTCATCAACCATATGTTGACCATTTGCGCCAACACTATTAACAGAAAATTTATCATTTTTTGAAGCAAAGTTTGGATCCGCAAAACCATAGTCTAATTTAATTTGTTCTGCATCACTTTTAGAAATGCTTAAGACAGTAGAAATATCATTAGTAATATCGCTTCCGCCTTCTAAGTCAATATTCGCATACTTAATTTGACCTTCTTTAATGACAGTAGCAGTACTTACACCGCCACCAAGATCAATTATAACAGAACCAAAAGTTCTTTCACTTTCGCTTAAAGCAACACTAGAGATTGCCAAAGGAGTAGGTACAAAAAAGTTATTATGATATCCAGCACGTTCAATTGCTTTTTTAATATTATGAAGTGGACCAGTAGGTGCTGTAAGCAAAATTCCACTTACACCCAAAGAACGCGCAATCATCTTTCTAGGATCATCGACTTCTGTTTTACCATCAATCAAAAATCTACTTGGCAAAAAAGTTATTGCTTCGCGATTATCTTTTGCTGCTGAACGAATTGCAGATTGAATCGTTCTTCTAACATCATTATTATCAACTTCTTGACCTTGTTCACCTACATTAGCAAAACCTGTAGCGGTCTCCAATTGAAGCATTCCAACAGGAATACCTGCAACAACACTATAAATTTTAGCATTTGTCTTTTCTGCCACACCTTTAAGTGCACGACTAATTGCCGCTGCAGTTTGGTCAATATCAACAATTTGTCCATGTCGCATCCCAGAATTTGGCGTAGTGACTGCGCCAATAACTTTTCCAGAATCTGCAACAACGGCTTTTACGCTCGTGGTTCCTATGTCAAGTCCCACTAAAAGATTTGAATTCTCCAAAATTAAGCCCCCATAATACTTACCATTAAAAATTTTAACATATATGATTCTGTAAACACGCTATGATAAACCATAAGCATTCTTTTCACTCGAGGTTAATGGTCTACTAAATGCACCTATTTCCAAATCAATTAGACTATTCTTTCCGGCCTTTAATTTAATCGTATCATAATATTTAACTTTACTCTTCAAAGTTGAAATATTACCAATTATTACATTGCCATCTTTCATAACCAAAATAACTTGGGAATCTCGTCTGGTATTTCCACTTAATAATTTTACCTGATCTTTGAATGTTTTAGGCAAACTATCAAACAACTTAAGGTCTTCTTTTAAAGGAGCCGACTTACTATATCCAACAAAAACGGGCTTATCTTGATCTACTTGTGACCATTTTACTGACTTAGTAGCTAATTTACCATTATCTAAAATTTTACGATAACTATCGCCATCTTTTAAATATCCCAAAGTTTTACGTTCATTGATTTGCAAAATTAATTGATTTACATGACCTAAATGCACTTGAGCACTTTGAATCTCCGGATATTTCCTAGATAATTTTTGACTTAGATCCTTTTGTTGAAATAGATAATCAAATACTTTATCGCTGGCCTTAATTTTGGATATCTTAACAATTTCCTTAACTGGTAAATCAGTAGTTCCTACTACTTTTACCGTACTAATATTTGCCAACGGAGAAATATAGTACCCTAAAGCCGCAATTGCTAAGATTGAAATCGTCATTATTAACCCGAGCCTGCGCCTTAATGACCTACGTCTTTCTGCCTGTAAACTAGAAAGTGAGGCAGAAATCTTTGCTTTAGATTTGCGACTATTTTTTTGTTGGTTAAACTCATGATTCAAGTAAGGTGATAATTCTTTTCTTGGATCAATTTTAGTTACCGGTTTTTTTGCCATCTGCCTCACCTACCTTCTTAGCGTGAAATTTCTTCCATCACTTTAATTACTTGATCAGATGCATCTGGTACTCCAAGTGCTTTTGAGGCTTCACTCATTTCATTAGCATATTTTTCATCTAATAAAATATGATCAATAGAAGAAACGAAATTATTAGGATTTAAATCATCTTCAGGAATTACTAATGCAGCACCTGCTTTTTCTAAATCAAGCGCATTCTTCATTTGGTGATTATGAGTTACATTTGGACTAGGAATTAAAATGACAGGTACACCTAAAGCAGTAAATTCAGCTATACTTGTTGCACCAGATCTTGAAACAACACATGTCATTTCTGGAAGTAATGCAGGCATATTTTGAATATATGGCAAAATCTTAATGTTATCACCATAGTCAACGCCCTCTAATTTCTTTTGAACAGAATCAAAGTAGTAGGTACCAGTAGCCCAAATAATTTGATATGGCTTTTTCTTAAGTTCCATCAAAGATTTAAGCATAATTCGGTTAATTGCTAATGCACCACGAGATCCACCAAATACTAAGACAGTTGGCATTTGCGGATTTAAGCCTAATTCTTTTTGCAAGTTCACCTTATCTTCATGAAGACCTAAAACTTGTTGTGAACGCGGATTTCCTGTTTTTACCAATTTCTTTTTCTCAGGGAATTCTTTAGCTGCGTCATCAAAAGTATAACAAATCTTATCAACATAATGCCCCAAGAATTTATTAGCTAATCCGACAACAGAATTTGATTCATGAATCATAGTAGGGATATGCATTTTTGCAGCTTCATATACCATAGCACCACTCACATAACCACCAGTACCTAAAACGACATCGGGTTTAAATTCTTGCAAAATTTTACGTGCGCTCTTGGTAGCTTGGAAGAACAATTTAATTGTTTCAAAATTTTTTAACGGGTGTTTACGATTAAATCCTTGAATTTGGATTGTTTCAAAATTAACACCTGCAGCAGGCACAATTTTTGATTCTAATCCCTTTTGTGTACCTACAAATAAGATTTCATCGTTTTTACTAATGCCACGTTCTTTCAAACGTTCAATAATTGCCATGATTGGATAAATGTGACCACCTGTGCCACCACCTGTAAATATAACTCTCATTTTTATTTAGTTTTTAATTCCTCAACAAATCTAACAAAGTAATCGCCACGTTCTTCGAAAGTTCTAAATTGATCCCATGAAGCACATGCAGGTGAAAATAGTATTACATCACCTGGTTCAGTTAATTCATATGCTCTAGGAACTGCTTCTTGAAGGGTATTAACAATTACAATCTCCTTAATACCTGCTTTTCTAGCGGCATCAGCTAATAAATATTTAGTTTCACCATAAAGTACAATTGATTTAACATGTTTCTTAAATAATGGAACTAAATCATCAAATGTAAATCCTCTGTCTAGTCCCCCTGCAATCAAAACTTCGGGTTCTTTAAACGCAGGAATAGCTACCGTAGCAGCTTCAATATTAGTCGACTTAGAATCATTATAAATCTTACGTCCATCAAGTGTTGTTACATATTGTAAACGATGTTTAGCACCAGTAAAAGTACTTAATACAGCAGCAATATCTTCATTATCTGCTCCCATAAGTTTAGCAATTGCAATTGCTACAAGACTGTTTTGTAAATTATGAACGCCTGGAAGTTTAATATCCGCAATCTTCATAATCTTTTCGTCTTGACTTTCAAGATACTCATCACCAATAAAGTAATCAGCATTGTGATCAGTTTCTGAGAAAGTCTGCATTTTGGCTGGGGATACTTCTTTTTCTTTTGCCAAAATATCTTTTTGATCAAAGTTAGCAATAAAGTAATCATCGCTATTTTGAGTTCTAGTAACGTTTAATTTAGCATCAACGTAATTTTCGAAAGTCTTATGATAATCAAGGTGAACATTATTATAGATATCAACAATCGCTGCTACCTTAGGCTTAATATCAGTTACACCTAATAATTGGAAACTTGAAATTTCAACTACTAAAATATCATCTTTAGTAGCTTTAGGAACTACTTCTGAAATAGGAACACCAATATTACCAACTGCATATGCATGATGGCCTGTTTTTTGTAAATGATGATCCAAAATTCTTTGTGTAAGCATTACAGTAGTAGTCTTACCATTTGAACCAGTAATACATACATAAGGAGCGTCACTACAGCTTAAAGCAACTTCAGGTTCAGTGATAATTGGAATATCTAATTCTTCAGCTTTTTTAACCATTGGATTTTCATACGGAATACCTGGATTTTTAACTAAATAATCAAAATGTTCTTCTTCAAGCAAATCAACTGGATGATATCCGCCAATTACGCGCACACCTTTAGCTTTTAATTCTTGTGCCTTTTCATTTTTATCAAGATCAGCTTTATCGTTTAAAGTTAAATTAGCACCTAATTTTAAAAGAAGTTCACTAACTGCAAAGCCACTTTTTCCTAATCCTAAAACTAAAATATTCTTATTATCATAAGTTTTAATATCTTTCATTTTTTATCCCCAAATTGCTAAATACAAAATACTACAAATTAAGCCAACAAGCCAAAAGACAATATCAACTTTCCATTCTGACCAACCAAGCATTTCAAAGTGGTGGTGAATAGGAGTCATCTTAAAAATTCTCTTACCTGTAGTTTGGAATGAAATAACCTGTAAAATTACACTAGCAGTTTCACAAACAAATACAATACCGATAAGTAATAATGACCATGGTCTGTTAAGCATAATACTTACGGTTGCAAGTCCACCACCAAGAGCAAGTGAACCCGCATCCCCCATAAAGATTTTAGCCGGCTTATGGTTAAAAATAAAGAAGGCAATTAATCCACCGATCACACTCATACAAAAAGCCAAAACGGCAAAATTCTTTTGTTTAAATGCAATATAAGCATATGTACCATATGCCACAATTGATAAACCAGTTGCTAAACCATCAAGACCATCTGAAAGGTTAACAGCATTAGAAAAACCAACCAGCCAGAAAATAATGAAGATAGTAAATAATGCAATACTATGAACAACACCTGCAAAAGGAATATATAAACCAAATTGAAAATGATCGCTTGAGGCAATCAAGACAATTACAACGGCAATAATAATTTGCAATGCCAACTTTTGCCAAGCTCTTAATCCCAAATTACGCTTATAGTAAAGCTTAATACCATCATCAAGAAAACCAATAATTCCATATCCTAATAAACTGATTACTAAAATCCAGACAACTTTGTTTAAACTATGTTGCCAGGCAGCTACCCAAATAACAGAGATAACTGCCGCAATTACAAAGATGGTTCCTCCCATTGTAGGCGTTCCTGACTTCTTTTGGTGCCATTTAGGCCCTTCATCACGAATTTCTTGCCCCTCATGGTGAGAATGCATGAAATTAATCAAGACAGGTAAAAAAATTACCGTCAACACTAGTGAACTAACTAAAGCAATACAACTTGCTAGCATAATACTCATTCTATGCTACTCCTTTAAATTAACTTTTATTTTCTTTCCGGCTTTTAATTCTGTTCCTGCAGCTATACTTTGACTAGAAACAGTTCCGGTTCCCTTTATACTAAATTTAACATCTGTCAAATTGGTAAATTGATGCAAATCATTTATACTCCAATTTTTCATATTAGGACAAACAACTTTTCCAGAGGTAGATACAAATATTTTATCCCCTGATTCCAACTTTTCGCCCTTTTTAAGGCCTTGTTCGGTAATTCTGTCACCGTCGCCAACTTTAACCAAATTGAGTCCCACTTGTTTTGCCTTAGCTAGAGCTTGGCTATAAGTTAAGTTCTTAAAGTCTGGCACACTAACAGTAGTTGAAGTATCATCATTTTTGGCCATAGAAATAATTCTACTCATCATTGGCTTAAAAATAGATGCTAAGATCTTTTCAGCAGTAGCACCACCTACTAAATGAGGCTGTTTAATCGTCAGATAAACACAATATCTAGGATTACTTGCTGGGTAAACGCCGACCACTGAGAAGATATAATTGCTATCACCTTTGAGATATCCGCCACCTTTTGGATTGGCAATTTGTGCTGTACCGGTCTTCACAGCGATATCTGCATTCCCCATCTTATAAGCATTACCAGTACCTGACTGTTTGTTAAGAACTCGTTTCATGTTAGCTAAAACAACTTTTCGAGTTTTACTGCTATAAATAGGTGACCCTACTTTTTGAATTTCGTATCCTTTAATCATATTGCCATCTGAATCGGTAACTTTATCAACCAATTGTGGCTTTACCATTTGACCATTATTTGCTAATGAACTATATGCTTGCATCATCTGCATTACATTAACATTTACGCCTTGGCCAAATGCAGTAACCGCTTGATCGACTGGGGTTTTAAATGAAATGAAACCTGGTTGTTCTCCAGGAAGAGTGATACCTGTTTTTTCTCCAATATGGAATTTATTCAAATATTTCTTCCAAGTTTTCGAACCCATTTTTTGTTCTAACTTAACAAACCCAGTATTACTTGAACGTTCAAAGGCTTGTGAAAATGGAATAGTTCCCCAACCAGAGGTCAACCAATCGTGAATAGTAGATCCCCCAACGTTTACTGAACCTGAACGATAATACTCATTCGGATTATAATTACCACTATTTACTACAGCAGCAAACGATAGTATTTTAAAGACAGAACCTGGCTCATATGTATCTTGAACTAAAATATTTCTATATGATTTGGTCAAACCTTTTTTAGTCTGCGGATTAAACGTTGGACGCTGTGAAGCAGCTAATATTTTACCTGTCTTCATATCCTCAACTACTGCAGTTATTGAAGTTGGATCATAAGCCTTTTGAACTTCAGTTAAGCGTGATTCAAGATAACTTTGAAGTTGGGAATCAAGTGTCAAGTACAAGTTATTACCATTTTTAACCGGTTTATAAACTTGATTACCGTTAGGCATCTGATATTCCGATGCATCTACTGAAGAAATTCGATAACCATCTGTACCAGTCAATGTATTATTGAAATAAGCTTCAATTCCCATAGTCCCAACCAAAGTTTCATCATTGGTCTTTTTATCATATTCAGGTTGAGCTAAGCCAACAATATGAGAAGCAAAATTACCATTAGGGTATAGACGAGATGGTGTAGCCAAAAACTTAATCCCTGGTAATTTCATTGCTTCAATTTTCTTCTTTTGTTTAATTGTTAACCCACTACCACCTGTTCCAAATTGAACCTGGAAAGCTTTATGCTTGGGATTTAAATATTGATAAATTTTATCAGCAGATAATGGCAACACTGTTGCTAGTTTTTCTGCTGTCTCTGTTTTATTAACAACATATTCTGGTTTATTCTTATAGTTAATCGAGGATTTGTCCAAAATTGCATAAATAGTATATAAATGCGAATCTTCAGCAATGGCTAAACCATTTCTATCATAAATAGTTCCACGCGTTGCCTTAATAACTTGATTTCGCCTATAAAGCTGTTGTGTTCTAGCGGACAAATTTTGTCCATTAACCGTTTTAGATATACCTATATATAAAAATCTAGCCGTAAATACAAGAAAAACCAAAGCGACAGCTACTTGGAGAAATCTCCCTACTGTGAAGCGGTAGCTGTGGGCTTTGGATTTTTGTAATTTTAAATTACTGTTTTTTTTCATTAGCGAATTGTCCTAATGTTTTTATTAATTAGAGTTAATCCCTTTTCACGCGCAACTTTATTTAGACGTGTAGTAGAAGTTAACTCACCAATTTCTTGACGTAAATCGGTAACCTTGTTTTGTTCCTTAGCAACTGACTGTTGATTTTCGGTCAACTCATGTTGAGCTGAAGTTGCAGAAATACTAGAAGAAACTAAAAAAATCATCATTCCCAAAGTGATGACACTACCTAAAATTAATAACGTTTTCTCTAGGATACTGTAAGGAACTTTATGTGGGTCAAGGATAACTCGTTGTCGTTTCTTGGAACCATTTCTTTTTCTTGGTTCATATTCTATTTTTCTTGCTGAGCTGTCAGCCATAGCATTTTCCTCTTTATAATTTCTCTGCAACCCGTAGTTTTGCACTGTGTGAGCGGTTGTTATTTTCTAATTCAGAATCAGAAGCAACAATTGGTTTGCGATTTACCAATTTGAGTGTTGGTTTCATATCATCTGGTATAAAAGGCATTCCTCTTGGTACTTCAACCTCTGAATACTTTTTAAAAATTTTCTTAACGATTTTATCCTCATGAGACTGGAAAGTAATCACGCTAATTCGACCACCAGGTCGCAAAACCTTAATAGCCTCTTCCAATGATGCTTGTAAAACATCAAGTTCGTGATTAACGGCCACCCGTAAAGCTTGAAAACTCTTCTTAGCAGGGTGTCCCCCAGTTCTTCGTGCATATGCAGGAATAGCATCTTTAATTATGTCAACCAATTCAAAAGTTGTCACAATTGGCTTTTCCTTACGCTTTTCTACGATTTTATGAGCAATTTGGCGAGAAAATTTTTCATCACCATATTGATACAAAATATCTGCCAGCTCTTTTTGACTTAAAGTATTAACTAACTGATATGCATCGAGATCTTGATCTTGATTCATTCTCATATCAAGCCTTGCATTATAACGGTATGAAAAACCGCGATCAGCTTGATCAAATTGCGGAGAAGATACGCCTAAATCATAATATATGCCATCTATGCCATCTGTATAACCTAGCTTAACCAGATTCTCTTCCAAATTGCTAAAATTGTCATGTACAAGTTGTAATTTAGGCTCACTATCCGGCTTCAATAAATTAGCAAAGTTCAACTCTGCCGATTTTATTGCGTATTCATCTTGATCAAAACCTATCAACGTACCGGTGTCAATTTTACTGAGTAAATACTTAGCATGCCCGCCACCGCCAAAAGTTGCATCTACATAAAGACCATCGTTTTTCGGTTTTAAATTGTCGATAGTTTCGTGTAAGAGTACACTGGTGTGTTTGAATTTCATAGTTTGTTTTATAGTTCAATGTCGTCCAAATCTTCCGCGATGTCATCATAGTCTTCGTTAGCTTCCTCTTCAAAGCTTTCCCAACGTTCCTTAGACCAAATTTCTATTCGATCAGAAACACCTATAATGACACAATTTTTTATGAGTTTAGCATGTAATTTCAATGTCGGTGTTAGATTAACACGGCCTTGTTTATCAAACTCACATTCCATCGCACCAGAGTAAAACATACGCATAAACTTACGCGTGTTTCTCTTAGTCAACGGAAGTTTTGCTAATTTGGCTTCTATTTTTTGCCATTCTTCCATCGGATAGCCAAAAATACAGCCTTCCATTCCTCGCGTGAGCACCATCTTATCACCAATCTGTTCACGAAGTTTCGCTGGTATAATTAAGCGGCCCTTGCTATCCAGATTGTGGTGATACTCACCCATGAACATGGTCTAGCCCCCTTCCACTAAATAATTTACCACAATTCCCCACTCTCTACCACATGCACAAGAAAAAAATACATATTTTTAAATTTCTTTATAAAATTTCTTTGACAATATAAAAAAGCGAGCAAATATTTAAATATTTGTCGCTTTAACTACAGTAATAATTTTTAATTATAAAAACATCATTATTAATAAACCAAGATACCAAAAGCACGTACATGCTGCTAGATAATCCCATAATTTACGAATCGTTTTACCTAAAGAAATGTTTTTATTTCTAATTGCATCACTTAATGAAACTACAATCACTAAAATAAAATATAATAAAAAGCCATATGGCAAAAAAGATGGTCTATTTATGTGTAAAGTAATTAAACTACAAGCTGCGATAAAAAAGAAAGGTAATACATCATAACCTCTAAATTGAGCTCGCGGAAAAATTTTATTAATTATAAAAGCAAGAGCTAAACCAATAATTGGTAATAGGAAAATATAAAGCATAAAAGTTCCTCCATCAACCATTTTAAACTACAATTGAATTGAAAAAAACTATTAATAAGCATAAAATATTGTTCAAGTAGGAGGGTGTTTTATGGCACGAAAGAAAAGAAAGAAATCCGGTTTTCAAAAATTGACTATTGTAATGGCTTGGCTGATGGCTGTCATTACTTTAGCAGCTGTTGTCGTTTCTGTACTTGGTTCAATGGCTAGTGCAGGAATGTTTTAAAAAAAGACACGAGAAAATTTTCTCGTGTCTTTTTACTTTTATACTCGATATGCATTCAAATCTATTAAGAAAGGATAATCTTGTGCTAAATTACCCCAAATCCAATATAGCAGAACAAAAAATAAAATTGTCCAACCTAGATTTACTAATAAACTCATTAAAAGCATATGAATTGAAATTGACGCAAAGCCAATCATTTTAAATACTAACCAACTATAAACGATAAACGCAGTCGTATCTATTAAAACTACAATTAATCGTGCCCAAAATATTTCAGGTAAAAAACGAGCAATTTTTTGGCCAGCCCAACAGCTAAGTGGCAAAAATACGGTATAAATACCGATTATTCCATAAAAATAGATGTCGGCAATAATTCCTGTACCCAAAGCTAACCAAATTTCATTCTCATTAGTATCATCAAATAAACCAATTAACATAATACTAATTGGCAAGATTACACTAAAAGCTCCATAGTTACCATAAGTCATAAATTGGTGTAGATAAAATGAACAAACGCCTTCTAAGACTAAAGCAACAAATAAGCTAATTGCTAAAACCCATTTACGAAAAACAGACATTAATTAGCCACCTGTCTTTCAATAACTGTTACAACTGATGGATCATTAATATTACCTGCTGGCTTAATTCTAATCTGATCTGATAAACCAAATGAATCACGAGTTGTAGTAGTTACTGTACCAATCAAAAGTCCTTTAGGAGAATTGCCTCCCATACCACTAGTATAAACACGTGTACCGGCTTTTAATTTTTGACCATCAACTACTTGAGTAAAGGCCAGATTATTATTATTAGTTACAGTAATAATTCCATGAACTGTTTTACCACTAGCTGCATCTGCTTGAACTGAAAAACGGTTAGCTGATTCATCAGTTGTAGTAATTAATTCCACCTTCGATGAAGCAGCATTGGTTTCAATGATTCTACCAATGACACCGCCACCACACATTACGGCCATATTCTTTTTAATTCCAGCAGAACTACCTTTATCTATTGTCAATAAATCTGACCAAGTATCAGGTGCACGAGAAATAACTGAGGCATTAACTAAAGTATAGCCACTTAATGTATCTCTTAATTTTAATGCTGATTTTAATTGACTATTTTCTTTTTCTAATACTGAATTTCTCGCTTTAGTTTGACCTAAGTTAGTAACTTCGCGTTTTAAATGATTATTTTCTTCTTGAGTATTTAAAATATCATGAACACTATTTAGACCGCCCGATATAAAGCCAACAGGAACATCTACGATTCTAGTTCCCCAAGCAACAACATCATTGCCTAAACTTTGAATTAATAATGGCGTGTTACGCTTATTGCGCAAATTAACACTCCCACCTAAAACGGCCAAAATAACAACAACTATAATAAATGCTGATAATAATTTTTTGTTTTGTAGAAATTTTTTCATTAAGAATTTATCCTAAAGAAAAACCGGCAACAGCCGGCTTTTTTATTATTTGCGACTTCTACGCATTACTTCAATATTTTTAAGTGATTCACCAGTACCAATTGCTACACAATCAAGTGGATCTTGAGCAATAAATACAGGAACCTTGGTTGCTTCAGAAATAACTTCTGGCAAGTTCTTAAGAAGAGCTCCACCACCAGTTAATACGATACCATGATCGATAACATCGGCAGCAATTTCAGGTGAAGTTTGTTCCAAAGTCTCTTTGATTGCAACAATAATATCTTGAACAACATCTTGAATTGCCTTAGCAATATCAACTGCATCAACATCAACTGACTTTGGTAAACCAGTAACTAAATCACGACCACGGATATTCATTGATTCGATATCTTTGGCCTTTTCAATAGAAGCTGAACCAATTTGAATCTTAATATCTTCAGCAGTTCTTTCACCAATTAATAAGTTAAAGTTTGAGTGAATGTAATTGATGATTGAATTATTAAACTTGTCACCTGCTTGACGAATTGAAGTTGATGACACGATACCACCTAATGAAATTGTAGCAACATCAGTAGTACCACCACCAATATCAACAACCATTGAACCAGTAGGATCCATAACTGGAAGTCCTGCACCAATAGCTGCAGCAAATGGTTCTTCAATCACAAATGCTTCACGTGCACCAGCTACTCTAGCTGCATCAATAACAGCACGCTTTTCAACTTCAGTAACACCTGAAGGAACACATACCATTACTGAAGGCTTAGAATTACCAACAGTCTTTTCCATAAAGTATTTAAGCATAGCAGCAGTCGTATCGTAATCAGCAATTACACCGTCTTTCATAGGACGGATAGCTACGATAGTACCTGGTGTTCTACCAATCATTTCTTTGGCTTCTGAACCCACTGCAATTACTTCACCTGTTTGTGTGTTCTTTGCTACTACGGAAGGTTCTCTTAAAACAATACCTTTACCTTCCATATAAACGAGTGTATTGGCTGTACCTAAATCGATACCAATATTTTTTGTACCTAATCCAAACACAAAAATCTCTCCTTAATCGTTGCGGTCTCTAAATCTTGAATAATTATAGCATACTATAACTTTAAAGGTGATTTTCGCGCGAATTTTAAAGAAGTTTAAAACAATTTTTCTTCACGCATGCTCAAATATCGTCCTTGCCCCACAATAAAATGATCTAAAAAATCTATTTTCATCATTTTTGCGGCTTCAAATAGATCTTCCGTCAACTCAAAATCACTAGAAGACGGTGTCAATTTGCCACTAGGATGATTATGAACAATGAAAATCCCTGAACAGCCATAGATTACAGCCCAGCGAAAAATTTCGCGTGGATGAGCAAATGATCTGTTTAAAGTTCCTTGAAAAAGCTTCTTTTCAGCAATAATGTGATTACTATTATCAATATATAGCGCCCATAATTCTTCTTGCTTATGACCTGCTAGCTTATCAGCCAGATACGTACCAAGTTCTACACTAGATGTCAATGCAGTTTTACGTTTAGGCGAAGCCATACGTAAACGATCTAGCAACTCTTCTGCTGCAATTGCAATGTCACTTGAACAATCTGGTCCTGTAACAAATTTAAGCAAATCGTCAAAAGAAACTATTTTTCTATCTTTTAAAAATTTTTCTAACTCATAAAAATTGTCAATACCTTTATCTTTAATCTGATCAGATAACTTCATTGCCAATTCAAAATCTGTATTAACAAAGTAATGACTTGAAATTTGATCTCTCATACAATTCCTCCTCATTACTTATTACGTAAAAAAGAGTTAAATTTTCTTCAAGAATTCTAAAAAGCTATCACAAATCATTACGGCATTTTGACGATCCTTGTCTGTTGGCGCAATCAAATCTGGGATCATCACGCATTTCAGCCCAGCACTAGTTGCTGCTTGCACACCAGTAGATGAATCCTCAAAAACCAAAATATTTTCTTTAGGAAGATTCATCTTTCTGGCTGCTGCCAGATAAATATCTGGAGCCGGCTTTGCCTTAATATGCCCTTTTTGCACATCTAAATAACTAAGATGAAAATCAAAATAATTTCTAATCCCAGTTTTCCAGAGCACATGTTGTAATACATCTTCATAATTACTTGATGCAATCGCCATGTGTAATCCACGCTTTTGAAATTCATCTAAGGCCTGTTGTACGCCTTTTTGCAGTTTTAATTTTCCTTGATCGGTCCACTGCCAGACCAGATCATCAGTCCTTTTAATAAATCGGTCGCGAGCCTCTTCAGTTTTAAAATACTTATGATAAAAATCTTGCATTTCTTTAACTGTAGCACCTGTTAATTCTAGATACGAATCTCTCGGCGTATTAATATTTTCTTCTTCTGCGGCTTGAATATTTGCATCCCAGTATAATTTTTCTGAGTTAACAAGTAAGCCGTCCATATCAAAAATCACGCCTTTAATATTGTCATCTATTCCTTTAACGCGCATTCTTTCGCCTCTTCCAATTTAAAATTGCACTTACTAAATAAAAAGAACCTGTGACAAGTAATACATCATTATCTGCCATTTTATTTTTCAATTTAGTAAACCCAGACCGATAATCTCTGTCATAATTATATCTTCTTTCCACGTCAATTGGAAAATCATTTTTTTCGCAGTTCGCGCATATGACAACGTGGTAAGTAACACATCATCGTCTTTATTGAATAAACTAAATACTTGCTCCAAATCTTTATCTTTCATCATTGTAATTAGAGCATGTACGTGTCCACCACGCTTTTGAGCAAGCTGATGAACTGTATTAAGCAGATTGGTCATCGCCTGAATATTATGCGCACCATCTAAAATAACCAATGGTTTTTGCTCCAAAATATGATAACGTCCCGGAATAATTGTTTGATCAATTGCATTTTCAATGTCTTCATCACTTAACTTCAAATTCAATAATGAAAAAGTTTTAAAGGCAACTGCAATATCATATGCTTCAACTTGCGCACGTAATACAAAATTCAACTTATACTGTGAATCGATATAATGGATTTTCTGATCAATGCTCACATTGAAATCTTTACCTAATAAATAGATAGGCGCATCTTCTATCTTGGCTTTTTGTTCTAAAATTGGCAAAACATTTTTAGGAATATTCCCTAATATTACAGGTCGATTATGCTTAATAACTCCACTTTTTTCACGTGCAATATCTTGGATTGTAGGTCCAATAATTTGTTCATGATCTAAACCAATCGTTGTAATAATACTTGCCTCGGGCATAATTACATTAGTTTTATCATGCTCACCACCAATACCAACTTCAATTACAGCATAATCACACTTTTTTTGGGCAAAGTATACAAAAGCTAAAGCAACTTCATATTCAAAAGTAACTAAAGAAAAGGCTGAATCTTCTTCTTGCAGTTCTTCATAAGCTTTTTGAACAATGTTAGCTACTACAATCAAATCTTGATCACTAATGTCTTGATTATCTAACTGAATTCGCTCATTAAATCGATAGACATAAGGTGATACAAAAAGGCCAGCCTTTTGACCGGCCTTTTTTAGTAGATTTGATAAATAGTAGGAAGTTGAACCTTTACCATTTGTACCCGTAATATGAATTGTTTTTACCTGATTTTGCGGATTACCTAATTTTTTTAACAATCTTTTGATAAAGGATAGATCATTTTTAGGATGTAAATGTGGCAAAGAATACAGATAATCAATTATTTTTTGAGCACTAGTAAACTTCAATTATTTACTCTCTTTCAAATCTTGAATTCTTTCACGAACACCGCTTAATTGACTTTCGTAGTCAGCCATCTTTTCCTTTTCTTTATTGACTACTGCTTCTGGAGCATGATCAACAAATCCTTTATTAGAAAGCTTCTTTTCGCAACGTGCAACTTCATCTTCAAGACGCTTAGCTTCTTTTTCCATCTTAGCAAGTTCTTCATCAACATTAACAAGTTCAGTTAATGGAACAAAGATTTGTGCACCTGGAATAACAGCAGTCTTAGCAAGTTTTGGAGCTTCGATATCTGCAGAAACTTCAAGCTTCTTTGGATGCAAGAAGTTTTCAACATAATCAACGTTTTCATCTAAGATATGCTTGTTGTTGAGATCATCAAGCTTAATCATGATGTCAATTTCTGAAGACATTGGAGCATTAACTTCCATACGGATATTACGAACAGCCTTAATTACTTCAATTAAGAAATCCATTTCTTGATCGGCAGTCTTGTTTTCAAATTCTTTGTGAGTTACTGGATATGATGCAGTCATGATTGACTTGCCTTCATGAGGCATTGAAAGCCATAACTTTTCAGTTACGAATGGCATAATTGGGTGCATCAAACGTAAGATTTGATCAAGAATCCAGATTAAGTTTTCTTGCTTTCTTGCCTTTAATTCTTCATCATCGCCATTTAAAGCAACCTTAGAAATTTCAATATACCAATCACAGAAGTCATTCCAAATAAAGTTGTAAGCTTCTCTTCCTGCTTCACCGAATTGATATTCACCAAACAAGCGAGTTACTTCACCAATTGTGTGGTTCAAACGATCAAAGATCCATTTGTCTGATAAGTCAAATTTGGAAGTATCTGGCATATGAGCTGGCTTAGCATCTTCTGGCAAGTTCATAATTACGAAACGACTTGCGTTCCAAATCTTATTAATGAAGTTCCAAGCAGCATCCATCTTGGTGTAGCTGAAACGAGTATCTTGACCAGGAGCAGTACCGTTCAAAAGAAACCATCTAAGAGCATCAGCACCATATTTGTCAATTACGTCCATTGGATCAATACCGTTACCCAATGATTTAGACATCTTTCTACCTTGTTCATCACGAATAAGACCGTGTAAAACAACGTCCTTGAATGGTCTTTCCTTAGTAAAGTGAAGACTTTGGAAAATCATTCTTGATACCCAGAAGAAGATAATGTCGTAACCGGTAACTAATGCATTAGTTGGGAAATAACGCTTGAAGTCTGGATTATCAGTGTCTGGCCAACCCATAGTTGAAAATGGCCAAAGAGCACTTGAGAACCAAGTATCAAGAACATCTGGATCTTGCTCCCAGTTTTCAATATCCTTAGGAGCTTCTTCACCTACGTAAGTTTCACCAGTCTTCTTGTTGTACCAAGCAGGAATACGGTGTCCCCACCATAATTGACGAGAAATTACCCAGTCGTGAACATTTTCCATCCAGTGGTTCAAAGTTTGTTCAAATCTTTCAGGAACGAAGTTAACCTTACCTTCAGATTTTTGGTTTTCCAAAACTTTGTCAGCAAGTGGCTTCATCTTAACGAACCATTGCTTAGATAATCTTGGTTCAACTTGAACGCCTGAACGTTCTGAGTGACCAACTGAGTGAACGATAGGTTCAACCTTAATTAAGTAACCTTCTTCTTTAAGATCCTTAACCAAAGCCTCACGACATTCGAAACGATCCATACCAGCATACTTGCCAGCTTCTTCGTTCATCGTACCATCATCGTTCATTACGTTGATACGCTTTAAGTTATGACGGTTACCTACTTGGAAGTCGTTAGGGTCATGGGCTGGAGTGATCTTTACAAGACCAGTACCAAATTCTGGATCAACGTGTTGGTCTTCAATAATTGGAATATGACGACCAACAAGTGGCAAGATTAATTCCTTGCCAACAATATCCTTGTATCTTGGGTCTCCTGGCGCAACAGCAACAGCAGTATCACCAAACATTGTTTCAGGACGAGTAGTAGCAATTTCTACAAAACCTGAACCATCTGCAAATGGATACTTAACGTGGTAGAAGGCACCCTTATCGTCTTTGTGAATAACTTCAATATCACTAAGTGCTGTTTCAAGCGTTGGATCCCAGTTGATAATGTATTCACCACGGTAAATAAGACCTTCGTTGTAAAGTTGAACGAAAACCTTCTTAACAGCCTTTGAAAGTCCCTTATCAAGAGTGAATCTTTCACGTGAGTAATCAAGTGAAAGGCCTAATTTTGACCATTGGCTCTTGATAATATTAGCGTATTCGTCTTTCCAGTCCCATACTTGCTTAACAAAGGCTTCACGTCCCATTTCATGACGATCTTTGCCTTGCTTACGCAATTTTGCTTCAACCTTAGCTTGGGTAGCGATTCCGGCGTGGTCCATACCTGGTAAGTACAAAGTATCGTAGCCTTCCATTCGCTTAAAACGAATCAAAGTATCTTGAATTGCTGTATCCCATGCATGGCCTAAGTGAAGCTTACCAGTAACATTTGGTGGTGGGATAACAATTGAATATGGGTGAGCTTTTTTGTCACCAGATGGCTTGAATAGATCTTCATCAAGCCATTCTTGATATCTGCCTTTTTCAACCTCATTAGGGTTGTATTTAGGTGCTAAATCTGTCATTAAAATTCCTCCAATAAAAAAGTCCTAGACAATATTGTCTAGGACGATTTACTAACCGCGGTACCACCTATGGTTTAAGCATATAAAATATGCTTCTCTCAATAAGCGATAACGGCGCTGAAGTGTCCGGATTAACCTACTTATGTTCAGTTAATCAGCAATCAAGCTACAAATCAACTTCTGGCCTCTCAGCTTCAATGGCTTTTCTCTGTAAATAAAGTCGATTCCTCTTGATTATGGCTTTGTTTACGATTATAGCATGAGTCTATTAATTATTGAAGTAGGTAAGGGATTTCAATAATTTATTTGATTAAATTGATGTCTTTAGCACGAACCCAAAGCCTTTTGCCATAGACACTGTAGTAGGTCTTACCATTATTTCTTCTTTTTTGACAATTTTATGACCATAACCATATTACTTAGTAAGCTTACCTCTTTATAAAGAAGCTATCATCTTAAACCCTTCAACAGTAGCTAAAATGTAACTCTTCTTAGATTTCTTATTCACAGTATTTGTAACTGCTAATTGGGTAGAACTTCTTAACATAAATTTTTTCACAAGTATAGAATTATTTATTGTTTTTTCTAAAAATTTTTAATATGGTAAAAGAGATATATTTATTAGAGATTTGGTAATGAGGAAATAAGATTTATGGAGAGCACTTCAAGCGTCATGTATTGGTTTATCTAATATATATAATTTAATAAAAACAAGTCTGAGCAATCTGACTTAAAACCAAAGAGTATGGAATTCAGAATAATTTAAAATGAATTTAATATTACCATAATTGACACAGATTTAGATTATAGTAATATAGCTATTCAATCCTAGTCAATGAATATGAAGAACTACTTTGATCAAAATAAAAGCACAAAATTCTCAATTAACAGAATTTCGTGCTTATTTCATTTGGAAAGCTAACCGAATTGACTTATTTTCTCTAGACTCTTCTAATATTTAAAAAGAAAGTTTATTTAACATGAGCTATTCATAATCAAGTGAATCGTAGTACTCTCGCTCCAAATATTCACCGACTGCTTGACCATAAGTATCTTGATTATCAGTTAGTCGCCCCGTATCAGTTAAGACAGAATTATTTTCATCTATTTCATCAACCGGATCAAACAAAGAGCCCAAAATTTTCTTATTATTTAAAGACTACAATAAAATTACCTTTATATTATAAGCAATTTAATATTCTACTAAATTTCCCCCAAAAAAATTTAAATATACTTAGTACATTATGCTTGATGATGTTTCCATTTAGCAAACTTATATCCTTTGCTTCTTATAAATTATCACTTTACATTCTCTATTTCATCTAAGCTAAGCTCAACATATTTTCCGCGTTTCAGATCAGCTGGCAAACATAACTTTCCCATCGCTAATCTATCCAATGCCATAACTTTCATCCCTACCGCACCAAACATTCTTTTAATTTGGTGATACTTTCCTTCAGATATTTCAATTTCAATCTCAGAAGTAGCATTTTCTCTATCCTGCTTTAAAATCCTCAACTTAGCAGGCTTTAACTTAGTTCCATCGCCCAGTGTCATACCCGATGCGAAAGTTTTTACAGTTTCATCATCCGCTACACCCGCAATTTGCGCTCGATAAACTTTTGCAACATGTTTGTTAGGTGCTAACAACTCATGATTTAATTGACCATCATTAGTCAACAGAAGCAAGCCCGTCGTATCTTTATCTAACCTACCCACAGGGGCTATTCCTTGATAACGATCTTCAGGCTTAAGTAATGAAATAACTGTCTTTTGACTTCGATCTTCCGTTGCAGATAGCACGCCTGTAGGTTTATTCAACAAAAAGTAATGATACTTTTGATAAGCTACTTTCTCACCATTTACAGTAACAACGTCATCTTCATTAATTTTTTCTTTTGGTGTTTTTACAGTTTTACCATTAACATCAACTAAGCCTTTTTTGATTAATTGATGAACTTCTTTTCTTGAACCAACATTCATGTTGGCTAAATATTTATCAATTCTCATATTTCACCTATAAAAAAAGCTAGAAGTCTGGCTTCTAGCTTTTTTCCTACAATAAGTCTGCGTCTTCTTGTGCCTTATCATCTAAGAACTTTTGATTTGGATAAATTGGCATTACTTCAATTCCATCCAAAGCTCTTTGAATTAAACCTTCAACATCAAGACGAGCTTCATATTCACGTGCCTTATCAAGCTTTGGCTTAGTCTTAGGACGTGGTGGAGCAAAAATCGTACAACAATCTTCAAATGGTTGAATTGAAAGATCGAAAGTACCAATTTCTTCAGCCTTAGCAATAATTTCGGTCTTATCCATTGTTGCAACGGGACGAATAACTGGTGTAGTTGTGACATCATTAATTGCGACCATTGATTCCAAAGTTTGAGAAGCAACTTGACCAACGGATTCACCGTTAAAGATAGCTAAACCACCGCGCATCGCACGAATGCGATCAGCAAGTTGAAGCATGAAACGACGTTGAACAGTCATCAAGTAACCTTCAGGCAACTTCTCTTTAATAGTTTCTTGAATTTCAGCAAATGGCACAGCAATAAAATTAATCTTACCTGCATAATTTGCCAAAATGCCAGTAAGTTCCTTAGCCTTAGCCAATGCCTTTTCAGTAGTGTATGGAGGACTGAAGAAATGAACCATTTCAATATCTACGCCGCGTTTAAGAGCAAGCCATGATGCAACTGGCGAATCGATACCACCCGAAAGCATCATTACCGCCTTACCCGCAGTACCAACCGGCATCCCTCCAACACCATGAAGAAGTTGGTTAGAAATATAAACAGCATCTTGACGCACTTCAATTCTAAGAACTAAATCAGGGTGCTTCATTTCAGCCTTCAAGTTATCAATATTATCAAACAAGAAGTCTCCAACTAAGTTGTTAAGTTGGTTAGTGTCATATTCAAACTTATGATCACTACGCTTAGTATTAATCTTAAAAGTCATTCCTGGCTTAAAAGTTTCTTTCATCAATTCCAAAGAAGTTTTTTCAATATCTTCTAAAGTCTTAGGAATTTTGATTGCAGGTGAGTAGGTTTGAATACCAAATACTTTTTTAAGGCGCTTATCTACTTCTGTAAATGGTGCGCCATTTAAAATAATATGCATTCGGTCATGACGAGGATGAAATTCAATTTGTGGGAAGTCTTTTAAAACTCTTTCAACGTTAGTTGCCAAACGATTGATAAAGTCTTTTCTATTCTTTCCCTTAGTTGAGAGTTCCCCGTAACGGACCATAACTTCTGTATATTCCATTAATTTTCTCCCAAGTGATTAATTTTAGCAAAATGATTGTAGATCTTATCAAAGACCTTAATAAATTCATCTGCTTCTTCGAGCGTATTCGTTTCATCAAAACTTAAACGAATTGCACTAGTAGCAATCTTATCATCAATACGCATAGAAACCAAGGTGCTTGCTTCATCTGCTGTCTTCGAAGCACAGGCAGAAGTAGTTGAAGTATAAATATCTTGATCTTCTAAAGTATGGACCAAAGTTTCACCACGAATACCTTCTAAGGCAAAGCAAAGAATATGTGGGGCAAAGCCGTCACTTACTGGTGAAAAGATATCAATTCCTGGCTTATCTTTTAAGTAATCCACAATCTTTGCCTTAATAGCTGCTTCACGACTAGCTTTTTCGGGCTCATTTTCTAAAAGCAAACGGATTGCCTTGGCCATACCAGCAATTGCAGGTAAGTTTTCAGTACCTGAACGAATACCCTTTTCTTGGCCACCACCATCATTTAATGGGGCAAGCATCTTACCTTCTTTTTTATAAAGAACACCAATGCCACGTGGAGCGTGAAATTTATGAGCAGATAAACTTGATAAGTCAACTCTTGGTGTAAAGACCTTATCCCAGATATCCTTCCCTAAAGCTTGTACATTATCAACGTGGAATTGAATAGTCGGATAATTTTCAAGCAAGTCACTAATTTCATCAATTGGTTGAATAGTCCCTATTTCATTATTTACACCCATGATTGAAACAAGTGTCGTATCTGAGTCAATGGCATTTCTTAAATCATTGACATTAACTCTACCTTCCTTATCTACTGGAAGGCGAGTTACTCTCCACCCTAAATTTTCAAGTGCAGTTAAACTATTAGCAACTGATGCATGTTCAACACTTGAAGTAATAATATGCTTACCAAATTCACGCTTTTGAATAGCAGTTCCTTTAATTGCAGTATTATTTGATTCTGTACCACCAGAAGTAAAGAAAATCTCATGTTGCTTAGTACCAAGTAATTCAGCAATTTGTTTACGTGATGATTCAAGCAACTGGTGGGCACGATCACCCATTTTATGTAAACTTGATGGATTTCCCCAGATATTGGTTGCTACCTTATTATATGTATCCAAAACTTGAGGATCTATTTTAGTTGTTGCACTATTATCAAAATAAATCACAAATATTACCCCTCTACTAAAAAACGGCCAAGAAATTGACCGTTTTAATGACTTTTAAATTTTATCCTAAATAATGAAATGCTTCAATTATTTATTCTTTTGATCCGAATAATATGAGTTTTCAAGACGTTGATAACTACCTGGTTCTACTTTTTCAATTGCTGTAGCAATAGTATCAAGTGCTTCTTTATAGTTATATTCATTGTAATATTGCATTGCCAATTTTTGCGCTTGCTTAATAGATTCATTATCAGCATACTTGTTTGAATACTGCATTGTTAATTCAACCAAGTTAGCAGAATTAATTATATCGTCAGCTTCACGTTTAAGTCTTTCAACATCGTCAGAGATTTGAATTAATTCAGCAGATATCTTTTCCATATTGATTCTTACTTGACTTAATTCATCACTTACATGTCCAATTTCATTAACAACCAAAGTATACATTTGAATAAAACTATCAGGATTACCTGGTAAATTTCGTCTTTCAAGACGACGATATACTAACGAAACATCTTGCTTAAAGTGCTTAATTGAATCATTAGCAACATTTTCTGAATCATAAAGTCCATCAACATCTGTAGACATCTTTGCTTGTTCATCATCTATTTCGCGTAAGCGATCAAGCATTTGAAGCCAAGAATCTTGAATTGCAGAGTAAACACCTTTACCATCAGCAATATTTTGAGTATCAACCGTATATTGACGATTCATATCGTTAACTTCTTTTTCAAGTTCTTTACTTTTTTCTAATTCACCATGAGTTAATTCATAACTCTCATCAATATGTTGCAATTTTTCAACTAATTTCTTTGAAGCAGCTTGTTGATGAGTGATTAAAGTTAACATCTTTGCTTGATTTTTTTCAACAAATGGTCGAGCTTTATATTCTTTAGCTAAAATATCATACAAATCATTAATTTCACCAGAAATTTTCTTATTTGCTTTAGCTAAATCATCTACTTTAGTTTCCGCTAAAAGTTCTCTTGCTTCATCGATTTCGCCATGTATATCTTTAATTCGTCCTAAAACATCTACGTCAGTAATGTAATATTTTTCTGACAACATCTTTTTATATGCATCAGATATCTCTTTAAGTTGATCTTGAAAGACAATTTCTAATTGATGATGTCCTTCCTTAATTTTAGGAAGTTTCTTTTGCAAAGCACCTAAAGCCATCCTAATTTTAGAAAGGACACGTTTAGCTTCAACATGATCACCTTGAGAAGAAAGATTCTTTGCTTCTTCAAAATCGCTTTCCATAGAAGCAAGCTGATCTTCAATTTGATCAATAGCTTCTCCATACTCAAATGATTCTGCCAAAACTTCTTTTCTCAGCTCACGATATACCTTAATCAAAGCATCATATTGAATCTGATTTTCTTTATTTGATTCGAGAAGCTCTGTAAAAACAGCCTTAGTATTGCGTGCATCCTCTAAGGTCGGCTTAATAATTTCCTGTGCTTCTTTGATATTCTTTCTAGCTTTAAAAAGTTTATAAGTTGTATTTTCATTTGCTGCTTCTTCGACTAATTTTTGTACACGCGGTAATTTCTTAGTTGAAGCTTCTTTATAACTTTTACGCCAGGTATTTAATGTGGTTAGACTTTCACCGGCCAAATCCATTTTATCCAGTCGTTCAATATCATTTTCCAGATGCATTTTTAAAATTTCATTAACTGATGCATCAATTACTTCAATTTCTCGCATTTGCTTACGATTAACAAGTAACATTGAAGCAATAACGACAATAATAAGGATGACAACGGCGATAATAATAATAGTTTGAATTGATGACATTGTTTATCCTCCAAAACTAACATAATTATAACAAAACATGGCCTAAAGAGGTGGAAAAGCTGTCTTTTTCTTGATTTATTATTTTGAACTCTATATAATACTATTCGTGTAAAATATTTGCAGCAATAAGTGACAAGAACGTCAACATCTTAAAACGCTTTAGTGAACGAGTAACCCGCGCTGCATTGGGCGAAAATGTAAATTTAAGATGCACGAATGTTAAACTTATTCGTAATATTTTACTCCAGAAATTATTATTTAAATTTTATGGAGGATTTTTCATGTCAAGATATACAGGTCCAAGTTGGAAGCGTTCAAGAAGATTAGGTATCTCACTTTCAGGTACTGGTAAGGAACTTGCACGTCGTAACTACGCTCCAGGTCAACACGGTCCTAACAGCCGTGGTCGTTTGTCAGAATATGGCCAACAATTACACGAAAAGCAAAAGTTACGTTGGATGTACGGTTTAAACGAACGCCAATTTAGAACTTTATTCATTCGCGCTGGTAAGATTCGTGAAGGTCAACACGGTATTAACTTCATGATCTTGCTTGAACGCCGTTTAGACAGTATTGTTTACCGTCTCGGTTTAGCTACTACTAGAGAACAAGCTAGACAATTAGTTAACCACGGTCACATCACTGTTGATGGCAAGCGTGTTGACATTCCTTCATACGAAGTCAGTGTTGGTCAAACTATTGGCTTGAAGGATAAGTCAAAGAACTTGCAACAAATCAGGGATGCTTTGGAAGCAACTACTGCTCGTCCATCATTTGTTTCATTTGATGAAAACAAGATGGAAGGTACTCTTGTACGTTTACCAGAACGTGACGAAATGGAACCAGAAATTGACGAATCACTCGTTGTTGAATGGTACAACAAGTTACTTTAATTTTTACATTTTATTTTGTCCAAAAACCTTTCTCTTTATGGGAAAGGTTTTTTGTTACAATTATTAATAAAATAGAAAGGATGGCTAATTATGACTGAAGATTTAAATAAACGTGTTGAGCAAGCCGCACAAGGTATTACTCCTCAAACTAAACCAGATGAACGTAGACGTTATTTAGGTTCTCTACGTGAACGTGTCTTAGTTCGTTTAAATAATACAGAAGTTAAAGATCCTAAGTTAACTGCATTATTTTTAAAACATATAACTGATTTTAAGGGATACACTATTTTAATTAATGGAAATATCACAGATGATGGTTTTTTGGGCGAAGTAGAAGCTGCCTGCAGTAAGGAAGATATTCCCTTCACCTTAGTTAACAACGAAACTGCGAAGACCGGTCCTGAAGATACTGCTATCTTAGTTGTTGCTAAAACTGCAATCAATCATCCACGAGTTGAAATTAACCAAGTTTACCCACCAGAAATGCCAAAAACAGAGCTAAGTGCGCCAAGTAAAAAGCATGAAAGTTTTTGGCACCATTTATTTCATAAGGACTAAAAATGAAACCATTAGCATATCGTATGCGACCAAAAAAGATTGATGAAGTCGTTGGTCAGCAACATTTAATTGGTCCTGGAAAGATTATTCGGCGAATGGTTGAAGCTCGTATTCTTTCATCAATGATTTTATATGGACCTCCTGGTATTGGAAAAACAAGTATTGCAAGTGCGATCGCAGGTTCAACCAAATACGCATTTAGAAAATTGAATGCCGCCACTGATGGAAAAAAGCAATTACAACAAGTAGCTGAAGAAGGAAAAATGAGTGGTACAGTAATTTTGCTTTTAGACGAAATTCATCGACTTGACAAAACAAAGCAAGATTTTTTATTACCTCTGCTTGAATCTGGTCAAATCATTTTAATCGGGGCAACAACTGAAAATCCTTACATCTCTATTTCTCCTGCCATTCGCTCTCGTTGTCAAATTTTCGAATTAAAACCATTATCTGCAGAAGATGCATCTAAGGCTATTGACCGCGCGCTCAAAGATACAGAAAATGGCTTAGGGAAATATAAAGTTCAATTAACTGAGGATGCACGCGATCTTTTAATTGAAAAAGGCAATGGTGATTTACGAACAACATTAAATAGCCTTGAATTAGCCGTTCTCTCTACCAAGCAAGAATTAAAAGATAATCATAAAGACGAGTCGACCATTTTAATTACACAGCAAGAAATGGCTGATTCTATTCAAACTAAAATCCAAAACTTTGATGCTTCCGGTGATGGACACTATGATTTGGTTTCGGCTTTTCAAAAGTCTATTCGTGGCTCAGATACAGACGCTGCCTTACATTATTTAGCTCGTTTGATTGAATCCGGAGATTTAATTTCTATTTGTCGCCGATTAACGGTTATCGCATACGAAGATATTGGTTTAGCTAATCCACCCGCTGCTGAACGTGCTGTAACTGCCGTTCAGGCTGCTCAAATGATCGGATTACCCGAAGCAAGAATTCCACTTGCAAATGCCGTAATAGAGCTAGCTTTATCGCCCAAAAGTAACAGTGCCATTTCTGCTATCGATGCGGCACTTACTGATGTAAAAACCAAAAAAATCGGGTCTATTCCCGACCATCTAAAAGATGCCCATTATTCTGGTGCTAAGAAATTGGGTCATGGTATTGATTATCTATACCCACATGATTATCAAAATGACTGGGTCCCACAACAATATTTGCCCAATAATTTAACTCAAGCAGAATACTTTACTCCTAAGGGCAATTCTAAAGCAGAGGAGCGTTATAAAGTTACTTATAAAAACTTAAAAGATATGCAGAAAAAAGGATTAACAAAGCGAAGTCCTAAGAACCCATAATTGTTGACAAAAAATATTATATTGCGTATCATAATATGTGATCTGAGTTGATCAGCAAGCTTAAATGTATAAAGTTGACCGATCAAACTATAAGACGTGGTGGTTGGCAAATAACTACCGAATCGGAATACTGCCTTGTTGCAGGATCCATATTCGCTGCGATGCTGACCGAATTTTTGAACATTGCGGGTTCAACAAGCGTCATTATGCTATGTTTAGTCAACTCGGATTTTTTTAGAATATTAACTAAGACGGTCTTAACGGGCCGTCTTTTTTTACGGTTGGAGAGAAATTACGTATGGCGATTAAAATTGTAATGATCATTTTTATCCTTTTATTATTACTTACTTCTTGGTATATGTGGCACAGACGCAATGGTCATTTCTTAATTTATGATGTTGGTGGCGATCCTCGTTTATCTAACGTTTTAAAATGGACTTCAATCGCACTTTTAATTGAAAGTGTCATTGGAATTTTTATCTTATTCATGGGCAATAAATATCTTAATTTAATTACTTTATTCCTCGCCTCATTAACTATCCTGACGTTCAGCCTACTGATTACCAATAATAAAAGATAATTAATTCCTAATAATAGCTAGAATTTTGGTAAAATAGATATAAGAAAGAGGTGCAAAGAAAATGCTTTCACAATATAAGAATATTCAAGTTTCTGTCGATGGCTCAAAAGAAGCCGATTTAGCTTTCAGCAAGGCTGTTGCTATTGCCAAGCGTAATAATGCAACATTAGAGATTTTACATGTTATTGATACTCGTTCATTTCAAAATGTATCTAGCTTTGATTCAGCAATGGTTGAACAAGTTTCTAAAGATGCAGAAAAGAGAATGAAAGATTATCAAGCTCGTGCTGCCAAAGCTGGTGTAACAGATTCACACTATTCAATCGAATTTGGTTCACCTAAGACAATTATTGCTCGTGATTTCCCTGAGAAGCATAACATTGATTTAATCGTTGTCGGTGCTACCGGATTAAACGCTGTTGAACGTCTATTAATTGGTAGCGTTACTGAATATGTAACTAGAACTTCAAAATGTGACGTTTTAGTATGCCGTGCTGAAGAAATTGCTGATGCTTTAGAAAAATAATTTAATAATTTTTGTATAAAAAAAGATTGATTCAAGTAGAAAACTGAATCAATCTTTTTTATTATCTTAAAAATCGCCTGCTGTACTAAACATGTAATCACGATTATGGAATTTCATTGATAAGATCAAACCGATACCGATCATGTTACCTAACAAAGCGGAACCACCTTGCGATACAAACGGTAATGGAATACCAGTCAATGGTAACAAATCAATATTCATACCAATATTTTCAAAAACATGGAATAAAATCATCATGATAACACCGGTAGAAATATATGAATAAAATACATTTCTTGTATCAAATGAAATTCTTACCATTTGGACAATTAAGTATAAATAAATCAAAATCAAAACTACACAGCCGACAAAACCAAAGTTTTCACCAATAACTGAGAAAACCATGTCAGATCCACGAACTGGAACATATACGCTAGCTTTACCAAAGCCATTACCAAACAATTGTCCTGAACCAATCGCCTTCATACTTTGCCATAATTGATAAGCACCAGAAGACGTATCGCCAGATGGATCAAGCCATGATTTAATTCTTTCAAACTGGTAAGCTTGGAAGAAATGACTCAAAAATGACTGTCCACCTGGAGTTACAACTAACAAAATTATAGCAATCGCACCGATAATTACCATACCATAAATCGGAATGATAATTTTCCATGATATCCCGGAAACTAAAACTACACCACCAACGATGGCAATGAAAACTAACATAGTACCAAAGTCATTTTGTAATTTTAATAAAATTGCTACCGGAGCTAACCAGGCAATTATCTTACCTAAAAGAAGCCAGTCAGTTCGGATCGTATGACCATATTTGTCATTATGGTCTTTAATCACGCGAGCCAGCATTAAAATAAAAGCAGGCTTCATTAATTCCGAAGGCTGAAAAGTAATCGGCCCTAATTTAAACCAACTTTTAGCCCCTGTATCTGCGGCCACACTACGGTTATACAAGAACAATACCGCTATCAGCAAGAATATCGCTATTCCAAAAAATATCGGAGCAATTTTAAACAATTGATCTGCATCAAACTGCATGACCACTATAACAATTGCTACCGAAATTAAATACCATAATGCCTGCATAACAACCGCTCTAACTGGTGAACCAATATGACTCGGATCACCTAAAGCTGCTACATAAATACAGTACAAACTAATTAAAGCCAAAAGTGCTACAGGAATAATGATATTCCAAGCTAATCGATCTACTAAGCTCGTCTTATTTTCAACTTTTGCCATTAAATAATCACTACTTAAACTTTATTTTTCATGTAATGTAAAGTATGAAAGCAAATCGTTAATACTACTTTCAAGACTATTGGCAAACAATACGTTGCTTGTCTTTGAAGTAGTAGCACGATATCGACCTTCTACCTTTTCAATTAAACCAATGGACTTTTTATTAGGAATAATAACTTCCCAGGTTGGCAAATTTTTGCCCTTAAGTTCATTAACTTCAATATCAATATTTTCTAACTTTTTAGACATAAATCCTCCTACTTGCTATCCGGATGAAACTTAGATGCGATAATTTCATCTTCATATCTTTCCGGATGCGGATTTCGAAAAATAGTAAAATTATCAGGAACTGGGTCCACTCCACCACGAATAAATGGGTTACATCTTAGTATACGACAAATTCCCATCACTAGTCCCAATATTGGGCCATGCTTTTTTAAGGCATCAATCATATAGTTAGAGCATGTTGGATAGTATCTACAACTTGGTGGAAAAAGCGGCGAAATTAATTTCTGATAAACTCGTACCACAAAAATCAAAACCTTGCGCAAGTAATCTCCTCACTTAGTGTCGTTGATGCTTTTCAATATTTTTAAGCAAAGTACCTGTACCTAAAGCAACTGCTTCAAGTGGATGATCAGCTGTTAAAACTGGTACTTGCAAATAATATGAGATCAACTTATCAATATTCTTTAATAATGCTCCACCACCTGTAAGCATGATACCACGATCAATGATATCGGCAGAAAGCTCAGGTGGTGTAGTTTCCAAAACTTCTTTAGCTGCTGCAACAATAGACATTAATCCATCTTGCAAAGCTGATTGAATCTCTGGCGCAGTGACTGTTGTTTGCTTAGGTAAACCATCAACCACGTCACGACCACGTACAGTAATTTGCTTATCTTCTTCTGGTTCGAATGCACTACCAATTTCAATTTTGATTTGTTCAGCAGTTCTAGAACCAATTAACAAATTATGCTTGTTCTTAATATAACTAATAACAGCTTGATTCATTCGATCACCAGCATAACGTAAAGAACGAGAAGTTACAATTTCACCCATAGATAAAACTGCAACATCAGTTGTTCCACCACCGATGTCGATTACCATATTACCTTGTGGCTTAAAAATATCCAAGCCGGCACCTACAGCTGCAACCTTTGGTTCAAAATCAAGGTAAACTTTTCCTCCACCTGATTTTTCAGCTGCTTGAATAATTGCCTTTTGTTCAATTGAAGTAACTCCTGTAGGAGCACAAATTAAAATATTTGGCTTGGACATAAAGCCTTTAACGTTTAATTTTTCAATAAAGTAAGACAGCATTTCTTCTGTAATATCAAAGTCTGCAATTACCCCATTTTTTAATGGGCGAATTACACGAATATTACCAGGAGTTCTACCTACCATTTCATATGCATCCGAGCCAACTGCAACTACTTTATTTGTATCAGTATTCACAGCAACAACTGAAGGTTCGTTTAAAACGATACCCTTACCAGAAACATTGATTAGTACATTAGCTGTCCCTAAATCGATTCCTATATCTCGTGCCACAATAACCCTCCATAATTATTCATCGTTAATTTTACCATAAATAACGAATAGTTTCCTTTACTGTCAATGTTTTAACATAATCTTTAAAACAAATTACTTAATTGCATAGACGTATCTATAAAGGTTATCACAAAGTTACCTATTAAAAATCCTAATGCAATTGCTAAAAATAAATATAACAGTTGCGTTTCAAAGACATGTCCTTTGCGGATTATTTTTTCTAATTGAACAGCTTTCATTGCCTGAAAAGACAATCCAATTGCAATCAAATAAACTATTATACTGATAATGGCATGAATTCCTAATTGAAACATAAAAATTCCTTTATTTTTTACTTAAATAAACAAAAATGGCCTGGGAAAACTCCCCAGACCACTTTTATTTTAATGACCTCTAGCGTTGTAAACACTAATTCGGTTCATTGCTCGTTTCAAAGCAACTTGTGCTCGTTCCAAATTACGCTCATCATGCTTCTCACGCGCTTCTCTTAAACGTTTCTCGGCACGTTCCTTAGCGGCTTGTGCACGAGACACATCAATATTTCTAGCACGTTCAGCACTATCAGCAACAATAGTTGCAACGTTATTGGAAAACTCAATATAACCACCACTAATGGCTATATGATCAATTCTAGATCCCATCTCACGACTTCGTTTAACCTTGACTTCACTAATTGCAAGTGGAGTCAAAATTGGAATGTGATTATATAAGATTGAACGTTCACCATCAATAGCACGTACATCAACAATGCTTCCACGATGAGAATAAATCATTCCATTAGGAGTTACAACAATTACTTTAAAAAGTTTCTCTGGATCTGCCATTTGACATCACCCTACTTTTCTAGTAATGCTTTAGCTTCTGGATCACTTGGAGTTACACCCATTTCTTGTGCTTTCTTCAAAACATCTTCAATTGGGCCGACACCACGGAAGGCATCTTCTGGTAAATCATCAAGGTGACCATCTAAGATAAGCTTAAAGCCCTTAATGGTTTCTTTAATTGGAACATATGAACCTGGTACACCAGTAAATTGTTCTGCAACAAAGAAGTTTTGTGACAAGAAGAATTGAACTTTACGTGCACGAGCAACGATCAATTTTTCTTCATCTGACAATTCATCCATACCTAAAACAGAAATAATATCTTGTAATTCATGGTAACGTTGCAAAACATGTTGAACACGAGTAGCAACTTCATAGTGTTCCTGACCAACAACTTCAGGATCAAGGGCACTTGAAGATGATTCAAGTGGATCAACAGCTGGATAAATACCTTGTTCTACTAAACTACGTTCCAAGTTAGTAGTAGCATCCAAGTGTGCGAATGTGGTTGATGGAGCTGGGTCAGTATAGTCATCGGCAGGAACATAAACGGCTTGAATTGAAGTAATTGAACCCTTCTTAGTAGAAGTAATTCTTTCCTGCAATTGACCCATTTCTGTTGCCAAAGTTGGCTGATAACCTACGGCACTTGGCATACGACCAAGCAAAGCAGATACCTCTGAACCAGCCTGAGTAAATCTAAAGATATTGTCAATAAAGAGCAATACGTCTTGACCTTCAACATCTCTAAAGTATTCAGCAAGTGTCAAACCGGTTAATGCAACACGCATTCTGGCACCAGGCGGCTCGTTCATCTGACCAAATACCATGGCAGTCTTACTTAAAACGCCTGAAGCTTTCATTTCAAAGTAAAGGTCATTACCTTCACGAGTTCTTTCACCAACACCAGTAAATACGGAAATACCACCGTGTTCTTGAGCGATGTTGTGAATTAATTCTTGAATAATAGTAGTTTTACCAACACCGGCACCACCAAACAAACCAACTTTACCACCACGAACATATGGTTCAAGAAGGTCGATAACCTTGATACCAGTTTCAAGAATTTCACGACTAGTAGTTAAATCTTCATATTTAGGTGCTTCCTTGTGGATACCCTCACGTGGGTGATCCTTTGGAAAGGCTGGACCACCATCAATAGGCTGTCCTAAAACGTTAAACACACGACCTAAAGTGTCTTCTCCAACTGGAACTGAAATTGGAGCGCCAGTATCTTCGACTTTCATACCACGACGAAGACCATCGGTAGATTCCATGGCGATTGTTCTTAAAACACCATCACCGAGTTCAAGTGTAACTTCAAGAACGATGCTTTCATCTTCGGACTTGATTACACGTAAGGCGTTGTTAATATCAGGTAAATTCTTATCGATTGGGAATTTTACATCGACAACAGGGCCGATTACTTGAACGATTTCACCTTCACTCAAAACATCTACCTCCTTTTCTTTATTACTCTAAGGCATTTGCACCACTGATAATTTCAGTAATTTCAGTGGTAATCTGTGCCTGTCTAGCACGATTTAATTTTGTAGTTAAATTTGATACTAAATCATTAGCGTTATCAGTTGCACTCTGCATTGCTGTCATTGAACTAGCATGTTCAGCAGTTTTTGCATCTAAGATAGCACCATAGATAGTTGAACGAGCATATTGAGGAAGTAACTTCATTAATACGCTGTTAACATCTGGTTCAATATCATATTCTAATTCTTTATGTGCTTCAGCTTCTTTAACACCAATATCTAAATCGACAATTGGTAACATTTTTTCAACACGGAAAGCAGATGACAATGAATTTACATGGTGCGTATAACATACATAAAGCTGATCATATACGCCATTCAAGAACATCTTAATAGCGGTTGAAACAATTGGTAAAACTTCATCAAAAGTAGGCACATCAGAAACACCATCTTTTTCATAAACAACATTAACGTTATTTTTCTTAAAGAATTGTGCTCCAACAGATCCAACAGCAAGAACTTTCACTTCACGTCCTTGTGCACGTTCGTCATCAAAAATACTCATCATATTCTTAATAACTGAACTATTGTAAGAACCTACCAATCCACGATCACCAGTAACAACTAAGAATCCGGTTGTCTTGATATTCTTACGTGGTTGAATCATATCAGCAGTAATACCTAGACCAAAGACATCAGTATAATCGATCTTAGAGATATTATTTTTATCAATTGAAATATCTCTTTCACGTAAACTATCAACCACTTGTGAACTAATTAAGTGAGAAATAGTTTTACGAACATGATCGTTATAAACTGTATAATCCTTATCACGATTTTCTGTTTGATTCAACTTTGATGCAGAAACCATTCTCATAGCTTCTGTAATTTTACCAGTTTGTTTAACTGAAGCAATTTTTCTCTTTAACTCAAGTAAAGATGCAGGCATAATCTACCTCCTATTTTTCACTTGGTGTAAAGCTTTCACTGAATTCCTCAATAGCTGCTGATAATTCCTTGTCATCTGGTAATTTACCGGTTTCACGAATTGTCTTAAGCAAATCAGCATGACTGCTATCAAAATTATCAAACAATTCATTTTGGAAACGACTAATGTCTTCGACTGGAATAGCATCAAGATAGCCATGAGTCAAAGCATAAAGAATTAAAACTTGCTTTTCTACAGGAATTGGATCATGAAGTGGTTGCTTCAAAACTTCAACAGTTCTTTGACCTCTATTAAGCTTAGCTTGAGTTGCTTGATCAAGATCACTACCAAATTGGGCGAAACTTTCAAGTTCGCGATAAGCAGCAAGGTCAGTACGTAAAGTACCAGCAACCTTCTTCATTGCCTTGATCTGAGCATTACCACCAACACGAGAAACTGAGTTACCAGCGTCAATAGCTGGACGAGTACCAGCAAAGAATAAATCACTTTGCAAGAAAATCTGCCCGTCAGTAATTGAAATTACGTTGGTTGGAATATATGCAGAAATATCTCCGGCTTCAGTTTGAATAATTGGCAAAGCTGTCAATGATCCACCACCAAGTTTGTCACTTAACTTAGCACTACGTTCAAGTAAACGTGAGTGCAAGTAGAAGACGTCACCTGGATAAGCTTCACGACCAGGCGGACGACGGAGAAGCAAGGAAAGTTCACGGTAAGCAACAGCTTGCTTGGATAGGTCGTCAAATACGATCAATACATCCTTGCCATTGTACATAAATTCTTCACCCATTGCGGTACCAGCATATGGTGCAATATAAAGCATAGGAGCTGGTTCGCTTGGGCCCGCTTCAACAACAATAGTGTAATCCATTGCGCCAAAACGCTTTAAAGTTTCTACTTGAGTTCTAACGGTTGATTCCTTTTGACCAATAGCAACGTAAATACAAATTACGTCTTGTCCTTTTTGATTAAGGATAGTATCAATAGCCAAACTAGTCTTACCAGTCTTACGGTCACCAATAATCAATTCACGCTGACCACGACCAATAGGAACTAAGGCATCAATAGCCTTAATACCAGTTTGAAGTGGTTGATTAACTGATTGACGGTCCATAACACCTGGAGCTTTAGCTTCAATAGGACGAGTCTTGTCAGACTTAATTTCACCTAAACCGTCCACTGGTTGACCCAATGGGTTAACTACTCTACCGATTAAGGCGTCACCAACAGGAACTTCCATGATTCGACCAGTTCTTTGAACACGGTCACCTTCACGAATATTGTCAAATTGACCTAAAATAATGATACCAACATCATTTGATTCAAGGTTTTGAGCAATACCAAATGAACCGTTATCAAATTTTAATAACTCACCAGACAATACATCATCTAGTCCGTGAGCTCGGGCGATACCATCACCAACATAAGTTACAACACCAACTTCGTTGATATCGAGCTTATCATCGTAATGTTCAAGTTGTTGCTTGATCAAGGAGCTAATTTCTTCCGCTTTAATGCTCAATGGTTTCACCTCTTTTAATTTTCATCAATTATTTGCGCACGGATCTTCTTCAGTTTATTTTTAACTGATCCATCAATCACGCGATCCTTAACTTGAAGAATCACGCCGCCTAATATACTTGGATCAACTTTATTCTCAAGACGCACTGCGTTTAAATCGTACTTCTTAGCAAAGCTTTCACTTAAACGCTCAAGTTGATCATCATCTAGCTTCACTGCAGTAGTTGCAGTACCAGATGCAATCTTATTTTCATTATCATAAAGTAAACTAAATTGATCAATAATATCAATCAAATCAGCAAAGCGATTATATTCAAGTAATAAATTCAAAAAGCCTTGTACTTCATCTGAAAAATCTTTTTCAACAGCAGTCAAAATAGACTTTTTATCTTTACTACTTAAAATAGGATCACTTAGGACACTGATGAATTTAGGATTAGCAATTGCTGCCTTTTTTAAAGCCATCATTTCATCATAAACTGTGTCCAACACTTTATTATCTTGCGCATAACCGAACAAAGCGGTACCATAGCGCGCAGCTACTTCTTCTCTACTTAAAGCCATTAATCATCCAACCCCTTAATAAATTGGTCGACTAAATCCTTTTGGTCTTCAGCAGATAAATTCTTGGCAATAACTTTTTCAGCAATTGCTACAGAAATATCAGCAACTTGATCACGTGCAGCATCCAAAGCATCTGATTTAGCTTTAGCAGCTTCTTCATTTGCTTTTTTACGAATAGCTGCAGCATCTTCATTTGCACTAGCTACAATTTCTTTGCTTGTATTTTGCGCATTAGTTTTAGCGTCAGAGAGAATCTGTGTTGCTTCTTGTCTTGAGTTCTTCAAGGCAGCTTCACGCTCATTAGCAAGCGTTTCAGCTTTTTTACGATCACTTGCAGCTGAATCCAAGTCACTAATAATTTTTTGTCGCCGTTTTTCCATCATGTCTGATACTGGACCCCAGGCATAATGCTTAATCAATAGCATCAAGATGGCAAAACAAAGTAAATACCAAATAGCATTACCTAGGTAAATATGATGTGAGGCGGCAAACAATGTTTGAATAGTCATTTACTGCCCTTCTCTCTTTATACTTAAATCCTTCAAATAAAAATTTTTGTTTTTTATTAAAGGAAAAGAATCAAGAAGGCAACAACAATAGCCAAAATAGGAACGGCTTCGATCAAACCAACACCAATGAACATTGTTGCTCTTAAATTACCCGCACTTTCAGGTTGACGAGCCATACCTTCAATTGTCTTTGAGATAACTTTACCGTTACCTAATGATGCAGCTAAAGCAGCTAATCCAGCTGCAATGGCTGCAGCGAGATATTTAAAAGCTTCTGACATAAAAGTCATAAATTTATACCTCCAAAAATTTATTCTGTAGTAACTTTCTTACCAATGTAAACCATTGACAAAGTTACGAAAACATATGCCTGGATAGAGCCAATGAAGACAGAGAAACCTTGCCAAACCATGGCTAATGGAGCTGCTAGAATCAATGTAAATGGTCCACCAGCATGTGCTAGATCATTACCAATTAATGTTAGCAAAACTTCACCAGCATATATATTCCCATAAAGACGTAATGATAAGGTTAAGAAGTTGGTAAATTCTTCAATTACATTAACTGGAAGTAAAAAACCAACTGGTTGCGCATAATTCTTTAAATATCCGCCTACACCAAATCTTTGTACGCCGAATGTGAACGATAGAAGCAAGGTCATCATTGCAAACGACATTGTCGCTACTGGATCGGCAGTTGGTGATTTAATAAACACCCAATCATCAACTTTGACTTCTAGGAACATTCCCAATTGGTTCATAAACCAAATGAAAAGGAATAAAACGAAAGCATATAATGACAAGTGCTTCTGAGCATCTACATCGCTAACGTTATCTTTTACAATACCGTCAGTAAAATCTAATAGATATTCAAATACATTTTGTCTTTTATTTGGTTTCATTTCTACTTTTCGTGCAAGCCAAACGCAGATAAGAAAAACTGCCAAAGCCATTAGCGTTGAACCAATGATCCCAGTAAGATCAAAATTCAAGCCCATGAATTTAAAAACAAATGATTTCTCCATTACTTCGTGACCTCCCTTCTCGTGTTGAATAAAACTCGAACACGTAAATCATCTTAACACCAAATATCTTCTTTGTGTAAAATGAAAGCGCATTAGAGTAAATATTTTTTGTGAAAAGGTGTTTACTTAGTACCGAAGAGTCTGTCACCGGCATCTCCCAAACCAGGGAAAATGTAACCATTGTCCAGCAATTTATCATCTTCTGATGCAGCATAAATATCAACATCAGGATTTTCTTCTTGGACTGCCTTAATACCTTCTGGAGCTGCTACTAAAACTGCCAATTTAATATCCTTAACACCACGCTTCTTTAATGCAGCGATAGCGTCATTAGCAGAACCACCAGTAGCAAGCATTGGATCAACAACTAAACATTCACGTTCAGCAATATCCTTTGGAGCTTTAAAGAAATATTCATGCGGCTTCAAAGTTTCTTCATCACGATACATACCAATAACAGCAATCTTAGCTGATGGTACCATCTCAAGAACACCGTTAAGCATTCCCATACCTGCACGCAAAATCGGCACAATTGTCAATTTCTTGCCGGCGATTTCTTTTTGGACTGTCTTACCCATTGGTGTTTCAATTTCAACATCTTCAAGTGGTAAATCTCTAGTAATTTCATAGGTCATTAATCCACCGATTTCACCAACAATTCTACGAAATTCGTTTGAACCTGTGTCCTTGCGACGAATAATTGTTAATTTGTGCTGAATCAAAGGGTGATCCAAAACTACAAACTTTCCCATATATGCCTCCTATTAACAAATAACTTAATTCATTAAATATTTTAATCAAAAACGCAAAGGGTTTAAAGCCCTTTGCGTTTTATTTTTTATTTATTCAAATGATGGCCGCCTGCTGCCTTATTAAGTCGGTTCATATAAGCTAAACTTTCTTCGCCTTCATCAAAGCCTTGAACATATATTGTTTCTACGTTATCTTTATCATCAAAATATCGTAGACTGCCAAATAGATTATGATCAGCATCTACTAAATCATTACCCAAATTAAATTTATTTTCATCGGGTAAATCAATATTAGCCAGAACAGACTCTAAAGCAGCAACACCTGTTTTTTCATTAAAATTGATTTTAGAAAAGTCAGCAGGATCGTCAACTACAATTACAGGTTCACTTGGAGCGTAATGACGATACTTCATCCCTGGAGCTTTTGGTACATCTTTATCAGATACTTTTCCAGTATTGATTAATACTTTTTCACCTAAAACTTCGCTTAATTCTTCCGGGGTAATCTCACCTGGACGAAGTACAATTGGAGTTTCTACAGATAAATCAATAATTGTTGATTCAAGTCCTACACGAGTGGGTCCCCCATCAATAATACCGGCAATTTTTCCTTTTAAGTCATGATAAACATGCTCTGCGGTAGTAGGACTAGGTTTAGTGGAAGTATTGGCAGAAGGTCCAACAATTGGATAACCCAATTTTGCAATTAAATCATGCGTTAATGAATCATCTGGGCAACGAAAAGCCACAGTCTTTAATCCACCAGTAACTGCATCAGGTAAAGTGTTAGGTTTTACAAATAAAAGAATGGTCAAAGGACCTGGCCAAAAATGCTTAATTAATTTTTTAGCTCTTTCTGGAACTTCTTTTGCATAGCGTTCCATCATCTTTTCATCTGAAACCGTAACAATTAAAGGATTATCGCTAGGACGGCCTTTGGCCGCATAGACTCCTCTAACAGAATCCTCTTTTGTTGCGATTGCTCCAAGTCCATATACAGTTTCAGTTGGAAAAGCTACTAACTCACCTTTTGCTAATAATTCAACAGCATCATCTAGTTGATCTTTTTTAAAAATTTTTGTTTCTATCATTTTTGCCACCTTCCGTGAACCATTCGTGGCTTACCTGCCATATCTTTTCTAAATTCAATATCAAAATCAGGTAATTCTTCAGCAAACAATTCTCTTAGTTGATCTTCCTCACTAAAGCCAAACTCTAAGAAAAATTCTCCGTGACTATTTAAATGAGCCCGCACTTGTTTGGCAAACCTTCTATAGAAGTCTAGACCGTCTTTTCCACCAAATAAAGCCTCTTCAGGTTCATTTTGTAATACATTTTTATCCATTTCATTCTTTTCACCAGTTTTAATATATGGTGGGTTTGAAATGATTAAATCAAATTTTCCCAGTCCAATTAAAACATTAGCTTTACGAGTGGTGACATCAAGATTATAGTTTAAGAAATTTTCTTCACTTATTCTTAAAGCATTATCTGTAACATCACTAGCATACATAGAAATATCTTTAATGCCCTTTTTTTCAGCTTCTTTTAAAAGAGCAACAGTAATACATCCCGATCCAGTACCTAAATCAAGTACAGTGTCACCGTTTTTAAGTGATTCAAGCGCCCATGTAACCAATTCTTCAGTTTCAAAACGTGGAATTAATACACCGCGTTGAACCATGATTTTATAACCTAAAAACCAAGCGTAACCCAAAATATATTGTGGAGAAACACCTTTAGCTAGTTTCTTTATATCTTTATTCGCCTGTTTAATTTGGTCATCAGACAAAGTCATGTCCTGTTTCAATTCAAATTCACTAGGCGTTAAATTAAGACGTTCAGCTAAAACATAATCAACATCTTCTGGACGGACATCTTCAGCAGTTTCCACCGCCTTAGCTCGAATTTCCTTTAAAGTTTTAGGCATTATCAGCCAACTCCTCTAATTGCTTAGTTTGATTATAAAGAATCAATGCATCAATAATTTCATCTAATTCACCATTCATTACACGGTCAAGTTTATTAAGAGTTAAACCAATACGGTGATCAGTGACTCTGTTTTGTGGGTAATTATATGTTCTAATTCTTTCTGAACGGTCACCAGTACCAACAGCATTCTTACGCTTAGCATCATATTGAGCTTGATTTTGACTTTCATAGTAGTCATAAACACGAGATTTCAAAATTTGCATCGCTTTTTCACGGTTTTGCTGTTGACTACGTTGATCCTGCATTGCTACTACAATACCGGTTGGAAGGTGAGTCATACGAACGGCACTTGAAGTCTTGTTAATGTGCTGACCACCGGCACCACTTGAACGATAAACATCAACACGAATATCTTTTGGATCAATATCAATATCTACTTGTTCATATTCTGGCATAACTGCTACGGTTGCAGTTGAAGTATGAACACGACCTTGAGATTCAGTTACTGGAATACGTTGAACACGGTGAGCCCCATTTTCATACTTTAATTTTGAATAAACCTTATCACCAGTAATCATAATCGCAACACGCTTATAACCACCAACTTCAGTTGGTTCTGAATCGATCATTGAAACATTCCAATTTTGACGTTCAGCATATTTTTCATACATTCTAAGCAAATCACCAGCGAATAATGATGCTTCATCCCCACCAGCTGCTCCACGAATTTCCATAATAATATCTTTATCATCATTAGGGTCTTTTGGCAGCATTAAAATCTTGATTTGATCTTCAAGTTCGGGAATTTCTTTTTCTAATTCAGCATTTTCTTCTTTAGCCATTTCAATTAAATCAGAATCTGTTTCATTAGAAATAATTTCTTTATTATCTTCAATTTCTTTTTTATTTTCTTTATATTTCTTGTACTTTTGTACAACTTCGCGCAAATCAGCTTCTTCTTTAGAAATTTCCATGTAGCGTTTAGTATCATTAATGACTTCAGGATCCGCCATCATTTCTTGAAGTTCTTCATAGTGGGCTACTAAGCTCTCTAATTGAGCCATAACTTTATCCATAAAATTAATTCCTCTCTATCTCACAACATTGGGGTGAAAGTAGTGATAACGACAAACTGGGTAGTAACTTTCATCTCCACCGATTTGTACTTGTTCACCTTCGTATACAGGCTTGCCATTATTTATTCTTAAATTCATTGTTGCCTTATGGCCACAATAATGACAAATGGTTTTCATCTCTTCTATTTTATCAGCAAAAATCAACAAGTTCTCGCTACCTTCAAATAGATGATTTTGAAAATCGTTTTTCAAACCAAACGTCATCACAGGTATATTGAATTCATCAACAATTTTAGCGCATTCTAAAACATGATGCCGCTTTAAAAATTGCGCTTCATCAATTAAAACGCAAGCCAACTTACCATCACCATCTGCTAAATCATGGTTGTTCATCTCTTTAATATATTCAAACAAATCCATTTCTTCTGTAATTGGGATTGCTTTACGATGAATTCCTATTCTTGAAGCAACTGTTCCTACGCCACTACGATTATCAAGCCCGCTTGTCATTAAAGCAATCTTGCGACCTTGAGCCTCATAATTATGCGCCACTTTTAAGATTTCGATCGTCTTACCACTACTCATTGCACCGTAACGAAAAAATAATTGCGCCACTTTTGGCCCCTCCCTTTTGATCAAAAAGTCTTCGCTTTAATAGTATAGAGGAAAAATCAAATTTGTGCAGTTAAATGAATGGTAAAACCTCGTTTTAATCCCTACTCTATGCTAAACTAAAACATAGTTTTAAAGTGAGGGATGTACATGAGTTTTAAATCAGGAATCGCTAAAGTTGCTGGAAAATCTAGTTATTGGTTTTTACACAATGTTTTAAAAGGTGGTACTAGTTTTCCTGGCAAATTTGCAATGAAAATCGATCCAAATGTTCTTAACTCTTTAGCCAAAGGTTATGAAACAGTGATTGTTACAGGTACCAATGGTAAAACTATGACAACTGCTTTGATTGTTGAAGCATTGAAGAAAAAATATGGTGACGTTTTAACTAATCCATCTGGTTCAAACATGCAACAAGGTATTGTCACAGCATTTTTAGCTCATAAAAATAAGCATGTTAAACGTAAAATCGCTGTATTAGAAGTTGATGAAGCTAACGTAAAAATGGTTACGAAATTGCTTCATCCCAGCGTCTTTGTTTTAACTAATATTTTCCGTGATCAAATGGATCGTTATGGTGAAATCTATACCACTTATGAAAAAATTGTTGATGGTATTAAACTAGCACCTGACGCTACAATTATTGCCAATGGTGACGCCAGCATCTTTTCATCAGTAGATTTACCAAATAAGAAAATTTTCTACGGTTTCAAATTGCCTGACGATAAAAAAGAGAATGATTTTAAAGCACCAGTTAATACTGATGGCGTTCTTTGTCCAAAATGTGATCATATTTTACATTATCATGAAAGAATTTACGCAAACTTAGGTGACTTCTTCTGCCCTAACTGCGGCTATCATCGTCCTGATTTAACTTTTACCGTTAACAAGATTCTTGAACAAACACCTAACAGCGTAAAATTCCAAATGGGTAATAAGGATTATTCGATTAATATTGGTGGTACCTACAATATCTATAACGCTTTAGCTGCATATTCTGTTGCTCGCCATTTTGGTTTAACTGAAGCAGAAGTTGCACAAGCATTTGCTGAAAATAAGCGAATCTTTGGCCGTCAAGAATTGATTCACTACGGCGGAAAAGACATTGATTTAATCTTGGTTAAGAATCCGGTTGGACTTGATGAAGTTCTTCATATGCTTAACACTGAAAAAGATGATTATTCATTAGTAGCTTTATTAAATGCAAACCATGCCGATGGGATTGATACTTCTTGGATTTGGGATGCAGACTTTGAAGGACTTGATCGTAGCAAGATTAAGAAAGTACTTGTTGGTGGCCAGCGCTGGCACGACATGGGATTTAGACTTGAAATCGCTGGTTTTGATCCAGGCAAGATGAGTACTAATCCAGATGATGATAGCTTGATTGAAGAAATCAAGAAATTACCAACCAAGAAGGTTTACATTCTTTCAACTTATACTGCAATGCTTGCACTTAGAAAGAAAATGGCTGAAAAGAAAATTATCAAAGCTGGTATGTAAAACTGAAATGATCCGTAAGATCTTACGGATCATTTTTTGTACAAAAAAAGGCTACGACCCATGTCGTAGCCTTAATTATATTGAGATATTGGGGCTCAAATCACATCGTCTCAATGCCTTGGTATATCTGCATTTTTAAACCTAAAAAATAATATTGATTAGAATATTGATTATTTACCCTCTACCAGACGCACAAGCTTGTTAGCTGTATCCTTTTTCTGGTCGTCTGTAACGTGGGTATAAATATTCATGGTCGTGTTAGTCCTAAACGTGCTTTAACTTCATTCATTGATGCACCAGCTTCAAATAATAAAGAAGCGTGAGTATGTCTAAAGCCGTGAATTTTAATTCTTCTTAAATCGTACTTCTTACAAATAGCCACATTCCACTGCCGTGGTTTTGACATTGAAAGATAACCATTATTAATAGTAGGAAAAAGCAAATTATCAATATTTAAGAAGTTGTAGCCTAACTCAAGCATGGTCTTTTGTTGCATTAACCGCCACTCTTTTAAATATTCCATTGTGGTTGCATCCATGTCTAAAGTTCTGAAACTATTTTCAGTTTTAGGCGTGTCTTCATACAATTCATTATTTAAACCAACGGTAACATCCTTATTAATGCTAATAGTATTATCCTTAAAATTAATATCCGACCATTTAAGTGCCAGTGCCTCACCTTTACGCATCCCTGAATAAGCTAACAATCTAAAGAAAACAAAATACTTGAAGTTGTATTCTTTTGCATTCCTTAGAAAGGTGTTTAATTCATCCTTTGAGTAAAAGTCGGTGAATGGTTTAGGTTCATTTTTAGCTTTAGGTGGGATAACCTTATTCATTGGATTCTTACTAATCAGTTCTAAATTATTGATGCCGTAGTTCAAAACATTATTCGTATAACGCATGAACCGCTTATAAGTCTTAGGTGCATCATTAAACCAAATATTTACGGCTTTCTGACAGTCTAGAACGGTTAATTTATCAATATACTTACTACCTAATTGCTTTAGGATATGGTCTTCAAAATAACGTGTAGTAGTAGCATATGTGCTAGTCTTAACGGTTTCACGATAAAGCTTAAGCCACATTTCATACAGCTTATTAAAAGTAATATGCCCTTTACTTTCTGGGATATACTCACCCTTAATTATTTTAAGTTGATAGTTTAAATATGCCTCTTGTGCTTCTTTCTTTGATTTATAGCCTTGTTTTCTAATTTGAATTGAATGTCCTGTTGTTTCATCAACACCCACATATAAATTAAACCCATAACGTTTTTTACCACTAGGCGTGGTGTATTCCTTAATATCATTATTCATGTTAATAACCTCTTTTAATTAGTACGTGTGCAGGTAGACTAATCTTAAATATTTAACATGAATTGAATATGTGGGTTGCCTCATTTTAGGGCAACCCGTGGGATGCAGGTTTAATAATTATCAGTTAATTAGAACGAACTAGGCTTTAGAATCACGATGTCAGCATTAAGAATTGTGTTTCATTAAATTTAATGCTCGCTTAGTTTCTGGGCTTAAACTAGCAAAGAAAATAGCATTAATAATTAATTCTTTAATATCGCTATCGCTGTATTTATCCTTAGTAGTTAACAGTCGATTAACTGATTTATCATTAAAAATAAAATTGAAGTTAGTTTTCCAAAAATCTAAGTCAGTATCTTTCGGGATACTGATTTTATTTTGCTCACAATATTTTTCAATTTCTTCTTTAGCAGATAACACAGGATTAGTGAACGGTGGTTCAATCTCATAATCTTTGGTATATGGTTCTTTGTAAGCATTATCCAAACATTTATAAATATGCTCTTTTGAATAACCATGGCCCTTTAAATAGTCCACTGAAACATTAAAGAAGTTAGCCAATGCTTGCCACGTGGGTTCGTTGGGCTGTCTATCCCCTCTTTCGTATTTAGCTAAAGCATCAGGGGTTAACGTTAAAAGATCATTGCTTTTTAAAAGTTCTGTAGTTTTCTTAAGTGATAATTTTTTATTTTCCCTTATTTCTCTTATTCTATTCATTTTAATATTCACCTCTTTAGCATATAATAGCATTTTTTATTTAAAAATAATACATTTTCGTATTGATTATACAAAAATGTATTGTATAATTTACTCATGAATACAAAATTGTATTGATGAAAGGAAGTACAAAAATGAGTAAAGAATATTTAACTTTAAAAGAGGCTATGTCATACATGGGATTCACCACGTACGACAGTTTAAGAAAAGTTATTAAGCTAGGATTACCTGTAATTAAGTTCGGTAACTCTAAGCGCATTAGCAAAACCGCTATTGATGATTTCATGCAATCCCACACGGCGGTAGTGCATCCCACAAAGGAGTTGGTAAACAATGACTAATTACAGTTCAGACGGTTCAAACGTGGTTGATCGTTGGTATAAAGACGGTTACCTCTATTGTGCATTTGTAGACGGTACGATTATGGAATATGGACGAAATAAGATTCCTGAAAGATATATAGAGGTTATGAGAAATGAACTAGCCCAAACCGTCTACGACTTGCAAGGTGGTAAATATGATTTTGACGACTTTGAACCCGAGGAGGCTTAAACAATGAACAGCAAATTAGTTATAGATATGCAAAGAGACCTACGAGCACATGGCATTAATTTAAGCCTTGAACAAACCTATCAGCATTTACTAAAAGCTAATTTTATTGATGCCGAGGGTGAACCGACCGAGTGGGCTATTAAAAATGGTTATGTGGGCGTTGAATATTCCTACCCACAAGGGATGCCTACGCAAGATGAAAGCGACATTTTAACGGTACTGGGATATTTACCGCAAAGCGCTATTCACCATAACGACTGTCCTAATTTATCTGGGATTGATAAAGAACCACTTAAAAAGGCTATCAAACAAGCTTTACATGATGATGCTATTTCTATAAACGGACGAAAAAAATGGAAAAATGTTTTATTAGATTTGGAGGCTTAAACCATGAACAATGAAATTAAATTGCACCAAGCATTATATGAAATGAAAGCCGTAGCGGAACAGCTTTACCCACTTTATAAAGCATTAACAGATGAGATTGAACAATTAACAGAAGATGACCCCAACGACCCTATCACAACCAAAAAGACGCTTAAATATTTAAGTGAAGATGTTTTCGACTTAGGGACAAGATTAATAGATAACGCTAAATCAATAGAAAAGGAATGATAACCATGGAATTTAAATTAGATGAACAGCAAGAAACAGAAATCAAAACCTATGTATTAAATGTGGTTAAAGATGCAATCAAGCAAGCCTTACTTAAACCGCAAAGAAATTGCCAAATATTTTGGCGTTGCCGATTCAACTATTACATACTGGGCTTCTTTAGGAATGCCGGTGGCTAATATTGACGGTCGCAAACTCTATGGAAAAGCAAGTATAACAGCGTGGCTTGCGTCCCATGAGATGCCGTCCCAAAAGCAAAATAAAAAGCCCGTAACTATGGGCGTAGTTAAGGACTAAAGAATATTAATTGTGCAGGTAGATTAATCTTAAGTATTTAACTAAAAGGTGGTGGTTTAAATTGAGTTACATATAATATCGGATTATTAATAATTTATGTGAAAGGAACTTTTGTACATGGAAAATATAACACCTAAATTAGATCAAAAACTTGTAGATGAATTTAATAATTCTCCTATTAGTTTAACATACCTTAAAAGTATATTGAGAAATGATGGTCATGAGAGAAGGCAACTATTAAAAGATAAAAGCGATAAGAAAGACAAGAATATTATTTTGCCTATGAGAACAGTAACAAATATTCTTGAATACCACATTATTTGGGCTGTTTTAGGCAACGACAAAGAAGATTGGCAAAAATCGGCTTTATATTTTTACAATACTGAAAGTGGTATCTATGAAAAAGATTCATTATTGATTGAAGAATTGATAAATACAGTTGAGCCACAAATTACAGAAAGAAATATAAAAGAAGTTAAATCTAAACTTAGGATTGAGAGCAAAAGGCTTTTTCTAACAAATGACCCTAATTTATATGCTTTAGGCAATGGAATTTTTGATGCTAAAAAGCATAAGCTATTAGCATATTCCCCTAAATGTGTTTTTACATCTAAGATAGCTGTAAATTATAATCCTAATGCTCAAGAGCCCCGATTTGATAATTGGAGTTTTAGCAAGTGGATTAATGAAGATATAGCAGAAAACAAGACAGACAAAATAAAACTTATTTGGCAAACAATTAAGGCTGTAGTGAATAGTAATTATAGTTATCATTCCGCCGTTTTCTTGATTGATAGTAAAAAAGGGTCAGCAGGTAAAGGAACGTTTGAAGCATTATTAGAAAATATTGCGGGACCAAATAATTACGCAACGATTAAACTGAATCAATTTGAAAAAGCACCAATTTTAGCGACTATAGTAAACAAACCACTTGTAATAGGCGATGATAATGACCCTAACAGGGCGGTTGATTCAAGCGAAAATTTCAAAAGTGCGTCAACTGGTGACCCTATTGTTATCAATGACAAATTTGAAAAGGCTTATTCTTATAAACCTACATGCTTAATCGTTCAATCGTTAAACGCTTTACCCGTCTTTAAAGATAATACTGATGCCACATATCGGCGTATTAGAGTAATTAAATTCAACAAGAAATATATTGAAAATGCTAAAAATAGAAGGGTCAAAGATGAATACATTTCTAATAAAGAATTACTGGAATGGATTGTTAAAAAAGCGATTGATGTAAAAATTGATGGTGTAATGATTCGTACACAAGAAAGTAATGAGATTTTAAAAGAAAACCAGATAGACAGCGATTCATTTCTTCAATTTACTAATGATATTATTGTTCCTACAACCAATGGCTATAGATTTAAAGATGACACCTATCAAGCCTATAAAAAATGGTTTGAAATTACAGGTCATCAATTTGGACTTGAAACTTACAGAGGCTTTAATAAAAGGATGCGTGAAGACATTGGATTAAAACAAAGTAGAAAAATGAGAAACGGTCGCAAAATGGATGTTTGGTTAAACATTCAATTAAAAACCGATTCGGGTAATTTGAACGATATGGACTTAAAAGACTTGAATGGACGCGAAAATAATTAGTTTAAGTCCATGCTAAAGCCTTGATATTACTACAATATATATACTTTGGACTTAAAAGACATAAATATAATAAAAGTAAAACAAGTCAAATAAAATTTAACATATATATAGTTTAAAAAAGAACGTGTTTTTAGCGTCCTTTGTGTCCTGTTCTTACAGTCCCAACGCTTTACAACTTTGTTAAATAAGTCCAATGGACGTGTTTTTACGTCCACACTTTGTATTTGAATTAAACAACTCGCCAAAACAACAAACCACCTCTACGCCAATAGCAGTGGTCTGCTAGAAAGAAAATTACTTATGACACATAGAAGAGCAAAAATAACTAATCCTGATTCCATACAGTCTAACATTATGCAATTCATTAAAGAAACTGAATGTAATTACGGTCATACCATAGCCAGAAATATGGCTAATGATTTAACACGACTGGCAGTTATAGCTCAAACAAACGATTATTTAAGCGAACTAGATTCGCCACGATTTATTATTAGGTTCAAGCTTCATCCCACTACTGGTAGGTTAATCGTTGAAACCATTAACGACAAAATGAAAGGCTATCGTTATACATGTTCACCAGATCGTATACATAGACATCGAGCAAAATATTAATTATTAGGTGTATTCCATTCAAGGGATACACCTATTTTGTTATCATGATGTTAAGTGAGACCGATTTAAAATTGAATTGATTTAAAAACTAATGATAATTTCGCTATTGTTTTGAATAAGAGCGGATTTACTCAACCAATCTTATTTTGGGACTTTAGCTCTACTTATACAAATAAATACTAATATAATTCTCTACCCTTAAAATGACCGTTTTAGGGGCTTTTTACTTACTTAGAAAACCTTATGTAAACTAAGTTATATTAGTGATTGGGGCGATTTTGATTAATGGCGAATTCGGCACATGCTAGGTGTAGAAAAGTAGAGTTTTTCGGGGTTTTTAGGTGTGATAAATTGGGAAAAATACGGGATTTCACCAGCGTATCTACAGATACGGAGGTATACCGTTTCTTATTAATGCTTAAATCGGCGCAATAATTGTTAACAATTGCTAACATTCTAGCTTTTTTAGCTCTACCTATACATACGTATCCACAGATACGGAGGTTTCAATACACCCTCAAAGAACTTCAGTTAATTTAAAACCTGTCAAAACCTTACTAAAAAATTTCCGCCTTTTTTCCTAATATGGTGGCTTTTTTAACCGTGGCTAATGTAGTACAAACGTTTTAGCTGCACGCATCGAAGCAATTTAACCCACTGTCAGCAATAGAAAAAAATCAGGTTTATTCAGGTTTTCGCCCTTAAATGTTGCATTCCAAAACCGCAGAAAAGTTCAGTTTTCGGGGCTTTTTTTTAGGCTAAAAAAATATGTCGCATCCCTTGTGGTATATGGCTTTTAGTCCTATCTGCTTAATTTAAAGCCTGAACTATTTTTACACTATTAAGCATAGTCATACTAAATCACTAATAAAATCGCTCTATACCCTCTTAAAATCAATCTGACAGCATACTAAAAGCACTAGTAAATTACTTACTGGTGCTTATTTTTTATTTAAATTCTAACAGTGGATAAACCTTGTTCTTAATCTGTTCCTGTTTAAATATTTCAGTAAATTTTTTAAGAGCTTGGTTAGCTAAATCGTTGCTTTTACCTTGACTATAACTAATTAATTCTCTTACTTTTATCATGCTTGTACGCTTAACAAACCGCTCTACAATAATCGTTTTATAGGGATGCTGTGGCGTGTCTTCAAGTCTATTGATAGTTAACCATGTTACGGCGAAAATATTCCAATAATAGCCCACACGGCTTTTATCCTTTAAATTAATTTTGGTGGTTATCTGACTACCTGATAATAAATATAATCTTGGATAGTCTTCTTTAAAAAAATGCCTTACGCCCTTGTTGTATTTAATCATAATTAAACCACATCCTAATGCTTAATGTATTACTTTTAACTATATTTTACCTAAAAATAAAACCAACGCTTTTTATCGTTGGTTCATTGGTTATTAACATAAATATGATACATGCTTATTATATCATGGCTAAACATCTAAGATCAGCCCACCTACACACTAAAATAATTTCAACTAGACCAATTTTATATTTTTTGATGCTAGTAAATGACAGTCAAAATATTGCTTAGAATATTGTATTATTTTGCTTATTTTCACCTAATTTCAGAAAATCGCAAAAAACAAAAATGCCTTAACACTGGGCTTTTAAAGCTTTCAGCATTAAGACATTTTCTCAAAATTGAGATATTGGGGCTCGAACCCAAACATCCAGGAACCAGAATCCTGTGCCTTACCAATTTGGCTATATCTCAGTAAATCACCCGTACGAGAATTGAACTCATAACTCCACCTTGAGAGGGTAGCGTCTTAACCATTTGACCAACGGGCGAATCAACACTCATAATTATGCTTTTTTCTTCTATGCTTGTCAAGTCATTTTGTCTATAATAATTCAGTAGGAATGGTGAAATAATGATTAATTACAACAAAACACAACATTTGATTGAATCAATGGTTTTTGAACGTGTAGTCCCTGGTGTTAACTACGCTTTTATTAAAAATAAACAAATCTTCACTTCAACTACTGGCTTTGCAAGTATCTATCCCGAAGTTACCCAACTTAGTCCTTTTGCAGAATATGATTTAGCTAGTTTAACCAAAGTTTTAGCAACAGAGAATGTACTACTAAAGCTCTATGATCAAGGTGAACTTAACTTTACAGAACCACTAAAGGAATTTATCCCTACATTTAAAGACCCAAAAGTAAGATTATATCATCTGTTAACTCATACAAGCGGTATTAGAGGCTGGATCCCTCATCGTGATGAGTTAAGCCATGATGAATTATTAAATGCGTTAATCAACTTGCCAGTTACTGATGAGTTTGAGCATAAAATGCGTTACGCAGATACTAATTTTATCCTTTTAGGCTTGGTAATTAAAAGCATCTTTGGTGCCTCTGTTCAAGAAGTGGCTACCAAAGAGATCTTTGACCAAATGCCTTTAATCAATACTACATTCACACCGAATAAAAGCGAATGTGTTCCAACCGCAATCATTAACGATCAAGTATTACAAGGTATTCCCCATGATCCTAAAGCTAGACAACTAGGTTTAGATTGTGGGTCAGCCGGTCTATTTTCAAATATGCGCGATTTAATTACTTTTAGTCAAGGCTATCTAGGTCTAAAAAGAAATGTCCTTCCTTACAGTCAAGACACTGTTAGCGAATTGTTCGATGATAAAACACCTAAAGGCGTAAAACCACGTTCCTGGGGCTGGGATATTCGCTTTGATCCTAAATATCATTATCCTATTATTCTGCATACCGGCTTTACAGGTACTCTAATAATTTTGGATCGACTAAAAAAATCCGGCTTAATCCTATTAACTAATAGAGTCCATCCTACTGGCCACAACACTATTTTCTTGGCTATGCGCGAAAAAATTATTCGTAGCTTTTTAAATGAAAATTCTAAAATATAATAGAAAAAAGGCAACTGTGTGTCAGCTGCCTTTTTATCTCTCACTAAATTTCATCATTCGAGTTATATTATAACTTATTTTTATTTAACTGTCTTACTTTTTTCTACTTTAAACATTTTCCAATAACTAAATAAAATTATTAAACTAATCAGCAAAGTAAACCAGAACGCTGCTCGACTTCCTTCTGCGGTTGCTAGAGTATAAGGTATATTAGCTCTTTTTTGCCAAATAGACATGATTGAAGCTAAAATTGTAGTTCCAACTGAACCAGCAAGTTGTTGACTAGTTTGACAAACTGCTGTTGCATCTGCACGTAACGTTCCTTTTTCTACTTTTAGCGCTTCAGCCATTGTATTACTAAAAGCCATTCTATGTCCCAACATCATAATGCCATAGAAAACAATAATTAACATTGAAGTTAAATTCAAACCGAAAATAGCAAATAATAAACAACTAATTGCCATCAAAAATCCACCAGTATAAAGGGGTAAACGTGCACCTTTTTTATCATATAAACTACCAAAATATGGATTAAGTAATCCCGCAATGATACTACCTGGAAGTAAAATTAAGCCACCAATTAATGAACTTTGCTTTCCTACAATTTGAATATAATTGGGTAACACAAAACTAATGCCGATATTATTAAACTGAAGTAAAAAATATGCTAATGCACCATAAATAAATGCTTTTTGCTTGAACACTCCTAAATTAAGCAATTTTTTTGATGACCACTTTGATAATTTTACAAAACCACCAATTAATACAACCGTCACCACTAATAAAATCCACAATAACGGGTTAGCAATACCATTACCAATTTGATTTACCCCAATGGTTAAAGTCATAAATGAAACGGCTAAAACAATAAATGATAACCAATCAAAACTATTTTTACTTTGTTCATGATACTTACCAATAACCGTTAAACCAGCAAAGAAAACAATAACTGCAAAAATTGTCACAAACACAAAAATGTAACGCCAATTCAAATAAAAAGTAACAATACCACCAAATGCTGGTCCTAAAGTTGGTGCCATAGCTACAACTAACCCAGCAATTCCCATATATGCTCCCCACTTAGCACGTGGCATAATTTCAGTCACTAGGTTAAACATTAATGGTGTACTAAGACCTGCACCTAAAGCTGAAATCAATCTACCTAAAAGTAAAATGGGAAAGTTCGGTGCAATTGCACTTATCACACTACCTACCATAAATCCAATACATGCTACGACAAACAATTGCTTAGCTGTAAAGCGTTCATTTAAATAGGACGAACAAATCATAATAATTGCAATCGCCAATAAATACCCTGTGGTAGTCCACTGTATTGTATCTAACGTTACATTAAATTCTTTCATCATTGTTGGAAAAGTTACATTTAGGCTCGTTTCAGTTAGTATCCCCACAAAAGACATAAATGCAGCAGATAAAACTGCTAATATATTTTTAGTATTCTCTTTCATAAATCCCCTTTTACAAACAAAAAGAGTAGAAACTCACTGTTTCTACTCTTTCTTTAATCAATAACTGATTATATTAAAATGCATACTATCGAATATGCTGAGTATATTTTTTATTAAAGACGCTTAGCTAAGTCGTCGTGTAAGTTTTCGTAGCCTGGCTTATTAAGAAGACCAAACATGTTACGCTTGTATGCTTCAACACCTGGTTGATTGAATGGATTAATACCATTCAAGTAACCTGAAATAGCAATAGCTAATTCAAAGAAGTAAATCATATAACCTAAAGTATGTGCAGTTTGATCTGGAATATTAATAGTCATAACTGGAACACCACCATCAGTGTGAGCCAAAACAACACCTTCGTAAGCACGATCGTTTACGTAGTTTAAGCTCTTGCCTTCCAAGAAGTTAAGTTGATCCAAGTTCTTTTCATCGCCTGGAATCTTAACATCATGACGTGGATTTTCAACACGAATAACAGTTTCAAATAAGTTACGTAAACCTTCTTGGATGTATTGACCAAGTGAGTGAAGGTCAGTAGTAAAGTTAGCACTTGATGGCCAAATACCCTTTTGATCCTTACCTTCTGATTCACCCATTAATTGCTTGCACCATTCACCAAACATTCTTAAACTTGGTTCGTAGTTTTCTACAATTTCAGTAGTGTAACCCTTGCGGTAAAGAATGTTACGGATTGCTGCGTATTGGTATGGAGTAGCCTTTGACAAATCAGTATCAGTGTAATCAGCACGAGCATCTGCTGCACCCTTCATTAATTCATCAATATCAGCACCTGAAGCAGCAATTGGAAGTAAACCAACAGCAGTAAGAACACTGTAACGACCACCAATGTCATCTGGAACTACAAATTCTTCGTAGCCTTCTGCATCAGCTTCAGTCTTCAAAGCACCCTTTTGACGGTCAGTAGTTGCGTAAATTCTCTTAGCAGCTTCTTCCTTACCGTATTTCTTGATTAACTTGTCCTTGAAGATACGGAATGCTACTGATGGTTCAGTAGTAGTACCTGACTTAGAAATTACGTTAATACTAAAGTCCTTGTCACCTACCCATTCAATAAGGTCATAGAGGTATGAACCTGAGAGTGAGTTACCACAGAATACAACAGTTGGCATGCCATTGTCTTCCTTGCCGTAGAAATTGCTATTCAAGAATTCAATTGCAGCTTGTGCACCAAGGTATGAACCACCGATACCAATACAAATCAAAACATCTGAATCTGATTGGATCTTCTTAGCTGCTTTCTTGATACGGTCAAATTCTTCTTTGTCGTAATCAACTGGCAAATTTAACCAACCGCGGAAATCGCTGCCTGCACCAGTACCATCACGTAATTCTTCATTAGCAGCATTAACCATTGCTTGCATTTCAGATAATTCATTTTCATGAATAAATGGAGTTAACTTACTACTATCAAATTTAATTAAACTCATAAATCTGCTTCCTAACTATTAAAAATTTTAACATTTTTATTTTAACAATCTTATTTCTTGAATACCAGTACCAATTATAAGCGCATTCACCTTTTTTTGAAAAGAATATATATTAAATAGCCTAAAATAGCGCCACAAGTGTTAAAAAACACGTCATCAATATCACTAACACCTGTCATTAATAAAAACTGTAGCGTTTCAATACCTATTGACAGAAACATACCTGAAATTGTAGTTTTTAAAAAAGATTCTTTTTTCGAAAATACAATTGGAAATAATATTCCAAAAGGTACAAAACAAAGTACGTTACCAAAGGAATTATAAAAGAAATCTAACCGACTAGGTGCATAAATCATTTTCCAAGTTTCTTTCATAAAAATTAAGTTAACGTCACTAAGTGGCCTGCTAAAATTTAAGTTAGGTTGCCAAGGAAAATACGTATCCCTAAATGTTGTTAACATCAAAATCAAAATCAAATAAAATGCAAAAATCCAGACACCGGCTTCTGATTTTATTGATCTTCTTCGACGCACAAACAGCAACCATATTAAACGTATAACAGCAAAAATCAAAAAATAAAAAACAGTTTTATCTAAAGCGAGCAAGGTTAGCTTAACTAATGCAAAATGATTGATATTTGTCGCATATTGTTTTGCCAAGAAACTATACAGCGGGCCAAAAAACAGCATACTTTGCCCCTTTCTAAAGTATTCATTATAGATTATACCCATTTTTCAATTGTCAAATTATTAAAAAAGAGATAACTCTTTGCAAAACGTTGTTTTAACCCGTTTCAACCTTTAAAATTAAAGGAAGTTAAAGGAGTAATCATGAAGAAAAAGAAACTTATTAACTTTATCCAAACTCGTACAGGCTTCTTAGTTCTTTTGGTATTTTGTTTTTGGATAAAATATATTTTTGCAGCTTATTTCGACTTCAACCTGGGTTTATCTGATCCATACCAACACATAATCATGTGGCTCAGTCCCATAGGTACAGCTACAATTTTAATTAGTATTGGTTTTTATTTTCCAAAACCAATTGTCTCCTATGTTGCTATGCTGGTAATGGACTTTGCTAATACGGCCCTATTATTTGCTAACATAATTTATTATCGCCAGTTTTCGGATTTTTTAACAATTAAAACAATGACGAATGCTGGTAAAGTATCACAAGGCTTAGGGAAAAGTACCGTAGCCCTACTTCATCCAACCGATATTATTATCTGGATTGATTTAATTGTTATCATCACATTATTGATCCTACATAAAATCAAAATTGATCAAAAATCCTATGGTCTTTCAACTCCATTCGCAATTACATCAGTCGGAGCTTTAATCTTAACTTTAAATCTCTTTTTAGCCGAAACTTCGCGTCCTCGTCTTTTAAGAAATACATTCGATCGTTCTTATGTAGTTAAATACTTAGGTATTGATGCATTTAGTGCCTATGACGGATTCAAAAGCGCACAAAACGTACAAGTTACTAAAAATGCCAATGCATCTGACCTAAACAACATTTTAAATTTCACCAAAAAGAATTATGCTAAACCGGCAAAATCTTATTTCGGTGTTGAAAAAAATCGTAATGTTATCGTTATTCACCTTGAAAGCTTCCAGCAATTTTTAATTAATTTAAAAGTTAATGGAAAAGAAGTTACTCCATTTTTAAACTCACTTTATAAAAACAAACATACTATCAGTTTTGATAACTTTTATCATCAAGTAGGTTTAGGTAGAACTAGTGATGCTGAAAATATGCTTGAAACTAGTACTTATGGAATTTCAGATGGCTCTTTATTTACATCATTAGGCTCTGAAAACACATTTCAAGCAGCACCACAAATTTTACGTAGTGATGGTTATACTTCAGCAGTCTTTCATGGCAATGTAGGTAGTTTCTGGAATAGAAACGATGTTTATAAAAACATGGGCTATAATTACTTTTTCGATAAAAATTATTATACTTCGCAAGCCAAAGATAGTAGTGGATATGGCCTAAAGGATAAATTATTATTTGCCGAAAGTATTAAATATTTAGAGCAAATGCAACAGCCGTTCTATACTAAATTCATTACAGTTACTAACCATATTCCATTTGATCTAGATAAAGAAGATCAAGATTCTAGCTTTAAAACGACTAACACTAGTGATCAAACAATAAATAATTATTTTGAAACAGCTCATTATTTAGATGAAGCTCTTCGAGAATTCTTTGATTACTTAAAATCTTCTGGTCTTTATAAAAATACTATGGTCGTCATCTATGGCGATCACTACGGTTTAAGCAACTCTGAAAATGAAACTTTAGCACCTATTATTGGTGAAAGTTCTGATACCTGGAATACTTATAATAATGTCCAAATGCAACGTGTTCCATTTATGATTCATGCTAACAATTTAAAAGGTAAAATAAATCACGAAATTGCTGGTGAGATTGATGTTTTACCAACTTTACTGCATTTATTGGGAATCAATACCAAAGAATATGTTCAATTTGGTAGCGATATGCTTTCACAGAATAGACAAAACTGGATCGTTTTTCGAAATGGTACAATTGTTAGTGAAAAATACGTAATAGTTGGGGCAAAAGGAATTAAAGGCACAGTTTATAATCGTAAAAATGGTAAACAAATTATTAACTTTACCTCTCAAGAAAAGAAAGAAATAACAGAATTAGCTCAAAAAGCTAAAGATTCTCTTCACTATTCTGATTTGCTCAATAATCATAATTTATTACGATTCTACACTCCTACTGGTTTTGTTCCTACTGATCCAACTCAGTTTAACTATTCTGAAAATTATCAAAAGATGCTTGAAATTAGAAAAGAACTTGCATCTAATTCGACTTCTCTTTATAGTAAGCATCACGGAACCACAACTAACCTTTATCGTACTAATGCACCAGAATTAAAGAATCGAACTCAGGATATTACTCAAGTTTCTCAAGATATTAAAAATGTAACTACTAAAAATAGTCAATCTAGTAGTTCCAATACGATAAAATAACAGGTAGGCGTTATCGCCTACCTGTTATTCTTTCTATTTAAAATTAATAGCTTTTGTATTGTCCTTTTTACTAAAATAATCCTTAACTTTAGGTACAACTTCTGTACCATAAATTCTAATAGCATTGAGTATATCTTCATGTGGCATTGAGACAATAGGCAAATGTAAATAAAAACTATTTAATCCCAAATTTTCCATTGTTTTAATAATCTTATTGGCAACTGTATTACTATCTCCAACAAAAATTGCGCCGTTTTCTCCAACAGCTTCTAAATACTGCTTATATGTCATCTCTTGCCACTGTGGTCTTTCCTTACTAATTTGATCAATAAGTAATTTAGTAGGATAAAAGTATTCATCAATCGCCTTTTCCTTGTCTTGATTAAGCCATCCCCAAAAATGAGCTCCCACCGTCATTTTACTTAAATCATTATTAACTTTTTTACCAACTGCCCGATACAAATCTATCAGAGGCTTAAAGTCTAATGGATTTCCCCCGATAATGGCATATACAATTGGCAGCCCCATCTCTGCAGTTCTAATAGTTGATTCGATATTCCCACCAGTAGCAACAGAAATAGGAAGTGGTACATTAGTACGTGGGTAGACACCAACATGATCAACCTGCGGTGTAAATTTACCTTTTTGCCAATCTAATATTTCACTCTCATTCATTTTGAGCAACATTTTTAATTTTTCGATAAAGAGCTCATCGTAATTTTCTAAATCATAGCCAAAAAGATCAAATGCTTCAGTAAATGAACCACGTCCTGCCATAATTTCAATACGACCTGGTGCATAGTTGCATATTGTTCATAGACTCGAATTGGATTAATAGTTGGCATATTAGTCGTTGCACTAGACAGATGGATTTGTTTAGTTTTAGCAGCGGCAGCAGTTAAAACTATCTCAGGAGCAGAAACTGCAAAATCTTTTCTATGATGCTCTCCAATTGCAAATGCATCAATTCCAAGATGGTCTGCTAAAACTATTTCTTTCAATAGATCACGAATTCGTTGATCATGACTAATAGTTTTACCTGTTTTTTCTAAAGGGGTAGTTTCACCAAATGATGAGATATCTAATTTTACGTTCATAATAATATGCCTCCCTTAGTTTCAATTAGCTTACTTTTAGTAAGCATAATATCACAAAAATGAAGAAGGTCAATATCTTATGTAATACAAAACGACGTTAGATGCTTCTAACGTCGTTTCAGCACTATTTTTCAATAAATTGTTCATAACCTTTATCATAAAAAGTTACCGTAAATGTAGCTCCTTGACCAGGCTTAGAATCAACGGTTATCTTACCACCATGCTGCTTAATCAACGAAGATACGATAGCAAGTCCTAGTCCTGATTCACCTGTTCCCATTCGCGCACGGGATGGATCAGCTTTAAAGAAACGCTCAAAAATATATTTAATTTGATCGTCACTCATACCAATACCATTATCTTTAACACTAAATTCAGCTCCATGCTTTAATCTTTTACCAGAGACTTTAATTTTACCATCATGAGTAAATTGAATTGCATTTTGTACCAAATTGACCATTACTTGAGTGAAACGATCACGATTCGCATAAATTGGTAGATCAGTCGGTACTTCAAAAATCAACTTATCGCCAGCTTTTTTAGCATTCTGCATTAATTGCGATTTTAAGTCTAATAATACCGGCGTAGCATTAAAATTAGTTTTAATTAAATTGATTTGATTATTACGAATTTTTTCATAATCCAAATTTTCATTAACTAATCTAATTAATCGTTTAGTTTCTCTCTGCATCAATGCTATCGATTTAGGTTTAGATTCTTCTGGAATTGCATCATATTGTAATCCTTCGAGAATTCCATTAATAGTAGTTAATGGTGTTCTCATTTCATGAGCAGCATCTGCCATAAATTGGTCCCGCCGATTTTCTTGCGCCTTGACTTCTTCATTGGATCGCTTTAATGCTAATACCATTTGATTAAAGTTTTCAGCTAACTGATCAATTTCATCGCTATCTTTATGTTTGATCTGCACATTAAAGTTACCTGAAGCTACTTTTTGCGTAGCGCGTGATAAACGTTTAATTCGTTTAGTAGAGTAATATGAAATAATAAAACTCAGAATCAAACCAACTGCAACTGTAGTCAACAACGCTCTAAGCAAATTGCGTTTGGCCATATATATCGGTCTTTCAACATGCTTAACTCTGGAACTTATCCACGCTACACCAATTAAATTTTTCCCATTCATCCAAGGAACTAAAACACCTGTATAGGCATCCTTAGTTGATGCAATTGGCGCATTTTCATTGTGATTATTTTGAATACGAATCTCTTGACCATTTTTTAAAGTAGCAAAAATATTTTTAGATAATTGTATTTTTTCTCTAGTCTTAGGATAAATTTGCTCATTTTTTTCATTAAAAATTCGTAAATGAACATCATCCCCGCGAAGAATAAATTCTAACTGATTTAAAAAGCTATTGCTTAATATTGCTGTATCGTCTTTTCCCTCAGCTGCTGCTAAATTTCCTAAAGAATTAGCATAACCTTCCATTCTTTGATAATTTTGCATATATGCTTGATCACGTGCATAGCCTATCTCGGAATATCCAATAATTGAAATTGTAGTTACAATAATTAATAGAAACCCTAGCATATTTTGGTAAATTAATTTCATTATTATTCTACCTGCAAATCATCAAACTTATATCCAACTCCCCAAACGGTTTGGATAACTTTAGCTCCAACTTTCTCTAATTTTTGGCGCAGTTTCTTAATATGAGCATCTACTGTTCTTTCTTCTCCGTAGTATTCATATCCCCAAACCAGCTCTAATAATTGTTCACGAGAAAAGACTTACTTAGGCTTTTGAGCCATCGTATAAAGCAAGTCAAATTCCTTTGGAGTTAAATTAGTTACAGGTTGCTTGTCAAACAATACTTCTCGTCTATTTTTAGAAATTTTTAGGTGTTTTGTGGTAATTTCATAATCTTGCTTATCTTCTTTAGCAGTATCCGGCTCTTCTTCCATCATAACTCTACGATGAAGTGCCTTGATTCTAGCAATTAAAGCAATTGGACTAAAAGGTTTAGTGACATATTCATCAGCTCCAATACCAAGACCTAGTACTTGATCTGATTCACTTCCCCTAGCAGTAAGCATAATAATTGGTACAGTAGGTGAAATTGCTCTCACTTCTTTGGCAACTTGAATACCGTCTTTTTTAGGTAAATTCAAATCCAAAGTAATTAAATCATACTTATCTGCATTTTTTCTAAACATGTCGACGGCTTCGACACCGTCAACAGCAATATCTTGTTGCCAACCTTCTTTTTTGAAAAACATCCCCATCATTTCAGCAACGGAGTTGTCATCTTCAACCATTAATATATTTAAACTCATTATCGATCCCTAAATCCTTTTGTTCTTTGACGCTTCACTTTGTCGGGATCAATATAGTCATGTGGTAGCTCATGCCGCTTAACTAAAAATTTTTTCAAACTTTTTTCGGTATAAACTATTGGCAATAAAATAAATAAATAAAAAGTTAAGAGCCAAACGAGAAAAAAGCGATCCCAATTCAAAAAGTGAATAATTAATCCTATCACAACTTGAATCAAACCAAAAAGAATACAATACAAACTTGCCCTCTTCTGAGCAAATTTAAAACTCTCCTGATTAACTTGCGCAAGATAAGATAAATAGCCATAAATTCGATTAGGTTTTTTAGCCGGTGAAATCAGCCAAATTATACCAATCACCATCATAACTGAGCCACAAGCGATATAGATCACAAATTCTCACTCCTAATTCTGATAAATTAAACGGTTATTCCTCACCTGGTGCAGACATAACTATTCTCATTTTACCAGTGAATGTGAATTTCTTCATCTCATTTGGAATAATTAAATTAGTTCCCATCTTTAAATCATATGATTTTCCATCAGCTTCAAGCTTTCCTTCGCCTTTAATTACAGAAACTAACAAATATGGATGATTCTTTAAACCGGTCTTCCAAGTACCATCCAAATCAATTTGCCATAAATAAAAGTGTGGTGAAACTGGTGGCTCTACTAAAGTTTTGATTTCAGCATCTTGATCTTTTTCAGTATGCACATTAAGCTTTGGATCAACATGTGGAACAGTTGTTACATCAATTGACTTTTGCATATGAAGTTCACGTTTTTTACCAGTCTTTTGATCAACACGATCATAATCGTAAAGACGGTAAGTAACATCACTTGATTGCTGTGTTTCAATTACAAGACATCCCTTGGTTAAAGCATGAATTGTGCCTGCTGGAACATAGAAAAAGTCGCCGGCTTTAACTGGAACTTTTCTTAAAAGTTTATCCCATTCGCCCTTGTGAATCATATCTGCAAGTTCTTCACGATTCTTAGCATGGTGACCATAGATAATATAAGCATCTGGATCTGCTTGCATTACATACCAGCTTTCAGTCTTACCTGAATCATTTTCCACCTTACGTGCATAGTCATCATCCGGGTGTACTTGTACTGATAAATTGTCATTAGCATCTAAGAATTTAACAAGTAATGGAAATTCCTTAGCCTTAGGATTACCAAATAATTCTGGATGTTCTAAGTAAACTTCTCTTAATGACTTACCCTTAAGTGGGCCATCAGTAACAGTTGATGCATCATCCTTATAGCCAGAAATAATCCATGCTTCACCAACTTTTCCATCTGGAATATCATAGTTAAAAATATCTTTTAATTTACGACCGCCCCAAATTTTAGGTCTAAAGTACGGGGTCAAAAATAATGGTTCCATTTAAATCACCTCACATAAAGTATATACTTTATATTGATAAAAATGAAACCCTTTTCTTAAATATATAATTAATTTTTATATTTACTTATAGCTGTAGCTAACCTAGCCATACCATCTTTAACCATCTTTAATGGACAAGCTAAATTTATCCTAATAAAATTGTTACCATTTCCACGATAAACATTGCCTGCTGAAATTATTAAGCCTGTCTTTTCCCTAATAAATTTAGCTAATTCTTGAGAACTTATCGTAACTTTTTGAGTATCATCCACATTAAATAGGTTGCATCCCCACTAATAACTCTTAATTCCGGAATATTATCTCGAATAAAATCTACCGCATATTCAAAATTTTTATCTAATTGTTTCTTTAAAGCTTTAAGCCATTTATGTCCGTTCTCATAAGCTGCAATAGTTGCAGGAATAGCTAGAAGATTAGGTTCTGCAATCTCATCACTGTTTAGCCCTCTATTAACTATTGCCCGTAAATTTTCACCCGGTATAATTGCTGTTGCTGCATGAAGAGCAGCAACATTGAAGGTCTTACTTGGAGAAACTAATGAAATTACATTATTGCGGGCTTTGCTGCTAACACTATAAGCAGGTATATAGTCTGGACCTTTTCTAACCAAATCACCATGAATTTCATCCGATAGTAAAACTACATGATGCTTAAAACAAAGATCTGCAATTCGTTGCACTTCTTCGGCAGTCCAAACTCTACCAACAGGATTATGAGGATTACAAAAAATCATCAATGTTGTTAATGGATTAGCTAATTTTTCTTCTAAATCATGCCAATCAACAATATATTCTTGACCATCAAATTTTAGATCACTTGATAAAACATGTCGCCCATTATTCAAAATTGAATTATAAAAAATATTATATACTGGCTCCTGCACTAGAACATTGTCACCGATGTGAGAAACTCTTCGTACAACTGAAGAAATAGCAGGTACAACACCCGTAGTAAAAATCATCCAATTATGCTCTGGACGATATTTATGCTCTGTTTCATACCAATCCGCTACTGCATTAAAATAATCTTCTTTAGGAAATTCATAACCAAATGCACCCAAGGCAATCTTCTGTTTCATAGCTTTAATGATTTCAGGGGCAGTTTTAAAATCCATATCTGCAATCCACATAGGTAATTCGCCTGAATTTACATTTCATTTTACCGAACCAGTATTTGTTCTATCTGGCGCATTTTCAAAATCATATTGCATATTATCACTAATCCTTTGGTTGTTGATGTGTATCTGAATGATCTACTTTTTGAATAATATTTGAACAAACAATTTCTGTTTTTGCATGGTCCACTTTATTGGAATTTATAATCAAAGTTCTGATTTCAGGTACAGAAATTTTTCCAGAAATCGGATTCTTTATACTATCAATTGTAGCATTAAGTTCTACGTCCATATTTGACACATATTCAAATGCCAAATCAGCATGAATTAATGAACTATTTTTAATTGTTAAATAATCAATATAATTTAAACCTTGATCACTTTCAATTTTACAATTAATAAATTTTATATTATTAGTATTCCAAGCTAAATATTCACCATCAATTGTAGAATCATATATTTCAACGTTCTTACAATTCCAAAATGCGTCTTTAGAAATAAAAGTTGAGTTATGTACTTCTACATTTTCAGCTCCATCAAAAACATAATTTCCAATAACACTAACGTTGTCTAAATAAATATTTTTACTATCTTTTCCGAAGTAATCGCCATTAATTTGGGAATTAGTAATTCTAATATCATCACAAGTCCACATTGTTTCTTCCGCATTAGAAAAATGAACGTTATCTAAAACAATATGATTGGCTCTTCTAAATAATTTAGGAGCTTGCAACGCACTATTTTTTATAGAAATGTTAGTGGTATACCAGATTCCACTTCTAGACATAGTTTCAAAAATAGTATCTTCTACATTTATATTTTCAGCATACCAAAGTGGATATTTCCATTTGAAAATTGAATTTTTTAAATTTATATTCTTTGTTTCTTTTAAAGGAGATTCACCATTTCCAAAAGTAATACCATCGAGAGTAGCATCGTTTAAACCGTAAATAATTCGTTCTCCTTCAAAATAATTATTTTTGTATTCGATCATTTAATTCTCCTTTTTTTCCAATCTATTTAACATTGGTTATTATACTTATTGCAACTTATAATGTTTAATACTTATTTATATAGTTTATCCATAACTAAAGATTATCTTTAATTTATATAGATTGAATTTATGACTGAATTAAATTTAGTGCATTTTCTAGCAAAGCATCAAAAAAACCGCTCTAGACAACTTACTAGAGCGGTTCTATTTTTATCTATGGAGATGAGGGGAATTGAACCCCTGTCCAAACGCATCTCGTCATTAACCTCTACGATCATAGTTATATTACTTAAACTTCACTAGTTCAAAACGCCATATAACAGGGCTAGTATGAACCAGCTAACCTGTTAAGACTCTTTTTAACTATTCAGGTGAGGTAGTTAAACGTAACTCGCTAAAGTTGATACTCGAAAACCAGTCACGAGTAAACTGGTCAAGAGCAACGCATGCGCTAAATTAAGCAGCTAATGCGTAAGAATTTTTGTTATTTGCAGTTATATTTAACTGTAACGTTTTTACGTAGACGTAACCTACGAATCGCAGTCAATGCGGGTCTACGCCTGTCGAATCCCAAAACATCCCCTTGAGACTCTCCTATTGTAGCACAGACCAGCAAAATGAGCGAATAAAAAACTAATTAATATTAGTTAAACGAACAACATCACGTTCAATCATCAATTCTTCGTTAGTTGGAATAACCATTGCTTTAACTTTAGAACCTGGCTTAGTGATAAAGTGTTCACCATTTTCTTCATTTGCTTCATAATCAGGTTCAACGCCTAAGAACTTAAATGCATCCATAACTGCTTTTCTTACCCCAGCATCATGTTCACCAATTCCGGCAGTAAAGATAATTGCATCTACACCGCCCATTTCGGCAGTATATGCACCTACGTAACGAACAATGCGGTTAATAAAGATATTTCTAGCAAGTTTAGCCCGTTCAGTATCACTTTCTCTGATATCACGCATATCAGGAGAAATACCCGATAAACCTAATAAGCCAGATTCACTGTTCAAAATATGAATCATTTCATCCATTGACTTATGTTCTACATGCATCAAATGTTGAATAAGTGAAGGATCAATATCACCTGAGCGTGTAGCCATTGTAACACCAGCAATTGGACTAAAGCCCATCGACGTATCATATGACTTACCATCTTTAACTGCAGTAATTGAAGCACCAGATCCTAAATGACAAACTATTAGTTTTAAGTCCTTAAGGTCTTTACCCAGCATTTTTGCAGCGTGAGGAGCAGTATAACGAATTGATGTACCATGAGCACCGTATCTACGTACACCATATTTTTCATAATACTTATAAGGAATAGAATACAAATAATGTACCGGATCAAGACTATAGTGATAAGTAGTATCAAAGACTGCTACTTGAGGAACGTTAGGCAAAACATTCATAAAGGCTTCAATACCACGACCCTCTGCTGGGTTATGAAGTGGTGCATAATCTTGTAATTCATAGATTTTTTGTAGATTTTCTTTATTAATAATAGTTGAATCTTTAAAGTATTCACCACCATTAACAACTCTATGGCCTACACCCACAATTTCATTTAAGTCTTCAACAACATTAAACTCTTTTAAAAACTTTAACAACAAGCTAACCGCAGCTTCTTGGTCAGGAATATCTGTTTTTTCAACATGATCTGTTCCATCAGCAAGTTTAATTTCAAAAGATGCATTGGCAAGACCAACACGATCGGCCATTCCCTTTGCAATTACTTTTTCAGCTGGTAATGAAAATAACTTGTATTTAAATGATGAGCTACCAGAATTAATAGCCAAAACCTTTTTCATAAAATACTTTCCTCCACTCGTATATTTTTAAGCATGCGAATTACTCAGTGATTTTAGTATACCACTCGTTTAATTTGACATTAAAGCGAATCAAAGATTCTTGTTTCTTTAATGATTCAAGCTTAGTTAATAAAACTTCACTTGCTTTTGCATCTCCACCATGATTTTGGAATACCAAAACTGATTTTTGATTAAATTTATTTTTAAACATATCATCAGGTAATTCTACAATGGCTTTTAAATATACTTTTTTGGTGAGCCAAGGCATAAAATCTGCACCAATCTTACCAGATAAAATCGACTTAGGAACTACTAAGAATGAATAACCTCCTGGCTTTAAATTCTTAATAATTTGTTCAATTAACAACAAGTGTGCAAAAGAGTGACCCTTTTCTGCTCTATTTTCAAAGTTTTTAGCATTCTCATCAATTGGATAATAACCCACTGGTAGATCACTTACAATTGCATCAGCATTTGGACACATCCATGGCATTAATGCATCTTGGCAATACAATTCAATATCAATATCATTTAAATGAGCTGCCACATCAGCTAAGTTCAACATTTCTTCGTCATTATCAATTCCAACAAGTTTATATTGATCCTTAGAATGGTTAAGTGCCTTGAGCTGTGAAATAACTGAGAAAAGTAAAATACCTGTGCCCACAGTTGGATCAACAATCTCCATTTTCTTATTACTAAGCAATTTGTGCATCAACATAGCAACCACAGTTGAAATTGCTGGTGGAGTTGGCATTTGATTTACTTCACGGCCATCATCATTGATCGCCTTTAAGGTTAGAAAAGTAAATACTTGCGCTTTTTCCTTTTGACTAATACTGTCATAATTAAGAGCTTGGTACTTTTTGCTTAATTCTGCAACGGTCTTTTCATCAGGTGCACCATTTTCAACTTTGATTTTTCCTTGCTCTAAGTTATCAAAAGTTTCTACTAATGCTTCTGTGAATGAAACATTCAATGCATTTTGTAAAGTTTGTACGCAATCTAAAAATTGATTAAATAATTTTTCAAAATTTTCCATTTAGTAGTCCCCCTATTACCTCACTATTTTAAAGAAAGGTAAATAGAGGTGCAAGAAAAGTCATTTATTCCGTTAATATTTTTATTATCAGCATATTATTTTCCATACTAGTAATAAAAATATTTTGATACATTTGAATGAAAAGTATTGTAGTTACTAATACTAATATGCTACTAAATAATACGCTTCCCTTTAGCTTTCTTGAGATCTTTTTTCTTTTTAACATCTTCTTTTTCATCTACTTTTTCGTCAAGTTGAAATACTAGATCAGATTTCCCTTTATTGTACTCATCAATATGGATAATAATTTTATCTTTTTTAGTTTCAAATTTTGCATCCCTAATATTGAAAATCAATGGCATATATCCACCCGTACTTTTTGTACCTACCTTAGAAACTTTTAACACTTTCTTTTTTAAATAATATTCAATATTATAAGTTTCCTCGTTCTTCTTATTATCTATTCTAGTAAAAGTAGCACTCTTATCATCATGATTATCTTTAACAGGATAAACTGTTCTAGTATCCTTAGCATGCATAAAATTATTTAATTGAACATACGCATATGCTAGATCATTGACCTGATTATTTTCACTCATATTTATTTTCTTAATACTGAATAATATATTTTGCAAAATTGTCAAAATCAAAATAACTATAACTAATGAAAAAATAGCTTCAGCCAATAAAAACCCGTTAGTTTTTAATTTTGATTTTTTGATGATTAGTCGTGTCATAAATATAATTTGGTCCCGCTTTTTTATATATTCGATCATGAACTAAAATTTGATCTAAATTATTTTTGTGTAAAACATGGTAAGCATATGCATGATCTGCTTTTCGTTCTATTTTATAGCCATTTTTTCTACTCTCTACTACGGTTAAATAAAAGCAGCTCACTGCAATAACAGAGATAATAATCGCTATACAGCTTTCTAACATAAAAAATCCTTGTATTCGCTTCATTCTGTTGCACGTCCCCACAGCATCTGATATTTTTTCTCTCTTCTTAGTCCATAACCACTAAAAGTTACAGTAATTGGTTTAGAAGATCCTGAACTGCTAAAGCGGAATTTACTGAGTCCTTCAATATCAATATTTTTATTAATCTCAATTTGCTTATTATAATTTGGACCAGATAAATTAATATAATGTTTTTCTTTTGAAAAAATGACAGTAACGGTATCGTCTGTAATTGTGCTTATTCGCGAAGCCTGATCTAAAGCAGCCATAACTTCTTTAGTTGTATTATCAAAAATTAACCGGTTTTGGCTTTTTCTTAACTGCAAGCTTCCAATTAATAGTATTCCGCAACAAATAGTTAAGGTAATTAAGGTTTCAATTAAAGTAAACGCACTAGCCTTGATTCTTGGAAATTTCAACTTCACCATCTTTATTAATTGAATATTTCTTTTCTTCAGCTTTTTTCTTTTGATCTTCTGTCAAATAATCATTCTTTACTAATTCATCAAAGCTTGCTGGTAATTTCCCCTTATCATCTTTATATAATTCAACTTGAGTTTGAATAGTTACTTTAAAGGCATCCCCAGTTTTAGTCTCTGCTTTCTTTTTTTGCCCTAATAAATTGGGGACAATCAATAAAACTAGAATTACAATGATAGCAATTACCACTACCATTTCAATTAAAGTAAATCCCTCTTGTCGTCGACTTTTCGCTAAAATATTTAGCAAATATCTCTTTATTTTATTCTTCATATATCTTTACCTCTAAATATTTTGCATCATTGAATACATTGGCAGTAATAATTTCAGATACATTCCAATAATGCAAACCCCAATTAAAATGAAACAAATAGGTTGAATATTAACAACTAATTTTTCGACTTTTGCAGTCAAATCAAGAAATAAACTTCGACCCAAAATTAAACATCTTTTACTTAAATCGCTTCTTTGAGACCCTGTTTTAAGCAAAATAAGCAAACTAGTCGGCAGAAAATCTTCTTTTTTTATTATTTCTTCTATACTCTTTCCTTTTACCAATTGCTGCCCAATATTTTGTCCTAAAGTATGCTGAAGAGAATCTTTCTCTTGTTTTATTGCATACTCACACATTTTCTGCAGTGAAAAACCGCCAGCTAGCAACATCCCAATGTCATAAACTAATAAATAATTTACATATAATAAAATAATTCTCCCAATAATTGGATATCTAATTAATTTCTTCATTGAAATATAATCTTGCTTATTTAACAATGAGATGATTCTTGTAAAAAAGTAAATTCCACTTCCAATTAAGATAATCAAAATTAATATGACCAAGTCACCAGAATGCTCACTTGTATTGTTAAATTGCATTGAAATAAAAGACTGCATAAACATTAATAAAACAATCATCATAATTGCTAAAACAAGCGGATAGGATAATTCCGCACGCAATTTTTTTATTTGTTCCTGTTTTAAGCGACTTAATATAGCCAATTGCTCTAAGCATTCTGTTAGATTGCCTTGTTGCAGTGATAAATTTACTTGAGTTACCATAGTTCTTGAAAAACCCAGTTTTATTAATTCTTCACTTAAACTAGCACCATTTTTCATTCTACGAGCCAATTTTCCCATTAATACTCTTTGTTTTGGCCATAACACTGGCATTAGTTCAATTGAATTGCTTAATGAAAAGCCATTATTTAAACTATTTTTCAAATAATCTAAAAAAGCTAATTGTTCTTCGCCGTTTAATTTATCCTTCTTGGTACTGCCAATATACTTCATCATTAATCTCTCCTCCTTTCCATAAAGCATTTAAATTTTTCTGCCAACTAACAAAGTCACTACGAATCGATTTGTTCAGCTCACTTTTAAGTGATTCACCACTTGCGATATCCATCAAACACCTAACTTCATTGTCACTAGGCATTAAACGTTGATAAGAAATAGCAGTTAAACAATTTTTAAGTTCATCATTACTAATTCCTAACCCTTCTAGCCGTGAAATAGTTTGAAAAGTACTTTTAGCATGTACTGTGGCAAGAACCAAATGTCCACTAAGTGCTGCATCAACCGATAATCTCGCTGTACCTTGATCTCGAATTTCACCAATAATCAAAATATCAGGTCGATGTCTCAATGCAGCTTTTAGTAAGCTTTGATAATCTATTCCTGCTTCATTATTGACTTGTGATTGCAAAAAAGATGATTCATATACTTCAACTGGATCTTCAATTGTCATAACTATCCTGTTTTCACTTAATTTTTTAGCAATTTCATACATAGTTGTAGTTTTTCCAGAACCTGTAGGACCACTAGTTACAATTAATCCACGCTTAGTGGCTAATTTTTCTAATTTTATAAATTGTTTATCAAAAAAATATTTACTATTTTCAATTCCATAGATAATTCGAATAACTAAAGATTCTTGATCAGTAAAATCACCTAAACTTGATAATCTTAAGTAATATTTCTTCTCACCTAAGCTATAAATCATTGCTCCTACTTGCGGGCGGCGATGTTCTGCTATATCCATTTGAGCACTATATTTAAAAAATTAATGATTTCTTGTCCCTCTGATAAAGAATAACTTCGTTGCCTAATAACGCCACTATGTGTTCTATAATCAACAACTATGCTTTCTTTTTTAGGAAAAAAGAAAATATCGCTTGCTTTAAGTTCAATAGCAGATACTAACAATTTCTTTATGATCTCTTTAACTTGCATAAAAAAATCCTCCTTTTTTGCATCACACTACTTATTACGCAAAAAAGAAGAATTTTTCTTTTGATAAATAAATTTTTTTAATAAAAAATAGCTTAATCCAATTGGACTAAGCTATATCTTTTTAACTAATCTTCATCAGCTGCTGCAGTATAAACATTTTGAACATCATCACTATCTTCAAGTGCTTCAACTAAGTGTTCAAATTGTTCCTTCTTATCTGCTGGAACTGGAGTGGTGTTTTGTGGAATCATAGTCAATTCAGCATCAGCGAGCTTGTAACCAGCTTTAATAAGTGCATCACGAACTTCTGCAAATTGCTTAGGATCAGTATAAATTTCGTATGCATCATCACTAGTTTGAAGGTCATCACCACCAGCGTCCATAACATCAAGTAAAACTTGATCTTCATCAGCATCAGTAGTTGAACGATCAATTACAATGTAACCTTTACGGTCGAACATGTAAGCAACTGAACCAGTAGCACCAAGTGAACCACCATTACGAGTGAAAGCAACACGAACATCTGAAGCAGTACGGTTCTTGTTATCAGTCAAAGCTTCAACAAATACTGCTACACCACCTGGAGCGTAACCTTCATAAGTGATTTCGTCGTAGTGTTCATCTGAGCCACCTTCGGCCTTCTTGATCGCACGTTGGATATTGTCTTTAGGCATGTTGTTTGAGCGTGCCTTATCAATTACCATACGTAATGCAGGATTCCCATCAGGATCAGGACCACCACTCTTTGCAGCCATATAAATTTCACGAGATAACTTTTGGAAAACTTTACCTCTCTTTGCGTCTTGCGCATTCTTGCGGCCTTGAATATTGTGCCATTTTGAATGTCCTGACATAAGGATCCTTCTTTCTTTTTTCTAATATTAATTAACGTTATTATCTTAACTCACAGTACTTTAAAATTCAATGGTATCAAACATTAAACCTAGCTTTTCTTACTGAAATATTGATTTTTAATGAAAGAAATAAACATGATCAACAGGATCGCAGTTAAGGCACCTAAGCCATCTAGAATCACATCATGGACACTTGGAGTACGATCTCCCGTTAAATATTGATGATATTCATCAAAGGCTGCAAAGGCAATTGCTGCAAACCAAGTTAAAATGGGAGCTACCCACTTTACTTTAAAAATTCGGCGTAATCCTAAATACCCAAAACCACCAAGTAAAAAATATGAACCAAAATGGGCCATTTTTCTTAGGACAAATTGGGCTAAGCCTGCCCTTCCATCTATTTGAACATTATGTATTCTTCCGCCATAAGTAAAATTCCAACCGGCAACGATATCTTCTAGCCAACTAAAATGTTTATTCATTACGCCATCATGTAATTCTTGTTGCTGATACGTCATTGAACTTGAAACAAATAGCATTAATAATACAAATAAAGCTAACAATAAAAATATTTTTTCACGTTTTGTAAAACGAAATTTATCCATTTAGTTTTTCCTATCTTCCTTTTTTAGTACCTTTTTAATTACTTTACCAAAAATAATATTAAACAGATGATAAGAAAACTAAAAAATTCAACAAAAAAGCCCGAGTAAACTCGAGCTTCACTTTATTTGGATGTTTATTTTACTTAATTAATGAAGTATATATTTTACCAACTAGCTTTTTTAACACCTGGAAGTTGACCCTGATGTGCTAAGTCTCTCATGCATTCTCTGCAAAGACCGAACTTGCGATAAACTGAATGCGGTCTACCACAACGCTCACAACGTGTATATTCTCTAGTTGAGTATTTTGCTTCTTTATGATTACGAATAACTTGTGATGTTTTTGCCATATATAACCTCTATCTGTGTCTTCTAACTCTTTCTACGGCAGGCATTTTCTCTCTAGTTAAAAATGATAAACCTGCCACAATAATAGCAATAGCGATAATTTGTCCTGTCATACTAACTCCCCCTTTACTTTCTTTTTACAAGCTTACTTTTCGTTAGTACCATTATATCAACTTACATAAAATAAGTAAAGAGCTTTTTGTAAATAGAAAGCGTTTTACACTAGCCAGGGTTATTTCTAATAGGTAGAATCTATATTGGTATTTCTATATAGGAGTTATTGATGCGAGAAGAATTTAAAAATAAATCGCCAGCATTCTCATTTATTTGTGGGAGAAGTGTTTAGACTATAGAAATAGAGAAGGATGAGAATTACTTGGACGATTTAACTTCAACTAGCAAAATGAAGACCATCAGCTGGCCTGTTTTGACTTTGATGGCACTTTGTACTGTTATCGGATTAGACGATATCATGTACAATTTTCAAAACCAAGGGATGCCGGTTATCACCTCTTGGATTATTATGTGTTTACTTTATGTAACCCCTTATTCACTAATGGTTGGACAATTAGGATCAACTTTTAGTAATGAAGGTGGTGGACTTTCATCATGGGTACGTGGTACTGATGGTGAATTTCTTGGTTACTTTACGGCCTGGACATACTGGGCCGCTTCAATTCCTTACGCAGTTGACTCAGCAAACGAAATTATCGTTGACCTTGGCTGGGCATTAACTGGGTCTAAAGGATTTCAAGATAAAATTCCAACAACAATGTTTGCGGCATTAACATTTGTTGTTTTCATTGTTTTTATTATTGTTGAACACCACTTTGCTAATTCAATGGAATTCCTTTCCAGTATTGGTGGTGGATTAATGGTTATTATGACTGTTTTATTTGTTCTTTTAGCCTTTGTTGGTTTAGCAAAATCAGGCGGTCATATGGCTACTCAACCATTTACTTGGCACACAATCGTTCCCAAATTTGACTTACACTATTGGTCAACTGTCGGGATGCTTATCTATGCCATGAATGGTTGCGAATTAGTTGCACCTTATGTAACTAAGATGAAGAAACCTAAGTCAGACTTCCCTAAGGCAATGATTGCTTTAGCTATTATGACTGCATTTTTAACCATTCTTGGATCATTTGCCCTTGGTATTTACTTCGACGCATATCATATTCCAAATGACTTAAAGATGAATGGTGCTTACTATGTCTTCCAAATGGTTGGTGAACAATTTGGTATGGGTAAGTTCTTGCTTTATCTTTGGGCTTGGACATCATTGCTATTCAACTGTGCCTTAGTTGCCGTATTATTGGATGCCATGACTAGAATGCTTATTTCCGACACTGGTGATAAGTACATGCCTAAATTCTTACGTAAAAAAGATAAGAACGGCTTACCAATTAACGGTTACATTTTAACAGTTGCCCTTTCATCATTTATTATGATTTTAGGTATTTTCCTACCTGATATGAATGATATCTTTAACTGGTTACTTAATTTAAATTCAATCGTTTCACCAGGTGTTACCTGTTGGATCTTCTACTCATTTATGAGAATAAGAAAGAACTCAGCTAAATATCCGTCAAAATACGTTTATATTAAAAATGATAAACTTGCTTGGCTAGTCGGTCTTGCTTTATTAATAGTTACTGCAGTTGCCACAATATTAGGCTTTGCACCACAAGACGTTAAGCACGGTAGCGGTCTTTGGTGGTACGAATTAATTATCAATATCGTTGCTGTAATCGTATTAATTGGTTTAGGTGCTATTTTGCCAGGTATTAGACGTCGTGAAGAAGAATACGGTATTGCCTTTGATAAATCTCAATGGATTTGGATGGGAATTTTAATTATTGGTTCTATTATCCTTGATGTATGGCTTGGCAGCACTAGCCTTTCTATGAAGATCGCAATGATTATCATTGAAGCTATTATCGCTTTGATTGCTACTTGGCTTGTTGGACGCAGAAAGCCACAAGGCGCAACTAAGTAAAAAAATACTATAACCAAACAAAAAATCACTAGATCAAATGATCTGGTGATTTTTTTATACATATTTATTCAAAAACTTGGATACACGAGCTTTATACTCACGGGGATATGTTTCAAACGAACGAGCATGTGCTGCCTTTTCGGCAATCCATAATTCCTTGGGACCATTAGTAGCTTTATAATTTTGATATACCATTTTAGTTGGTACAAAGTTATCTTTGCTTCCATGAATAAACATCATTGGTAATTTATTTTTCTTGAGCTGATTGACAGCTGATGCATCCCCTAAATAAAAACCAAGATTTGCCTTACTTACGCCACTTAATATTGCAACGGCACTTGAAGCAACTAGCTTAGGCATTTTATATATATCTTTTGCTTCATACAAAAATTCAGATTTGACATCAGTATAACCACAGTCTTCAATGTAAGCTTTAACCTGCTTCGGCATCTTAAGTCCGCTTGTCATCATAGTAGTTGCACCCCCCATGCTAACGCCAAAGATTACAATCTTTTGTTTTTTGCCTTTTTCAGCAATATCCTTTTTAACCCATTTTTGAACATCGTATTTTTCAGGCCAACCATATCCGATGTACTTTCCTTGACTTTTACCATGAGCTCGGGCATCCGGAATCAAAACATTATATCCTAATTGATGAAACATAGCTGCGTAAGGAGCCATTGTATCTTTATTATTCATAAAGCCATGAAGGAGGACTGCAGTTTTATGCGAATTTTTCTTTGGAATATAATTTGCGTCAAGACAATAATTTGATGAAGCAGATTTTATATACCATTGTTCTTTCTTAGCATCTGCATACCATTTTTTATTTTGCGCGAATGGGTCTTTCTTTTTCTTACTTGAATATTTATTTAGCACACTTTTTTGTCCCGGTACAAAAGCCACATTGAAAAAGTATGCTTCTCCTACTCCAATTAAAACGATCAAGACAGCAATCGCAATTCCTACTATCCACCAAACTTTTTTGCGTTTTCTATTCAAAATGTCAACTCCTATATAAAATAACACAAAGTTAATTATACGCTTTTAAAATTCGTATGGTATATTGACATTTTTTAGTAATTATTGCCTATACAAAAAGTGATGACTTTCGTCATCACTTTTTATCATTAATCTAAATCTTCACCTTGAGATTCAATTACTTTTTTATACCAATAGAATGAATCCTTAGGAAGTCTCTTAAGTGAGCCTTCGCCGTTATCATCACGATCTACATAGATAAAGCCATAACGTTTAGACATTTGACCAGTACCAGCAGACACCAAGTCAATACAGCCCCATGTTGTGTAACCAATCAAATCTACACCGTCATCAATTGCTTTTTGCATTGCTTCAATGTGTTGACGAAGATAGTCAATACGGTAATCGTCATGAATCTTGCCATCGCTAGTAACTTGATCAACGGCCCCCAATCCATTTTCTACTACCATTACTGGAATTTCATAGCGGTCATAGATTACTTCAAGGTAGTATTGTAAACCAGTTGGATCTGTTGCCCAGCCCCATTCTGAGTAATTCAAGTATGGGTTTTTAGCACCAGCTGCAAAATTGCCGCCTACCTTATCCTTTACTTCATGCGTAGTTACAACATTAGACATGTAGTATGAGAAAGTGTAAATATCTACAGTTCCTTTAACCAAGTCTTCAAGATCTTGATCGGTAATATCTAGATGAACATTGTGTTCATTCCAAAGACGCTTAGCAAAAGTTGGATATTTACCTTTGCATTGAACATCACCGCAATAGAAGATATTCTTTTCCCAATCATGACGACATTTCAATACATCTTTTGGATCTGGAGTTAATGGGTAATCAACGATACCACAGATCATATTACCTACTACATAATTTGGATCAATTTCATGAGCTGCCTTAACTGCACGAGCACTTGCAACAAATTGATAGTGAAGTTTTTGGTATGCATGTTGGTATGCTTCATCTGAATTATTATTGTTGCCGAACATATCTAGCATCATTACGGCTGTATTAATTTCATTAAAAGTAAGCCAATACTTAACTAAGCCTTTATATTCTTCAAATAAAACTTTAGCATACTTAACGTACATGTCGATCATCTTACGATCTTGCCAGTCATGGTACTTTTCACTTAAGTAAAGTGGATCTTCATAGTGAGAAATAGTAACTAAAGGCTCAATATCATATTTCTTACATTCTTCAAAGACATGGCGGTAAAAGTCTAAACCTGCTTGATTTGGCTTTTCTTCATCACCTTTAGGAAAAATTCTAGTCCAGGCAATTGAAAGACGGAATGTCTTAAAACCCATGTCCGCAAACATCTTAATATCTTCTTTATAATGGTGATAGAAGTCAATTGCTACATGGTTAGGATAATATTCGTTAGAATCAATTGCACCAACTGCACCTTCTGGTAAACCCGCACCAGGTAATGCTGGAGATTCTTCAAGCTTTCCATTCAATTTGTAGGTCAACATTCTAGGATGTTCTAAACTACCCGCAGTTGTAATATCTGTTACTGAAAGGCCCTTACCATCAACATTGTAGGCACCTTCAATTTGATTAGCAGCGGTTGCACCGCCCCATAAAAAATTCTTTGGAAATGACATATTTACTCTCTTTTCTATATTTTATCTATTTATCACTTAATACTTATATTATCTGAAAGCGATTACTTTTGCAAAAACTTATTAATTTAATTGCACTTGTCCATTAACTGATGTAGTTACATCCTTTGCCTCAGGAGCTTCAAGTTCGAGTACAGCTTGTCCTACCTTTACTTCACCTTTAACAATCTGTTTAATATCATCAAAGTCTTGTGAATTAGTTACTACCATAGGTGTGGTTACAGGGTAACCAGCCTTTTTAATTAAATCAATATCAAACTTAATTAATGGATCGCCAGCTTTAACTTTTTGATCTTTTTCTACCAAAGTATCAAAACCTTTACCTTGAAGATTAACAGTATCCATACCAATATGCATTAAAATTTCTGCACCGTTCTTAGTTTTCATACCAATTGCATGACCAGTCTTAAAGGTCATAATGATCTTACCATCTGCAGGTGCATGAAGAACCCCATCACTTGGTTCAATAGCAATTCCCTTACCCATTGCACCACTTGAAAATACGTCATCTTTAACTTCTGAAAGTGGCATAATTTGACCATTTTCTGGGCTAGCCAATGTAGCAGTAGCAACATCTGGAGTCGTTTGTAAAGTTTCATTTACTTCTACTTTTTCAGTTTGCTTTTTATCATATTTTGCATCTACTGACTTTTTACCAAAGAGCATTTGTAAAGCAAAACCAACTATAAAAGCAACTACTCCGGCAATAATTACGCCGATAATTTGAGTCATTGAACCCCCTTTAGGGTTAATGTAGGCAGGAATTGCAAAGAAACCCATTGAAGGTAAAATGTATAAAACTGAATGGAAGGCACCGATAATCGCACCTGAAACAGCACCAGCAATACAACTTAAAACAAATGGACGTTTTCTTGGCAAAGTAATACCATAAATAGCTGGTTCAGTTACACCAAAGAGTCCTGAGAAGAATGCACCAGTAGCGTTTTCTTTAAGTTTCTTATCTTTGGTTTGTTTAATAATAGCTAAAACAACCCCGATTTGTGCGTAGCAGACCATGCAAGTCATACCTAAAATTGGATCATAACCAAGAGCAGCTAAATCGGCTGTAGTTACGGCAACGATCCCCCAGTGAACACCGAAGATAACCAATACTTGCCAAAGTCCACCTAAAAGTAGACCGGCAATAATTGGACTAAAGTGGTAAATACCTGACATTACAGCACCAATTGCATTCCCAACCCAGGTCATTACAGGACCGATTACAATAAAGGCAATTGGCAAAGTTATAATCATAGTAACTACAGGTACCAAAAACATTTGAACTACGCTTGGAATCCACTTCTTAGACCAATGTTCAATAATTGAAGCAAACCAAACTGCGAATAAAACTGGCAAAACAGTTGAAGTATAATTCATTGTAATTACTGGAATACCAAAGAAAGTCGTATGAATCTGTGAAGCAAATGGTGTACCAGCAAAAAGTGTTCCTAAAACAGTCTTACTTGCAGCTAATTGCACCATTGTTGGGTATGTCAATGTAGCACCGATTGCTAAACCAATAAATTGATTCATGTGGAATCTTCTGGCAGCCGTTACTCCCAAGAAAATTGGTAAGAAGTAAAAAATGCTATCACCAATTGCATATAAAATTTGATATGCACCAGATGAAGTTGAAAGCCAACCCATAGCTGCAGCTAAAACAACTAAACCTTTGATGATACCTCCAGCACTAAGCGGAGCTAAAATATCGGTAAAAATACCTGAAATTAAGGCGACGGCTTTATCGACAAAACTTGAATTATCATCTTCACTATAGTCATCAGGAACTTCGCCACCGCCTGAGAAGCCGCCTTCTTTTAAGACTGCATCATATACATCGGCAACCTCGTTTCCGATAACAACTTGATATTGTCCACCAGCCTTAACTACTGTAACAACACCGTCTGTATTTTTTAAGGCATCATCGTCAGCCTTTTTTTCATCTTTCAACTTGAAACGCAAACGTGTAGCACAGTGCACAACGCTATTAACATTATCTTTGCCACCAACATCTTTGATGATGGTTTTAGCTAATTGATCATAGTTCTTAGCCATGATATCCTCCTCAAAATAAAAACCCAAGCTACTCAAAAACTAGAGAACACAAAAGTGCTCAACGTCTTTCAGTAACTCGGGTTCATGCCTAATTCTCTTAGTAACATACCTAAGTTAATAGATATTATTTTTCTTGTCTTGATGTTACTCTAAAGATATGCAACACCAAATAAAATTTATCGTCTGAATCTAATGTCCAGTTCATCTTTGAATGTAAGTAAGTAGCGATTCGTTCTGCTGTGTCATAAGCTTTATTGTATTTGATCTTCATAAATGATAATAATGAAGGATCTAGCTTTTGATTTTCCTTTATTTCTTTACGAAGCAGCCTTACTAATAAAATACGCAAATGAGTAATAAAACGACTATAGTTAAAAGAAGTAGTATCTAGAGTTATTTTATATTGAAATTGAATAATACTAATAATTCCACTGATCAAATTAGTAATTTGAATAGTTTCTTGAACTTGCGCATCATCGGAAGCTGCATTTACCAAGTGATAAGTCATAAAAGTTGTTTCACTTTTTGGTAATATTACCTGTAACTCTCGATTGATTAACGCGACAACTTTTTCCGCAATTGCATATTCTTTAGGGAATAAATTTTTAACTTCCCAATCATTATTTGCAGGATCAATATCAATATGATCGTTAATTCTAGTAACGGCAAAATCAATGTGATCAGCCAATGCCAAAAATTGATAATCAGTAAAATGTGTTTGTAGAAGCGGTTCTACCATTTTAACAATCTGATTAGTTACATCAATTGTTTGTGATTTAAACTCTTTAACCTGAGCTACTTCATCTGATTGATCGCTTGTTACAAAACAACGTTCAATTTTATTTTCATCAACATCTTGACCTTCTTTAAGACCAAAACCAATTCCTTTACCTAGAACAACTTCTTCTTGCCCTTCATCATTCCTTACCAATGCCGCACTATTATTAAAAGCTTTAAGAAATTTCATCACGAATCACCTTATTTAATCATCTGAGCTATCAAAAAAGCTACTACGAATAAAATTATATACTAAAAGGTATACTATTTTATTTCTATAGTAGCTAAGACCTGATCGAATCAGTAATCCGCTCACTTACAATTATTATAATAGCTATTTTTGAAAGCGGTGTCAACAATTGTTTTATAAAAAATGAAAATGTTTTAAAATAGAGAAAAAGAAAGATAAGGAGAAGACAATGAAATTTGTTTTAGCACCTGATTCATTCAAAGAAAGTATGACAGCAAAAGAAGTTTGCCAAGCAATGAAAAATGGTATACAGAAAGTAATCCTTAATGCACAAATTTTTTCTATTCCAATGGCAGACGGAGGTGAAGGTACTACTGATTCACTAATCGATACAACTAATGGCAAAAAGTATTCAGTTGAAGTCACTGGTCCATTGAATAATAAAGTTACAGCACATTATGGTATTTTAGGCGATAATCAAACAGCGATTATCGAAATGGCTGAAGCAAGTGGTCTTTCATATGTACCTAAAGAAAAAAGGACCTCTGAAACCATCAAAAAAACTACTACTTTTGGGACTGGAGAATTAATCAATGCCGCTTTAAAGCATAATGTTAAAAGAATTATTATTGGACTCGGCGGCAGCAGTACCAATGATGGTGGTAGCGGCATGGCACAAGCTATTGGGGTCAAATTCTTTGACCAAAATAACCATGAAATAAATCAAAAATTAAGTGGTGGGATGTTAAATCGAATCAGTAGAATTGATTTAACCAATATTAATCCTCAAATTAAAAATACAGAATTTCTAATTGCTAGTGACGTTACTAATCCTCTCACAGGTACTAATGGTGCTTCATATGTCTTTGGTCCTCAAAAAGGTGCAGATCAGTCAGCTGTTAAAGAATTAGATGAAAACTTATCCCATTATGGCAAAATTATTGGTAAAAACATAGCCCAAATACCCGGAAGTGGCGCAGCGGGTGGTTTAGGTGCTGGCCTTTTAGCTTTCACCAATGCCACAATTCATTCTGGAGTTAACTTAATTGCTCAAGAAACGCATCTCGAAGAAAAAATTAAAGATGCCGATTACGTTTTTACAGGCGAAGGCGGTACTGATTTTCAAACTAAATTTGGTAAAACACCATATGGTGTAGCTCAAATAGCTAAAAAATATAATGTTCCCGTCATCTCACTTGCTGGCTATTTAGGTCAAGGAATCGATCAATTGTATAAAGAAGGATTTACTGCTATTTTCGGTATTTTGGACAAAGCCGAAAATATCAATCAGGCTTTAAAAGATGGACCTAAAAATGTAGAACGTACTACTGAAAATATTGTTCGCTTAATTAATGCAAAAAAATAAGGATGGAAAATTTTCCATCCCTTTTAGTTTTCTGCTAATTTTTCAGCCAAGGCTTGGCAACCACGGTAAATATCCTTATATGCAGTATCAAAATCATTTGTATACCATGGATCATCAACGTCTTTAAAAGAACCCGCAAATTCTAATATCTTACGTTCTTTTCTCTCAGGATCACCGCCAGTAATTCGATTCATATCAGCAAAATTTTCTTCATCCATACAAATCAAATATTCGTATTTATCATAATCTTCTGCAGTCATTTGACTTGCACGATGCCCTCGGTCATATGGTATTTTATTTTCTTCTAAAATTCTCCGAGATCTAGGATCAATCCCACTTCCTAATGCATCCCTTGTTGTAGCTTTAGATTCTGCTACATATTGATCTTCTAATCCTTTTTCTTTAATTAAATACTGCATAATTGCTTCAGCCATTGGTGATCTACAAATATTACCATGACAAACAAAAAGTAACTTTTTCATTGCTTAATTTTTCACGTCCTTCATTAACCTTAACAACATCGGCCAAATAATCGCAGTAATTATACCGATCCCTAAACCAATCCATATTCCTTGCGACAAAGTAACTATAATTCCGCTGTAAACATTATCTTGTAAAGTCGTCATTACTTCATTGGCTGCAATCCATAAGGCCATAAATGAACCCATAGTTGCTATAAATAGCGGAATTGCTGCTGAGGCTCGTCCAAACAAAATTAAAATTGCTGCAAGTAAAAACAAAAGAGCAACTATAAAAATAGAATATTCATAGATTGTGATTGCATGATATACTTCATCAGATCTTTCTTTTAAATTATGATTAATCTGTTTTACCATATATTCATTTATAATCTCTTCTAACTTGGTTTTACTAGTTAATTTTAAATCTTTAGTAGTTATCTTGCCTTTTTCATTATATTTTTCGCATAACTTATATAAATCAGCATACGACATTTCAATTTTATATTTTTTAGGTAACTGGTTTAACAGCGTCTGCTCTAACCCAGAAGCCTCAAGGAATTGGACTCCTGTTTTAAGGTTAGGATTATCAGTGTCTTGAACAACTCGTTCAATAACCTCTTTCCCCATTGCCCTAGTATCATTAATTTTCAAGCTAATCGTACTAGTTAAAAGGAAAAAGAATGAAATTGCCGTACAAATTACCAGAACTACTCTTAAAATTATTTTTTTAATGTTATTCATCTAAAAAAACTCTTTCTAAATTATCTACTTTTTTCAGACTGCAAACAATTTGTAAAAACATGACTTTTCTTTTTTGTCATTAAATATCACTTCTTAAAAAACAAATTTATTAATTGCATATGCAATTCCAGCTTCATCATTAGTCTTGGTCACAAAATCAGCTTTTTCTTTAATTGCTTCAATAGCATTACCCATCGCAATTTTTTTAAAATCAAAATTTTCGAACATAGACATATCGTTACCCTGATCGCCAAAAATCATTACTTCATCGTCTTTAATTCCGAGTTTCTGTGCTAACTCATGGATACCATTACTTTTAGATGCTGCTTTTTTATTAATTTCCCAAATTTGTGGATCACTTCTAGCCACATTGTATTCTTCAGTAAAACCAACTGGAAAGTATTCTGGCAGCTTATCCATTGCAGCAACTGAACCCGTAAATTCTGCCTTAATGAATCTAAAGTCTTCAGGAATTTCATTAAAATCTTTGATTACAAAAGTTGCTCCACTTACAAAAGACATTTTTGCCATTTTAAGTGAAATCTTTCGATCTAGCGTCCAATACTCATACTCTTTCATAAAATGCAAATTAACGCCAGAATTACGTTTTTGAATTTCTAGCATTTTTTCAAATTCTGCGAAATTAAATTGATGACTTATTAAAACTCTACCAGAAATTGATTGAACTAAGCCCCCATTGTACAAAACGGCATAATTATTGTCACCTGTTATGCCTAGCTCATTCATATATGGAATTACTCCAGGAAGTGGTCGTCCTGAGGCAGGAACAACTTTAATACCTAAGCTATCTGCTTTTTTTAATGCTTTTCTAGTTTCTTCACCAATCTGATTGTTAGATTGAAGAAGTGTACCATCCATATCAACTGCAATTAATTTAATTATTTTATATTCCTACAATACAAATTTTTTAATTGCCTTAGCAATACCATTATGATCATTATCGTCAGTTACATAGTCTGCTTTTTCTTTAATTGCTTCAATAGCATTGCCCATTGCAATTTTCTTGAAGTTAGGATTTTCAAACATTGAGATATCATTACCCTGATCACCAAAGACCATCACATCTTTTTGATCAATTTTCAAGCGTGAAGCTAAATCCATTAAGGCATTCCCTTTTGAAGCTCCCAATGCGTTAAGCTCAATAATACTATCAAAACTGCGTACAATATCATATGTATCAAATGCCCATGCGGGTAAACTATTCCATAATTTATCAACTTGATCACTACTTTCAATAGAAGTAAAACCAACTTTATTGAAAGTAAAATCTTGGGGAATATCCTTGCGATTTCTAACCTTAATTATATTATTAGTCAAAGCTGCATTAATCTGCATTTGAACAGATAAATCATGATCACATGTTAAGAAATATTTAGTAGTTTCAAAGTGAACATCAACATGACTCAAACGTTGAAAACGAAGCATATTATTAAAATCTTGATAATTAAGTTCTTGGCTCATTAAAACACGACCATCTAGACTTTGAACTACTGCACCATTAAACACAATAGCGTATTGCTCATCTCCAGATAATCCTAACTGTTGTGCAAATGGCAACGCTCCAGAAAGCGGTCTTCCCGTTGCTAAAACAACTTTAATTCCACTTTCGGATGCAACACGTAGAACTCTTTCTGTCTCAGGCAAAATAACATTACCACTTGATAATAAAGTTCCATCCAAATCGACTGCGATTATTTTTATTGCCATTTTTATTCCCCCTTGACCTCATTAAAACATACAACTTTAATTATACAAAAAGCCGTGAGTTAACTCACGACTTTTTATTTATGGTATCTAATAAACAAACTATTTATTAGTACCCATTTCTTTTTCTACTACCTTAACAATGCGATCTACATATGCATCAGTTTCTTCTTGAGTTGGACCTTCTGCCATAACTCTAAGAAGATCTTGTGTACCTGAAGGACGAACAAGCACACGACCATTGCCAGCCATATCTTTTTCAACTTCAGCAATCACATCAAGAATTGGTTGATGTTCTTTCCAACTCTTTTTATCAGTAACTGGAACATTCACTAAACATTGTGGGTAATCTTTGAAATCCTTCAAAAGTTCACTAAGTGATTTACCAGTCTTCTTCATTACTAACATCAAGTGAAGACCTGTAAGCATACCATCACCAGTATTATGGTAATCGCTCATAATAACGTGACCTGATTGTTCACCACCCAAATTGTAACCATGTGCACGCATTTCTTCTGAAACGTAACGGTCACCTACTTGAGTACGAACATTCTTAAGATCCTCTTTTTCAAGAGCCTTTGTAAAGCCAAGATTACTCATTACAGTAGTAACAATAGTATCCTTCTTAAGACGACCATGTTCAGCTAAGTATGAACCGATTACGTACATAATGTGGTCACCATCAACTTCGTTACCATTTTCGTCAACAGCAATACAACGGTCAGCATCACCATCAAAAGCTAAACCAAGTTGTGCACCTTGCTTAACAACTTCTTTTTGTAAGTTTTCGGTATGGGTAGCACCACAGTGATCATTAATATTTAAACCATTAGGATGAGTGTAAATTGTAGTAAAGTCAACACCACAATCAGCAAATAATCTTGAAATAAGCGCACTTGAAGCACCATTAGCGCCATCAATAACGACTTTGATACCATCTAATTCTTCAGGAATAGTATTTTCGATAAATTGTAAATATTTTGCGCTACCTTCATGGAAGTCAGTAACAGTACCAAGACCTTCAGCAGAAGGACGGGGTAAAGTATCTTCTTCAGCATCAATTAACTTTTCAATTTCGCCTTCCATTTCATCTGAAAGTTTCAAACCATCGCTACCAAAGAACTTAATACCGTTATCCTCTACTGGATTGTGTGAAGCTGAGATTTGAATACCTGCATCTGCACCTTGAGCACGAACTAAGTATGAAAGACCTGGAGTGGTAATTACACCAACTTCAAGAACTTCAATACCAACGGAAAGAAGACCTGAGATAAGTGCATATTCAAGCATTTGACCTGAAATACGGGTGTCGCGTGAAACTAAGACCTTAGCTTGTTCACCATCTTTTTTATTCTTAGTTAAAACATAACCACCATCACGGCCTAATTTAAAAGCCATTTCTGGAGTTAAACCTTGATTAGCTACTCCACGAACACCATCAGTTCCAAAATATTTTAACATTTAATAAACAACCTTTCTTGTTCTTCAAATTTTAATTGCTTGCTTTTTTTACTTTAACGGATATTTGAATTTCCGCAGGATCAGTTCTAACAACGCCTTTAGGTAAAACTAGCGGATAATTCTTTATCGTAGAAGTATTAATTCCCTTTAAATCAACATTAACATCCATTTGTTTAATTTTAGCCAATGCCGATTTCTTCCCATATAAAGTTATCTCATCATTTCTCGCGGTAACTGAATAAACTTTATTTCCATCTTCATTTTCAGGTTTCAAATTTAACTTAACCTTTTTCTTTGACAGAGAAATAGGGAGTTTAGCTCTAACTGTTGCTGGATTAATCAATACATTCAACTGGCGACCTTTACTGTCTTCAGCTACCAACATTACCTGTCTTTCATATGTATGATCCAGTCCACTTGGTAAGGCAAGTTTAGCAACGATTTGATCTATTTGATCTACTTCGCCTCTTGCACCTGTGACTTCTACCTTTTGTGGATCAACACTTGCTCTACCAATATTATATCCATTAGCAACAACATTTTTATTATACTCTATTTGAACTGGCATGGTACGAGATTTTCTTCGTTCAATATCGACATTAATAGTTGCCGGATTAATAGTATATGATAATTGACTATTTAATCCAGTAACTTGTACTTTTACAGTCTGTTTACCAGTTCTTCTATGTGTTAAATCAATGTATGCTCGAAAATTTTGCGTATTAACAGTGGAAGTAACTAACGCACTGGATCCTTCTAATGTGATTTTTACTTTTTCAGGATAGCCAACTACATAATATTTATCTGTATTAACTGAAACTTGCAATGGTACACTAATAGTTTGCGTTTCATTAGCAGTTTGTTTAGTTTTTTTAGGTTCGCCTTGAGTTACAAAACCAGTTTGCGTTGAGTCAATATAAACTACCAACAATATAGCAAACAACAATGAAACTACTTTGATAAACCAACGTTTATCCCAAAAGTCTCTCATTTGTCTGCACCCCATTTCCAAACCCTGTTAATTACACGACGAATCCAAGGAATCTTCTTTTCTTCTTTAGGTACCAATTGTGCATTTAAATACTTCAAATATTCATCTCTAGATAAGTCTAATAAAAAGCGACCATTTCTAGTAATAGTTACACCACCGGTTTCTTCAGAAACTACAATTGTAATTGCATCAGTAACTTCCGAAATACCTACAGCTGCTCGATGTCGAGTACCTAATCGCTTAGGAATCATACTACTATCAGATAAAGGCAAATATGCTGCAGCTACTGCAATCCTATTGTTAGTAATAATAACTGCACCATCGTGCAAAGGAGTATTCGGAATAAAAATATTGATAAGTAACTCACCGGAAATATCTGCATCTAGCTTAATTCCAGTTTCAATATAATCATCTAAACCTGTATCTTGTTGAATAGTAATCAAAGCCCCTATTCGTCTTTTAGACATATATTGGATTGCTTTATCCAGCTCATTCACCATTTTTACGGACTGAGCATGCTCACTTTCTCCACGGCCGCTAAAAATAGGTGTACGTCCTAATCGTTCAAGACCACGACGAATTTCTGGTTGGAAAATTACAATTATTCCAATCACTGCCCATGATACAATTTGATCAACAATATAGGTAACAGCATGTAATTGAAGTAAACCAGCAACAATTCTAACAATAAAAATAAAGACGATGCCTTTTGCTAGTTGTACTGCTTTAGTACCACGAATGAGCATGATTAATCGATAAACTAAATACCAAATGATTAATACATCTAAAGCTATCGACAAATTATTCCAGGTAAAAAAATTAGATACGTTAAAATGCATTTGTGCTCCTTTCTTTTTTATTATAACTAACCAATCTTATCGTGCATACATTTTAAATTCTAAAAACAAGTCATTATATTCTTGCGTTTTCTTTGGACCTAAATCTTTAAAAACTTGTAAATGCTGTAAGGTTTTTTCATCAGGATAAAATTGCTTATCATTTCTTATTCTCTGGGGCAACAATTTTTGGGCAGCTATATTAGGCGTAGCGTAACCAACATATTGAGCATTTTGTGCTGCATTTTTAGGCTCAAGCATAAAATTAATAAATTTTAATGCTGCTTTTTTATTCTTAGCGGTTTTAGGAACTACAAAATTATCAAACCATAAATTTGATCCTTGCTTAGGAACTACATAATGAAGATGAGAATTATTTTCCATCATTTCATGTGCTTCGCCTGACCAAGTTATACCAACTGCAGCTTCATTTTGCACCATATACATTTTCATTTCATCAGAAATAATTGCTTTAATATTAGGACCTAGACCATCTAACTTAGTTTGAGCCAATTGTAATTTCAAGCTGCTCGTTGTATTCATTGAATAGCCTAATGATACTAACGCCATCCCCATAGCATCTCTAGCTGAATCAACAAGTAAAATTTGATGGTGATATTTTTTATTCCATAAATCATTCCAAGTCTTAATTGCACCTTGTTTGACAAATTTATCGTTATAAACTATGCCAAGTGTGCCCCAAAAATAAGGAACAGAATAATCATTTTCCTGATCAAATGATTTATGCATAAAAGTCTTGCCAATATATTTCATATTAGGAATTTTTTCTTTATCCAATTTTTCTAGCAAATGAGCTTTACGCATTTTAGTCACCATATATTCAGATGGGATTGTTAAATCATATGCTGTTCCACCTTGTTTGATTTTAGTATACATTGCTTCATTAGAATCAAATGTCTCATATACAATATGGTAACCTGTTTGTCGCTCAAATTTTTTGATTAATTGCGGATCTAGATAATCTCCCCAATTATAAATAATTAGATTTTGTGTACTTTTTTTAACCGATGACGTATCTAAATGATGAGCCAAAAATGCAAGTCCAGTACAAGCCAAGAGAATTGATATAATTGCTATAACAATTTTTTTCATTTAACCAATCCTCCAATTACACGGTGATTCTTTCGCCTACTCTTTTTAGTGGTAATAAAATAATATATTCCTACTAAAAGAAGTACAAACAAAAACATCACAGTACTTAATGCATTAATTTCAAGATCAATTCCTTGCCGTGCTCTTGAATAAATTTCTACGGATAGAGTTGAAAAACCGTTTCCAGTAACAAAAAACGTTACAGCAAAATCATCAAGCGAATATGTTAATGCCATAAACATGCCCGAAAAAATACCTGGCATAATTGTTGGTATCAAAACGTCACTAAATACTTGCCACGAATTAGCACCTAAATCACGCGCCGCATCAATCAGTGACATATCCATTTCATTGAGGCGTGGTAAAACCATTAAAACAACAATAGGAATCGAAAATGCGATATGACTAAGCAAAACGGATCCAAAATTCAAGCCAATACCTAGTGCTGTAAAGAAAATTAAAAAACTAGCTCCAATGATGACATCTGGCGAAACCATCAAAACATTATTTAAAGCTAAGGTAGTTTTTTTATGTGTCTCTCTTCTCATTCCATTAATTGCAATTGCACCAAACGTCCCAATAATAGTCGCTATCAAACTAGAAAGAAGTGCTAATAACAAAGTTTCCAAAAAAATTGCTAGTAAGCGATCATCCTGAAAAAGAGTCTGATAGTGGGCAAAAGTAAAATGTTCAAACTTATTCATATTTTTTCCGCTTGAAAAAGAAAAATAAATCAAATAAAAAATCGGAACATACAATAAAACTAAAGTCAAAGAAAGATAAATCTTTGCAATTAAATGTCTATTTTTCATAGATTTACCTTCTTTCTTTTAGATCTTTTACCTGTAATCAACATGACAACAATCATTAATACAATTAAAACCACTCCAATAGTTGCACCCATATTCCAGTTCATAGTTGTCATAAAATACTCTTCGATTGCCGTACCTAAAGTAATAACGCGGTTACCACCTATTAATCTCGTCAACATAAATAATGATAATGATGGGATAAAAATGGCTTGAACACCACTTTCTACTCCTGGTCTAGATAATGGCCAAAGAACATAGCGAAAAGTTTGCCATCGACTTGCTCCTAAATCTTCTGAAGCCTGAATAACTGCTGGATTAATTTCCTTGATAGCATTATAAATAGGTAAAATCATAAACGGAATTTCAATATAAGTTGCTACAAAAATAAATGCAAAATCTGTAAATAAAATATTTACTGGACCTATTCCAATCAATTGTAAAAATTTATTAACTAGCCCATTATTTCCTAAAATTCCAATAAATGCATATGCTTTAAGCAAGAGATTAATCCAAGTAGGTAGAATAATTAGTAATAACCATAGCTGCTGATTTTTCATCTTGGTTAAAAAATATGCCGCAGGATAAGAAATTAATAACGTAATCAATGTAATCAAGAATGCATACCAAAAGGAGTTTAGCATCATTCTAAGAAAGGTCCCATTTCTAAAAAATTCCGCATAATTATTCAATGTGAAGCCATTATTACTATCTGTAAATGAATACCATAGAATTAACAAAATAGGTAAAATTACGAATAAAATGATCCACATTAAGTAAGGGATCAAAAAGAATGCTTTTCTAGTCTTCATTTTCGTCTCCCTCATACTTCTCAATTCTGGCATCAAAATCTTTTTGACTTTCATTAAGACGCATTACATGAATATCTTCCGGATCAAAGAAGAGACCTATTCTTTGTCCCAACTTTACACCATTAGTTGAGTGGATTAACCATTCATTCTCATTCGCATCAATTGCTTTTATTTCAAAGTGATCTCCCAAAAATAATTGTGTTTGAGCAGTTACTACAATTTTACCTTTTTCAGGAGCAACGATATCTAAATCTTCTGGCCGAATCACTACTTCAACCTTTTCATTTGATTTAATTCCACCATCCGCACATCTAAACTTATTGTTAGCAAACTCTACTACATAGTCTTTAATCATTCGACCAGGCAATATATTTGAATCTCCAATAAAACGTGCTACAAAATCATTGACCGGCTCATCATAAATTGCTACAGGACTACCACTTTGTTGAATTTGCCCATCATTTAAAACAAAGATCTCATCACTCATTGATAGAGCTTCTTCTTGATCATGTGTAACAAAAATAAAAGTAATTCCCAACTTTTTTTGGATAGCTCTTAATTCAAATTGCATATCTTTACGTAATCTTTTGTCAAGTGCAGATAATGATTCATCTAGTAAAAGTACTTTAGGCTCATTAACAATTGCTCGAGCAATTGCTACACGTTGCTGCTGCCCACCACTAAGTTCTGAAATCTCGCGATTAGCATAACCATCAAGACGTACCATATGTAATGCATCTTTAACTGCTGGCCTAATTTCATTAAGAGGTTTTTTCTTGATTTTTAGTCCAAAAGCAACGTTTTCAAAAACATTTAAATGCGGAAAAAGTGCATAATTCTGAAAAACAGTGTTAATATGGCGTTTTGATGCATCAAGATCAGTAATATCTTTTCCATCGAAAAAGACTTGTCCACTACTTGGTTGAGTAAAACCGGCAATTATTCTCAAAATTGTGGATTTACCTGACCCACTCGGACCAAGTAGCGAATAGAATTTTCCTGACTCGATTGTTATATTGATATCTTTTAGTGCAATGAAACCATCATCATATCGCTTAGTAATATGTTTTAATTTTATAATGTCCATTATCCATCCCCATAAAAACAGCTACAAGCATTGCAGCCTGTAGCTTGTCTCTCATTTTCTAATTTTCTTTACCGATGATTCTTACCTCAGTATGTAAATCAATATCATATTTTTCTTTAATCACCTTTTGAATAAGATGGATCAAATCTAAATAATCTGTAGCAGTAGCTCCACCTTTATTAACTATAAATCCAGCGTGCTTAGTTGAATCTTGAGCGCCACCAATTTGTTTTCCTTGAAGCCCGGCCTTAATAATCATTGGTCCAACAAAATGACCTTTTGGACGCTTAAATACACTGCCACATGATGGATATTCAAGCGGCTGCTTATATCGCCGCAATGCATTCAAGTAATCCATATGATCTAATATTTGTAACTTATTTCCCGGCTTTAAACTAAATGTTGCACTAAGAACAATGTCACCATTTTCTTGAATAATTGAGTGACGATAAGAAAAATCCATTTCTTGATTGGAATAAGTTTTATATTCACCAGCACGTGTTAAAACATTAACACTCTTTACTGCTTCCTGCATTTCACCACCGTAGGCACCGGCATTCATAAATACACCACCACCAATGCTACCTGGAATGCCTGCAGCAAATTCCATTCCACTTAGGCCATGGTTAGCCGCGGTAAAAGCCGTATCTACGATCGTAGCACCTGCATCAGCAGTTACTTCATTACCGTTTACTTCAATATTTTTTAATTCAGTTAAAATAATTACTAAACCATCAATTCCGCCGTCACGAATAATTAAATTTGAGGCATTGCCAATAATCGTTAATGGAATTTTATTTTCTTGAGTCACCTTTACTAATTTTTCTACTTCATCAGTAGTCTTAGGAAAGGCTAAATATTCAGCTTCCCCACCTGTTTTAGTAAAAGTATATCTGCTTAATGGAATTTGCTCTTTAATGTCAATCCCTTGTTTCTTTAAATTAAGTAATTCCACGCCTCTGCCTCCTTATTGTTTCTTGTTTTATTTTACCGCAGAAAAGCCTTAGCTTCATCATAAAAAATGTTATACTTCTTTGAAAGGAGAATTTTATGAATTTTATTGCTATGGATTTTGAAACAGCTAATCATTATCCCGAAAGTGCCTGTTCACTTGCACTAGTAATGGTGAGAAATAATAAAATTGTTGACCGATTTTATACAGTAATTAATCCACAAATGCCATTTGATGCCCGTAATATTCAAGTCCACCAAATTACTGCTGAAGATGTAAAAAATGCACCAACAATGGCAGAAGTTTGGCCTAAAATTAAAGGACTATATCAACCCGGTATGCTAGTTGCTGCTCATAATTCCCGCTTTGATACTAATGTAATGCGTCAGAGTTTAGCGCGCTATAATATTGAAGAACCTCATTATTTAGTTATTGATACTTTAGCTACCAGCAAGCTCTTTGAACCGGAATTACCTAATCATAAGCTAGATACAGTATCTGATGCTCTCAATGTAGAATTATGGCATCATCATAATGCATTAAGCGATAGTGAAGCCTGTGCTGGTATTTTAATTAATCAGGAAAAGCAATTCGGTGATGAAGCTATTAAAAATTTAGTCTATCAAATATAAAAACGAGTCTAAAAAAGTTTGATACATTTCCTGTCAAGTAGACAAGGAATGTATCACAGTTAGACCCGTTTTTATTATTTCTTGAATTCTGTTAACGCATCCTCGAGCCATTTTTCGCTACGTTTACCATGTACATCAAATTTAATTAATCGCTTAGTTGAATCCCAACTATCATCAACTCGGGTAATCGTTAATTGAAGATATTTATCAGGCAAATCATCCATTACAAGTTGTGGCCATTCAATTACTACCAAACCTGGTTCAGCTAAATATCCCTCCAAGTCGATTGAAGATAGATCATTATCTTCTAATCGATAAAAATCCATATGAAATAGAGGCATTTTTGCTTCACGATACTCCCGGACAATTGTAAATGTTGGACTTTTTACTGGTCTATGAATTCCCAGTTCACGCCCTAATCCTTGAGTCATAGTAGTTTTACCAGCACCTAAATCACCGTTTAACAACAGTAGGTCGTGTGGTTCAGCAGTTTTTGCCAAAGATGCTCCTAATTTTTGCATATCTTCAGCAGAATTAATCTCTAATTTAGTCATTACTTTTCATCCTTTGCCAAAGCTTGTGCAGCAGTAACGATAGCCAAATCGTAAATATCTTGTTCACTACAACCACGTGATAAGTCATTAACTGGAGCAGCTAGACCTTGTAAAATAGGACCTACTGCAGTAAAGTTACCAAGTCGTTGCACCATCTTATAAGCGATATTTCCAGATTGAAGTTCTGGGAATACAAATACATTAGCATGTCCTGCCACCTTAGAGCCTGGTGCTTTTTTTTCACCAACTGATGGAACAAATGCAGCATCAAATTGTAATTCACCATCTGCAGGGATTTCTGGATGATCTTTTTGGAACATTGCAGCAGCGTCATGAACTTTATTTACCATAGGACCTTCAGCTGACCCTTTAGTTGAAAAGCTTAAAAATGCAACCTTAGGATCGATTCCTGCCATTTTAGCAGTTTGAGCGGATTGATAACCAATTTCTGCCAAAGTTTCTTCATCTGGATCAATATTAATAGCACAATCAGCAAAAATATATCTTTCATCGCCTTTTTCCATTACGAAAGCACCCGATACGCGATGCATCCCCTTAGCAGCATGAATTAATTGTAAAGCAGGTAAAACAGTATTAGCAGTTGAATGCGCAGCACCTGATACCATTCCATCAGCTTTTCCCATCTTTACTAGCATAGTACCAAAGTAATTACCTTTTGCTAGCTTAGCCTTTGCTTCGGCAATACTAGTATCCTTTTTTCTAGCTTTAACAAATGCTTCAGCCATTTCATCTAAACCAGCATAATTATTTTGATCATAAATCTTTACACCATCAAGATCTAAATTATTTTCTGCAGCCAATTTTTCAATATCTTCTCTTTTACCAATCAAAATTGGATCGATAATATTGTCCTTATTTAAATTGGAAACTGCAGTTAAGATTCTAAGATCATTACTTTCTGGGAAAATAATTTTTTTCTTTTCATCAGCTTGTTCAACTTGTTCTTTGAATAATGAAAATACGCTCATTTATATACCTCTTATATTAAATCAGATTTACTTACCTTTTCTGGAAGTTGCCAATCAATTGGAGTCTCGCCAAAATTAATTAATGCCGTATTGCAACGAGAAAATGGTCTTGAACCAAAAAATCCACGATCGGCTGAAAAAGGACTCGGATGAGATGATTTTATAATAAAGTTCTTGCTTTGATCAATTAATGGAATTTTATTCTGAGCAAATCGTCCCCATAAAATAAAGACTACCTTGCCTCGCTTACTAAGCGCTTTAATTGCCGCATCGGTTACGTCTTCCCAACCCTTGCCTTGATGTCCATTTGCATGACCATATGGAACCGTTAATACTGCATTTAGTAATAATACACCTTGATCAGCCCATTTCTTCAGATAGCCATGATTTACTGGGATAGCTCCCACATCATCATAAAGCTCTTTATAAATATTTCTAAGTGACGGCGGTAATTGAGCACCTGGCATAACAGAGAAACTCATACCATTAGCTTGCCCGGGATTATGATATGGATCTTGTCCTAAAATTACTACCTTTGTTTTATTAAATGGCGTTAGTTTAAAAGCAGTAAAAATATGATACATATCCGGATAAATTTGCCTTGTTGAATATTCTTTTTTTAAAAAATTATGAAGTTCGTGATATTTATCACTTGTAAAGATCGGATTTAATATTTGATCCCAATCATTACCGATTAATTCTTTCGCCAAGTCTTACACCCTCTTTTCTAATCTTCTTTATGGTATCATTAATTTAACAGTAATTGGGAGGAAAATTATGATCAAATTAGTCGCCTGTGATCTTGATGGTACACTTTTTAATTCTGAAATGACAGTTTCTAAAGTGAATGCTCAAGCTGTGAAAAATGCACAAGAAAATGGCATTGAATTTTTAATTGCTACCGGACGTGCTCCACGTGAATCACGCTCTATCCTTAAAGATGCAGACTTACACACCGGTTTTATTAATCTAAATGGCGCTCTTGTTTTTAACAAACGGGGTACTCTACTAGTAAAACATAGCATCCCTACTCCTATTGCTCGGAAAATAGTTGATCTACTCCATCAAGAAGGATTCTATTTTGAAATCGTTACTGCATCCCAAGTATACAGTGAGAATTTGAATAATCGTATTTCAAATGTGGCTCATTTAATGGTAGATTTAAATCCATTACTTGAATTTAAACAAGCTGTTGCCATTTCTGCAGGTAACAAATCAATTATGAATATGCAGCAAGTTAGAAGTTTTAAAGAACTACTTCAGGATCCTAATATTGAAGTAATGAAAATTTTGGCTTTTGATTCTCGTGGTCATGAAGCTTTTGACGATGTTAAAAAAGATATTAATGCTATGGGGAACTTAGTGGTTACTTCCAGTTCATCATCTAACATTGAAATTAACACAGCAAAAGCTACCAAAGGTAATGCATTGCTAGATTATGCCAAATTAAAAGGAATTAAACAATCAGAAATAGCAGCAATTGGCGATAATTTAAATGATGAAAGTATGATCAAAGAAGCAGGCGTTGGTGTAGCAATGGGAAATGCAATTCCAGCAATAAAAAAATTAGCTCAAATTGTTACTAAGAAAAATAATGACGACGGTGTTGCTCATATCCTTAATCAATTTATTAAAGAAAATAAGCAAAATTAGAGGTGTAAAAGTATGATTTTTTGGCTAGAACTCAATCAAGATAAAGATTATGGTCAAATCCCTGTTATTGGTGAAGACGGACAAATTCAATTTATCATACAAGGCAATCTCGATAATCCAAATCATACTTTGTATCTAGATAACACTAATAAAGAAGAAATTGGACGTTTGTTTTCTGATGGAGCAGGACTCATTGCTTCTTTTACTATCGACGTCGTAAATCATTCTCTAGTAGGTGTAAAAAAATTAAACACACCTAATACCAATATATTTTATATAACCAAATTAAAATATATTGTTACAGGTAGTATTAAACATGGTACCTATACCTTTAGATCCGGAATTAAAAATGTAGCCAGTGTAAAAACTATGATGGGTGATCATGGTGTGGTTTTGGTATGTGATATTAGTAAGCCCGAAGATATCCCATTTATTCTTTTAAGCTCTGTATTATTTACTCAGTGGCATGTAACTCCTTTAAAATTGCCAATTTTTCCACCTATTGGCAACAAGTTTGGAGTAAATCCTAATTAAACACAAAAAAGTAGTTATGAAAATTTTCATAACTACTTCCTTAGAAAGTGATATAGATATAGATGTATCTTCTGCCATAAGGTTTGTATTTACTAAGTAATAAGGAATTATTAGGCAGAGACTGAATATTGGAGGTTAAATCGTATACTTAGCCTCCAGTACCTATTATACTTTTTTGCCAAAAAAACTCAAGGCCCAAATGTTATTTTTTGATTCAAAACCATCTATACGTCAATTCTACCAGTTCATTTTGTAAATTAAAGCCGTTATTTTAAAATATATAAAAAAGCTCTTGCATCTGCAAGAGCTTTTTTCAATTAGTCTTGGTAGTTTACCAAAGCTAAGAATGATTCAGGATCAAGTGAAGCACCACCAACTAATCCACCATCAATATCAGGTTTTGACATTAATTCCTTAACGTTAGCTGGCTTTACAGAACCACCGTATTGAATACGAACATTTTCTGCAGTTTCTTCGTTGTACAAGTCCTTAACAGTTTCACGAATAGTCTTGCACATTTCTTCTGCTTGATCTGATGAAGCAGTCTTACCAGTACCAATAGCCCAGATTGGTTCATAAGCAATTACAAGTGAAGATACTTGTTCAGCAGTAAGTCCGTCTAAAGCAGCCTTAATTTGGGCAACTACCCAATCTTCTTGCTTGTTAGCTTCACGAGTTTCAAGTGATTCACCACAGCAAATAATTGGCTTCATACCATTAGCAAAAATAGCCTTAGCTTTCTTGTTAATATCTTCATCAGTTTCGTGGAAGTAACCACGACGTTCTGAGTGACCAATAATTACGTAGTCAATACCCATTTCTTTAAGGACCTTAGGTGAAGTTTCACCAGTGTAGGCACCTTCATCTTCAAAGTAGCAGTTTTCTGCACCGATATGTAAGTTTGAACCTTCAGCTGCTTTTCTCAAAGCGTCAAGGTCAACTGCAGGTGCACAAATAAGTGATTCAACCTTACTTGGATCTGGCAACTTACCCTTAACAGCGTCAACAAACTCAGTAGTTTGTTCTGGGTTCATGTGTAATTTCCAGTTACCAGCAATAATTGGTGTACGACTCATTAGTCTATTATCTCCTTAACTTAAATTACTTGTCTGAAACGCAAGCGATACCTGGCAATACTTTACCTTCAAGGTAGTTAAGTGAAGCACCACCACCAGTTGAAATGTGGCTAATCTTAGGTGCGATACCCAATTGCTTAGCAGCAGCAGTTGAGTCACCACCACCGATAATAGTAGTTGCGTCAGTAAGGTTTGCCAAAGCACGACCTACTTCTAAAGTACCTTCAGCAAAGTTAGGCATTTCGAAAGCACCCATTGGTCCATTCCAAACAACAGTCTTAGCATCCTTTAAGATGTCCTTAAACTTAGCAATAGTCTTAGGACCAATGTCAAGACCCATCATATTATCAGGAATGTCGTCACCAACAACTTCACGTGAAGCATCGTTTGAGAATTCAGTTGCAGCTACGTTGTCAACTGGAAGAACGATCTTGTCGCCAGCCTTTTCAAGCAATTCCTTAGCAAGATCAACCTTATCAGCTTCAAATAATGATTTACCAATCTTGTGACCTTGAGCAGCTAAGAATGTGTAAGCCATACCACCACCAATTAAGATGTGATCTGACTTAGGAATCAAGTTTTCGATAACACCGATCTTGTCTGAAACCTTAGCACCACCCAAAATAGTAACAAATGGGTGTACAGGATTATCAACGGCGTCACCTAAGTACTTAATTTCCTTTTCAAGTAAGTAACCAGCTGCAGCAGGCTTACCATTTTCCTTCATAGCGGTTGCAATACCAACGTTTGAAGCGTGACTTCTGTGTGCAGTACCGAAAGCATCGTTTACAAAGATATCGCCAAGACTTGCCCAGTATTCGCCAAGTTTTGGATCGTTACCTGATTCACGCTTACCGAAATCGTTGTCGATATCTTGGAATCTAGTGTTTTCAAGAACAACAACATCTCCGTCTTTCATGTTGTCGATTGCTTCTTCAACTTCTTTACCTTCGTTTGATGGTACAAAAGTTACAGGCTTGTCAAGAAGTTCGCTTAAACGTTCAGCAACTGGCTTCAATGACAATTCCTTCTTATCAGCATCTGACTTTACACGACCTAAGTGGCTAAGCAAAATTGCCTTACCACCATGTTCAATAATGTACTTAATAGTAGGAAGTGCAGCAACGATACGGTTATCATCACCAATAACGCCATCTTTAATAGGAACATTAAAGTCTACACGTACTAAAACTTTTTTACCTTTAACGTCGAGGTCTGAAATGATTAATTTAGCCATTAATATTCTCCTCAAAAAATATTTATTTTTTCTTCAAAAAAAGGCGGAAGGAAGAATCTCCCTCCGCCTTCTCGATTACCACTTAACTATAATCAGTTAATTAAAATTAATGATTAAAGAGTAGCAAAGTGTAACAAAGTACGAACCATTTGGCAAGTGAATGAGTATTCATTGTCGTACCAAGCAACAGTCTTAACTAATTGCTTGTCACCTGCAGTAGTTACCATAGTTTGAGTTGGGTCAAAGATTGAACCAGCAGTTCTGCCTAAAATGTCGCTTGAAACAACATTGTTTGGTTCATATTCAAATGAAGGACTTTCGTACTTCTTCATAGCTTCGTTAACTTCATCAGCAGTAACGTTCTTGCCCAAGATTGATACTAATTCAGTTACTGAACCATCTGGAACTGGAACACGTTGTGCGTGACCGTTCAACTTACCGTTCAATTCTGGAATAACAAGGCCGATAGCCTTAGCAGCACCAGTTGAGTGAGGAATAATGTTGATAGCAGCAGCACGAGCAGCACGTAAGTTACCACCACGTACAGGACCATCCAAGATCATTTGAGTTGAAGTGTATGCGTGGATAGTAGTCATAGTACCAACTTCAATACCGAATTCCTTTTGTAAAGCGTTAACCATTGGTGCCAATGAGTTAGTAGTACATGAACCAGCTGAAACGATCTTGTCGTCAGCAGTCAAAGTATCTTGGTTTACTGAGTAAACGATAGTCTTCAAGTCGTTACCTGCTGGTGCTGAGATCAATACACGCTTAACACCTGCGTCAAGGTGAGCTTGTGACTTAGCCTTGCTAGTGTAGAAACCAGTACATTCAAGAACGAAGTCAACACCGTCGTTTTTAACCCATGGAATGTTTTGTGCTTGTGGTTCAGCGTAAACACGGTACTTCTTACCGTCAACTACGATTGAATCTTCAGTTGAAGAAACTTCGTGGTCGAAAGTACCATGAGTTGAGTCATACTTAAGTAAGTGTGCCAAAAGTGCTGGAGTAGTCAAGTCGTTAATTGCAACAACTTCGATATCCTTTGACTTTTCGCCCAAGTCCATAATACGACGGAATGCTAAACGACCAATACGGCCGAAACCGTTAATACCAATTTTAACTGTCATAACCTAAAGTCCTCCTTAAGAACTATAAACAACAATTTATTTTAAACGGGATTTCATTTCCCCTTTAAAATCATATTTGAGGCCCCTTCATCAGTAATTAACCAGGTTTGATGAGGTGCATTGGGCATATATGCTTTAATTGCTTTAGCTTTTTTAGCACCGCAAGCAAAGGCAAATATGTGGGGTATTTTATATAGATTGTCAAACTGTAATCCAACCTGGGTGATACGGTCAACAACCTTACCATTTTCATCGAAGAAACACCCAAAACATTCGGTGACGGCTTTCTTTTCACGAAGCTCTGAAAGTTTAATTGAATCATAACCTCTACGCTGTGCCATTTCTTGAGCTAACCCAATTCCATGAATTACAGCATCGCTTTGTGAAATATCTTGCAGAACGTCCACAATCGAAGGTTCCCGTATAAGTGACTTATACGCATCAGCTGAAACTTGTTCAGGTAAATACAAAGTTTTATAAGTACCTGAAGTTTTAGCCGCCATCTCTTGAACGATTGTATTACTTTGCGTCTCTACATTTTCGCCCAGAGCTCCTCGACCAGGAACAAATTCTAATTGGCGATTATTGCCAAGATCTGGAGATAAATATTTAGCAGATTTTGCTAAAGAAGCTCCACCTAGAATTGTAACTATTGAATGACCTAATGGCAAGAGTAAATTCAAAGCTGAACTTAATTTCTCTCCCATTTCCTCATAAACTCGGTCCTGCAAATCAGCATTTCCTGGAACTATTAATGTTCTTTCAATTCCAAGTTTTTTAGCTAACTCTACTTCAGTTTCACGAGCATTAAAGAGACGATCAATCAACAGACCTGCATCTTTTAATGTCTTCTCGCCCTTTTCAGTTAAAAACATGCCAAAACTTTTAATTTCAATTAATCCTAATTGACTTAAATATTCAGTTTCAGTTCTAATGTTTCTTTCTGAAAGTCCTAAATGCTGAGCAACACTTCGACGACCTATCGGAGCATGCAAAGCAATTTGCTCAAGGACAAGATACCTTTGTCGAAGGATCTTTAAGACGTCGGGAACGAGCGCTTCGAGCAAAGAAAAGTCCGAATCCATCGTTCCCTCCTTTCCCTGGGACGTATATTGACCACCCCTGTGTCACTTTCTGTCCCAGATTACTTAAAAATATAAGAGAAACGTACGATTCTTCAATTCATACATTTCCCAATCGACACTGTTAGTATAACAAGGTATTTTTAGTAATTCAAGAAAAAGATGTGCTATTTTAAAAATATCCTAAGAAGAGTGAAATAATTTTTATTTATTATTATTTTTTGTTATACTGTTACAGTTGTACGGGTCCTTAGTGTAATGGATCGCACGTAAGATTCCGGTTCTTAAAATCTGGGTTCGACTCCCAGGGGACCCATATTACGATAACCGAGAGCAAAGGATTGTCTGAAATAGGTAATCTTTGCTCTTTTTTTGCTTTAAATCTAAAGCACAAGCTCAATAATTCATACCAAATTAAAAAGAGATAGAAAATATCTAAAATTATTTTTCACATTAAAAATTGATTTATGAAATTCCACTCCAATAGTAGTCATATATATGATTACAGCCGTTAAATTCTTATGAGATTAGCATTAACATACCCTCTTTGAAAACGCTATTGTTATATAATTAAAAAGTTCGCATAAATATTAAATAGTATATAGGGAGATAATTTATGACTGAATCACAAACTAATCCCAAAAAGATGACGTGGATTACATTAGCAATGATGGCCTTCTCTACTGTGTGGGGATTTGGTAATGTTGTTAATGGTTATGTCTACTTTGATGGAACAAAGGTCATCTTTAGTTGGGTTGTAATGTTCCTGCTCTACTTTGTTCCTTATGCATTAATGGTCGGGGAATTAGGCGCTACTTTCAAAAATGCTGAAGGTGGGGTTTCCTCCTGGGTTAATGCAACGATGGGCGCAAAATGGGCTTATTATGCCGGATGGACTTACTGGGCTTGCCACGTAGTATATATTTCAAGTAAAGGTACTGGTGGTTTAAGAGCAATGGCTTGGGGAATTTTTGGAAATACCCAATGGTATGACAGCCTACCTACAGCGTGGACACAATTTGCAACTTTAGTTATTTTCTTATTCTTCTGTTGGGTTGCCAGCCGCGGGGTGCCTGTTTTAAAAGGTTTAGCTACTATTGCTGGTTCTTCAATGTTTATCATGTCAATTTTATTCATTATCATGATGTTTGCAGCACCTGCAATTAATCCTCATGCTGGTTTTTATAGTATCGATTTCAATTGGAAGAACTTAATGCCTACCTTCAATGTTAAATATTTTACTTCACTTTCAATTTTAGTATTTGCCATTGGTGGTTGTGAAAAGATTTCACCTTACGTTAATAAAGTAAAAGATCCATCCAAGAACTTCCCTAGAGCAATGATGGCTTTAGCAATTATGGTCATGATTTCAGCTATTTTGGGAACTTTTGCTATGGCACTTATGTTTGATCCAAAAATAGTTAACGCTAACCTTAATGAATACATTTCAAACGGTGCATATATGGCTTTCCAAAAATTAGGTGAATACTATCACGTGGGTGGATTATTTATGTATATCTATTCATGGTGTAATGTAATTGGACAGTTTTCAACCTTAGTAATTAGTATTGATGCTCCACTTAGAATGTTATTAGGTAGTAAAGAAGCTGAGGAATTTATTCCTAAAGGCTTGCTTAAGCTCAATAAACACGGTGCTTACATTAATGGAATTTGGATGGTAGTTGTATTATCTGGAGGATTAATTGCAATTCAAGCACTTGTCCCTAACGCACAAGCTGTTATGGCTCAACTTGTTAAATTAAACTCAACTACAATGCCACTTCGTTACCTTTGGGTATTTGCAGCCTATGTTGCTTTAAGAAAGCATCAAGAAAAGTTTGAGACTACTTATCAAATGACTAAACATCAAGGGCTAGCATATACTGCAGGTATTTGGTGTTTCTTAGTTACAGCAGCTTGTTGTATCTTTGGTATATATTCACCAGATCCATTCACATTACTTCTTAATATCTTGACTCCTATCGTTTTAATTGCATTAGGTTTAATTCTTCCAGGTATTAAAAAGTATCAAGAAGTTAAAGAAAATCAATAAGAATAAATAGCATCAAAAAGACGCTGCCAATGGCAGCGTCTTTTTGATTAATTAACATTTTTACTTAGTTAATTTTTGATTACTTTCAAATAATTCAGCACGTTGAGCTAAGTTCATGTAAAGTCTGTTATTATCAACAGCAATACCTTCAATTTCACGACCTGTGTGGAATTGATATGCATCCTTAACTTCACCATTCTTAGCTATTTTAGCGATTACATCATTAAATGCAAGATAGAAATTATCATTCTTAGCATCATAAGTGAAGCCTTGAGTATAAGTGTTAGTAACAATTCCGCCCTTAGTTGCACCTACGATAGTTGGATACCAGTTATCACCAGTACGGTTAAATTCCCAGTATTCTGTTTGGTCCTTAGCCTTGTTGTAAGCAGTAGTGTACATCTTATGATCATTTACAACCACACCGTTTTGGAAGTAACGACCTTCAGAATCGCCACCATTCCAGCACTTAACTGTCCAAATCTTATTAATACATAAGTCACTCTTACGGATTTGAATCAATTGTTCTGATTCTGTACTGTTATAAGCAATTCTATTGTAGTTATTCAATACATAAATGTACTTATCTGTAGAACCCATTGCTTGACCATGACCTACATTTATCGCAGGACTTACCTTGATGTTCTTTACGTAAGAATTAAATTTCTTTTGTGACATATCAAGTAAGTATTGTCCATTAAATGCATTAGTTAAGTGATTCAAGTTGTAGCCCACAATATGACCATTGTTAATGGTAGTACTGCTTAAAAGACTAGTGTAAAGCCAACCTTGAGACATTGTGATACCTTCTGGAATATGACCTACACGGTTAATATAGTCATCGTCCTTAATATCTCTAGCAACACTCAATAGGACCGGTTGGAAGAAACGAGTCTTAAACGTTAAATTACCATTATCACTATCATAAGTATGTCTTGACTTATCTGGTGCAAAATCAGCCTTAGTTACATAATTAGCAGAACTACCATAATAAGTCTTCCAAGACTTCAAATTACCATTAAATGGCTGAGCAGTTACACTATCCGCATTAGTAACACCTTCCTTGGTGCTCTTTCTTACAGTAACTTTAACAGTAGCCTTAGCAGTACCATAACTGTATTTTACATTGTAAACACCTGGTTCAGTACAATCGATCATATCTTCAGAAATATTAACTTCTTGATTATCGATTACTGTACCCATACTGTTAGTAGCGTAACTGATTGCATCAGAAGGATCAAAGCTATAATTACTGTTTCTTACCAAACTTACAGTCTTAGGTACGGCGATTGTATTTCTGGTAAAGTAATTTTGATTAACATAACCAACTTTACGTCCATCTACATAAATACGCCAATAAGTACCGTTTTGTTGTGTCTTAATTCTTTGATCTGATTGAATATGAGCATATTGATAATCGCTTGCATTTGCCACTTTACCAACAGGCTTACCATTTTTAATACTCTTATATACGTTGTAGTTTCTACCACTACCAACCTTAACCATTAAATCATATGAGGTACTAGTTTGTGCAGCTGCATTTTTAGTACTACTAGAATTATCTGAATTTTTATCAGTTTTGGCAGTTGAATTAGAATCTGCAGCAGAGACAGGCTTAGCATAACCCATCAACAAACCAACACTAAGTGCTACAGCTGATGTAGCAGTCAAAATTTTACTTGTATACTTCAAGACTATCCTCCATAATCTCATATATTAATCTTACTTTTTTATTATAATATACAAAAGATGTTTCCAAAAATACAATTTTTATACAAGTGAGCCTCTTTATTTGACACTTTTATTACGAAGTGATTTAATTAGCACAGTACTTGTATGAGTGCTAATTATTAGACAATAAAATTTAGGAGGCAGATTTATGCTAGTACCTACAGTTATTGAACAAACTGCTCGTGGTGAACGTGCCTATGATATTTACTCACGTTTATTAAAAGACAGAATTATTATGTTGAGTGGCGAAATTAATGACCAAATGGCCAACTCAATTATCGCCCAACTACTTTTCTTGGATGCCCAAGACAATACTAAAGATATTTCATTATATATTAACTCACCAGGTGGTGTAATCACTTCTGGTCTTGCAATCATGGATACCATGAACTTTATCAAGTCGGATGTTTCTACCATTGCAATCGGTATGGCAGCATCAATGGCTTCTATTCTTTTGACAAGTGGTACAAAGGGTAAGCGTTTTGCACTTCCTAACTCAACAGTTCTTATTCACCAACCATTAGGTGGTGCACAAGGTCAACAAACTGATATTCAAATTGCAGCTAATGAAATTTTGAAGAGTCGTAAGAAGATCAACGAAATCTTGCACGAAACTACTGGTCAACCTTTGGAAAAGATCCAAAAAGATACTGAACGTGATAATTACTTAACTGCTGAAGAAGCTAAGGAATATGGCTTAATTGATGAAATTATGGTCAACAAAAAAAGTAATTAAAACCTACTAAAATAAGGCTTGCTAAGCAAGCCTTATTTTTTATTCTCTTAAACTCTCTGCTATTTCATGCAATTTCTTAAAACGGTGATTTACACCAGATTTTGAAATAGGACCATCTGGTATTTGATCAGCTACTTCTTTTAAAGTAAGTTCTGGATGAGCTAATCTAAAGTTTGCTAATATTTGTAACTTTTCAGATAAATCATCTAAACCCTTTTCCTTTTGAATTAGCTGAATATCTTCAACTTGTTTAGCTGAAGCTGAAGCTGTTTTTTTCATATTTGCAGTATCGCAATTAACTAAACGATTAACTGAATTACGCATATCTCGCATAATTCTTAAATCTTCAAAATTAAGCATTGCGTTTAATGCTCCAACAATATGCAAAAAGTCTCCAATTTTTTCTGCTTCTTTTAAATAAACAATATAGCCTCTGCGTCGCTTTGTCATTTTGGCATTCAAATAAAAATATTCATTCATTAACTTAGCAAGATCCTCATTATGGTCCTCATAAGTTGAATAAATTTCTAAGTGATAGCGACTAGTTTCTGGATTATTTACACTTCCTCCAGCTAAAAAAGCACCTCGTAAATAAGACATAGCACCTTCACGAGAACTCATTATTCTTTTTGGAATTCTAGTAACTAATCCTTTTTCTGTATCCCAAATTTGCAAGTTTTCTAATATTTCTTGCACTTGTTGATTTAAGCGAACTAAATATTGATTGTTTTTCTTTAATTTCATTTTACGAGAAACAATTAATAATGGTTCAATTCCATATGCAACTTTAATTAATTTAAAAATTCGGCGTGCAATTGCCGGATTTTCAGTCGTTATATCTAAACTAAATTGATGATCATGGAGATTTAGCACTCCGTTCATTCGCAAAAAAGCAGCTAATTCTGCTTTGGCATGCTCTGGATGCACCTCAAGCGAAGTTAGCTCCTTTTTGACCTCACTAGCATAACTAGCCATTATCTTCCTTCATTCTTTTACGTGACATTGCTTCAAATGCTAAGTTAATTATTTCCTTAGCTACTTTTTCTCCATCATGAAAAACAAGACCGTGACGTTGATCAATAAAGTCATCCGTAATAACGCGACAATCTTGAGCTCTCAAACCTTTAAAATCATTTCTAACCGGCTCAAGATATTCATCATAATCTTCTGGATGAAATTTACTCATATCAATTTTGGCGCCATTGACCAAAGCGGTATTGATATAATGTCCACCCAAATGATTATTAATTACCTCAACGTGTTCTGCATCACTAAAATGATCAGTTTCACCACGTTGAGTCATAATATTACAAATATAAATTACTTCTGCATCTGTCTCTCTAACGGCCTCGCCCAAATTAGAAATCATTAAATTAGGCAAAATTGAAGTAAATAAACTACCAGGTCCTAATACAACTGCATCAGCTTGCATAATTGCCGCCAAAACTGGAAGTACTGCTTCTGGCTTATCATCCGAATCAGTATCTGTCACCCAAACACGTTTTATTCTCTTATCTTTAGATGTTATCTCAGTTTCGCCTGATTCTGTTGTTCCATCAATAAATTCCGCATTCAAAGTTAATGATTCATTTGAAGCTGGAAAAACATGACCATCTACACGCATCATTTTTGACAAAGATTGTACAGCATCAAAAATATTTCCGTGCATTTCGTTTAAAGCAGCAATAATTAAATTACCAATAGCATGGCCTGAGAAAAATGCATCCGATGAATCAAAACGATATTGAAAAATATTTTTTCTTCTCTTGGCAAATCACTGAGTGAAACCAGCACATTTCTAATATCACCAGGTGGTACAACATTAATAAAATTTCTAATAGAGCCAGATGAACCACCATCGTCAGATACAGTAACAATTGCCGTTATTTCCGCATTTTGCTTTTTTAAAGCGTTTAATATAACTGGTAAGCCAGTCCCACCACCAATTACAACAACACGCGGACGTCTTCCTTTAATCACACGGACAATCTTATTTTCTCCATACGGCATTCATTGCACCTACTTTCTAATGTATCTACTTATTTCCCTATGTGTAATATCAACAGGATACTTTTTAGATAAATCTCGCGCAAGTTGTTGAGCAATTGATACACTACGGTGTTGCCCACCAGTACAACCAATTGCAATAGTCAGTTTTTCTTTTCCTTCTTTAATGTAACCAGGAATTGCTGTTTCTAACATATCTAAAAGTTTCTTATAAAAGACTTGTGTCTCTTCTTTATTCATTACATAATCAAACACGCGTTTATCTAAGCCTGTAAAAGGACGTAATTCTGGAATATAAAATGGATTAGGTAAGAAACGAACATCCATCACAATATCAGCGTCAATTGGCATCCCGTATTTAAACCCAAATGACATTACTTCAATTGAAAATGGTTGACTGAAAATGGTTGACGTTTTTTATCACTAAACGTATTAATTAATTTTTGTTTTAATTCTTTTGTTGATAAATTTGAAGTATCAACAATATAATTAGAACGATTTTTAATTGGAGTTAAAATGCGACGCTCTTCTTGAATTCCATCTAGTAGACGGCCCTTACCATTATTTGCTAATGGAGGGAGACGCCGAGTTTCTTTATAGCGGGCAACCAAAACATCATCTGATGCATCCAGATAGAGAATGGTTGCTTGAACGTTGCCATTATCTTCTAATGAATTAACTTCATCCAATAAATCTGTATAAAAAGCTTTTACACGCAGGTCAATTACTACTGCAACTTTATGAAAATCATTAGAATTATTTATCAAATCCCAAAAACTTCCTAATAAAGTTGGAGGAAGATTATCAACCACAAAATAGCCCATATCCTCTAAATCATGAGCAACGACGGTTTTACCTGCCCCACTCATTCCTGTAACAATTAATAATTGTTTCTTTTCATCAGCCATAATAACCCCTCCTCTTATAAATTATATCATACCGGGTGTTTCATTATAGTGCAAAAAAAAGAAGCCGTTGGCTTCCTTTTTTTAACGGTGCATAAATGCTACCACAACTTCATTTATTCCAAATACTAACAACCAGAATGCAACAAGCCATACCAAGCTTAAAGCTGCCAATACTGGATTAAAAATTAAGAAAATTGCGATAATTAAACTTAAAATATTCAAAATTAAATTAAAGATAAAATAGCCTGTTGAGAAATCTCGTAAGTGCCATGAAAAGACAATCCCTACAACTGAATCTACAAAGAACCAAATTGCAAATAAGTAAGCGATTGTTAAGCCACCAATATCATATGAACATAGGAATAAAATACCGATTATAATGTCCAATATACCTGAGATTAATGCTACCCAACTACGTGAAAAAAATTCACGAAAACGTGAATAGCCTGCAAGCCATACTAAACCTTGTACGATTGATATAATTGCAAAAATTAAAACGAATGCATGTAAACCTTTAGCAGGATGTCTAAGAAGCACAAAAGCAACTACAACCATTAAAATACCTGCAATAAAAGATCCCCAATCAAATCCGCGATTATCTTTAGAACTAGAAAAAATATCCATTTTTATCCTCCTTGGTCCATATTTTACACTTATTTGAGGATAAAAGACACTTAACCGCTAAACTATTTTTGAGCCCTCTTAGTCAAGAGTATGTCTCGCCTTAAAACAGGTTTCAGATATTGACCAGTATAACTTTCCCTAACTTCTGCTACTTCTTCAGGGGTTCCAGTAGCTACAATAGTTCCACCACCTTCACCACCTTCTGGGCCTAAGTCAATTAACCAATCAGCATTTTTAATTACGTCAAGATTATGTTCAATAATCAAAACAGTATTACCTTCATCGACAAGACGTTGCAATACTTCAAGTAGCCGCTTAATGTCATCAGTATGTAAACCGGTAGTTGGTTCATCAAGAATATAGAAATTTTTACCAGTTGATAATTTTTGCAATTCAGCAGCTAATTTCATTCTTTGAGCTTCACCACCAGATAATGTTGTGGCAGATTGACCCAATTTCACATATCCTAATCCCACATCCACAATTGTTTTTAACTTACGTTCAATCTTAGGAATATTTTCAAAGAATTTGCATGCCTCATTAATAGTCATATCAAGAACTTGAGCAATATTTTTCTCGCGGTAAGTTACTTCAAGAGTTTCTGAATTATAACGAGTACCATGACATACCTCACAAGGAACATAAACATCAGGTAAAAAATTCATTTCTATTTTGATAATTCCATCACCATGACAAGCTTCACAGCGTCCACCCTTAACATTAAATGAAAAACGTGCCTTAGTGTATCCACGCATCTTAGCTTCATTAGTTTGCGCAAACAATGTTCTAATATCATCAAAAACGCTTGTATATGTAGCTGGGTTACTACGTGGTGTACGACCAATTGGGCTTTGATCAATATCAATTATTTTTTCAATATTTTTATAACCACGAATTGATTTATACTTACCAGGCTTAGTTGAATTATTATTTAATTTCTGAGCCAAAGCTCGCTTTAAAATCATATTAACTAAAGTAGATTTACCTGAACCAGAAACACCACTAACTACAATAAATTTTCCTAAGGGGAAGCTTACATCAATATCTTTTAAATTGTTTTCAGTAGCACCAGTTATTGTAATCTTTTTACCGTTTCCTTTACGTCGCTTTAATGGGACAGGAACAAATTTTTTACCAGAAAGATATTGTCCTGTTAAAGAGTTAGGATCTTTTTCTACTTCTTCTGGTGTACCTTGTGCCATAACTTTACCACCGTAAACACCTGCACCTGGTCCCATATCAACCAGATAATCTGCTTGACGCATAGTTTCATCATCATGTTCTACTACAATTAACGAATTCCCCAAATCACGCATTCGCTTAAGAGAAGCAATCAGTCTGTCATTATCACGTTGATGAAGCCCAATCGATGGTTCATCTAAAACATACATAACACCTGATAAATTAGATCCAATTTGTGTAGCCAAACGAATTCTTTGAGCTTCGCCACCAGATAATGTATTAGCAGTTCTTGAAAGAGTTAAATAATCTAAACCAACGCTATCTAAAAATGAAAGTCGATCGCGTACTTCTTTTAGAACAGGTTTAGCAATTATTGTTTCTTGCTCACTAAGCTCTATATTACTGAAAAAATCCAATGCCTTTTTTATTGAAAGATCTGAAGCTTGTGCAATATCCTTGCCCATAACCTTTACAGCTAATGCTTTTTCATTAAGTCGTTTACCATGACAAGTAGAGCAAGTTAATTCGGTCATGTATTTGCCCATAACATCACGCATAAACTTAGACATTGGTCTTCGATACCGTCGCTCAACATTCGTCATTACACCTTCAAATGGTTGAGTTGTCGCATTAACGCCAAAATCACCTGTAATATTAAACTTTACCGGCTTAGTTGAACCATGTAAAATAATATCCTTTTGCTTTTTAGTTAGTTTGTTAAATGGCTTGTCCATTGGAATACCCAGTGCATCACAAGCTTGCTTTAACATTTCTGAATAATAATTGGAAGTTTTCCATGGAGCAAGTGCCCCTTCTTCCAAAGTTAGAGACTTATCAGGTACAACTAAATCTTCATCAACTTCCAGTTTCATCCCTAATCCATCACAATCAGGGCAAGCACCAAATGGCGCATTAAATGAAAATAATCTTGGCTCCATTTCACCTACGGTAAAACCACATTTTGGACAAGCATAATCTTCAGAGAAGTTAAGCATCTTTCCATCAATCACATCAACGTTCATATAACCATCTGATAAACGTAAAGCTGCTTCAGTTGAATCGAACAAACGTGATCTAATGCTATCTTTAACAATTAAACGATCAACTACAATGTCAATTGAATGTCGCTTATTTTTTTCTAAATTAAACTCCTCACCAATCTCATGCATTTCACCATCAACAATTACTCGAACATAACCTGCACGTTGAATTCGCTTAAATACTTCTTTATGCTCACCACGCTTAGCTCTAACTACCGGTGCAAGTAATTGAATCTTAGTTCTTTCAGGCAATCCCATAATTCGATCGACCATTTGATCAACTGATTGACGCTCAATCAACGTACCATCATTAGGACAAACGGGATGCCCTACTCTTGCCCAAAGAAGTCGCAAATAATCATTAATTTCAGTAACAGTACCTACAGTTGAACGTGGATTATGAGACGTAGTTTTTTGATCAATAGAAATAGCTGGATTTAACCCATCAATTGAATCAACGTCTGGCTTATCCATTTGACCCAAAAATTGTCTTGCATAACTAGAAAGTGATTGAACATATCGTCTTCTTCCTTCTGCATACAAGGTATCAAAGGCTAATGAACTTTTACCAGAACCAGATAATCCAGTAATTACAACTAATTTATCTTTGGGAATAGTTAAATCAATATCTTTTAAATTATGCTCACGTGCTCCACGAACAACAATCTTATCGTTTACCATTTAATGCCTTCCCTTTTCTTGTTTTTGGTCTTCTAGATGATGACTGCAATTCCATTATTGCATCCCGCAAGTTTGCTGCTTCTTCAAAGTCAAGTTTCTTAGCGGCCTCTTTCATCTGTTCTTGCAAATTCTTAATCATCGTCTTCTTTTGTTTAGCTGTTAATTCATCAAAATTCAAATCTGCAAAACTATCTGTTTTTTCTTTCTTAGAGTCTTCAGATGGCTTAGTAATTGAAATAACATCATGAACAGGTTTAATAATCGTCTTAGGAACAATCCCGTGTTCTTTATTAAATTCTTCCTGTAACTTGCGTCTTCTCTGGGTTGCCTCGATAGCTGCTTTCATCGAATCGGTAATCGTATCAGCATACATAATTACTTCTCCATTTGCATTACGTGCTGCACGCCCCATTGTTTGAACTAATGGCCGGTATGCTCTAAGAAAACCTTCTTTATCTGCATCTAAAATCGCCACTAGCGATACCTCAGGCACGTCAATACCTTCACGAAGTAAGTTAATCCCAATCAGTACATCAAATTTACCCAAACGTAAATCACGTAAGATCTGCATTCTTTCAAGCGTTTTAATATCTGAATGTAAATAACGAACTTTAATACCCAGATCTTTTAAATAATCTGTCAGATCTTCGGCCATCTTTTTAGTTAAAGTAGTAACAAAAACACGTTCATTACGATCTATCCGCTTATTTATTTCTCCGACTAAATCATCAATTTGTCCTTCGATTGGCCTTACTTCAATCTTAGGATCCAATAATCCCGTTGGACGAATAATCTGCTCTACCTTGTGATCTGTCCTCTCAAGTTCATAATCTCCAGGAGTAGCAGAAACGTATAAAATTTGGTTAACATGTTTTTCAAATTCTGCCAACTTTAGTGGACGGTTATCAAGTGCCGATGGTAAACGAAAGCCATAATCAATTAAGGTCTTTTTACGATTACGATCTCCATTGTACATCGCTCTAATTTCTGGCATGGTTGCATGAGATTCATCAATTAAAATCAAAAAATCATCTGGGAAGAAATCAAGCAAAGTATATGGTGGCTCTCCTACTTTTCTACCTTCCATATGCCTTGAGTAATTTTCAATTCCGTTGGTATAACCAACTTCTCCCATCATTTCCATATCATAGGTAGTTCTTTGTTTAATTCTTTCGGCTTCAAGCAATTTACCTTCGCCTTCGAACTTTTTAACTTGCACTTTCATTTCTTTAGAAATCGCCTTAAGAGCTCGTCTTAATTGTTCATCATTAGTCATGAAGTGCGTAGCCGGAAACAGCGATATACTCTCACGCTCACCAATTACTTCCCCAGTTAAAGAATCGATCTCAACAATTCGGTCAATTTCATCACCGAAAAATTCAACACGATAGGCATGGTTAGAATTTCCTGCTGGGAAAATTTCTACAACGTCACCACGGACCCGAAAACGTCCTCGTTGAAAATCAATATCATTTCGATCATATTGCAAGTTTACTAAATCACGTAATAACGTATTACGTTCATATTCTTGTCCTTCATGAATCATTAATACACTACGAGCATATTCTTTAGGATCACCCAACCCATAAATACATGAAACCGAAGCAACAACTATTACATCATTTCTCTCCATTAAAGCTGAAGTAGTAGCATGCCGCAATTGATCAATTTCATCATTAATTGCAGAATCTTTTTCAATGTATGTATCGGATTGTGGAACATACGCTTCTGGTTGATAGTAATCATAGTATGAGACAAAATATTCAACCGCATTATTAGGGAAAAATCCCTTAAATTCGCCATAAAGCTGACCAACCAATGTTTTATTATGTGTAATGACCAAAGTTGGCTTGTTAAGCTTAGCAATAATGTTAGCCATGGTAAAAGTCTTCCCAGTACCAGTGGCACCCTCTAAAATTTGTTCCTTATATCCCTTTTCAAAACCCGCTGTCAACTTATTGATAGCTTGCTGCTGGTCCCCTGCCGGCTTAAATTTTGATACTAATTCAAACTTACGATCTTTTTGTCGTTTTATCATAGCAAAGCTCCTCACGAAAAAAGTTGGACTTTTTGTCCAACTTCTCTAATTAGTATTTATATTTTACTACCACGAACGTGTTTTCGCACACAATATGCTTGATTATTTAAGTAAATTTGCCAAGGCAGTTTGGTAATCTTCTGCAGCCTTTTCTGCTTTTTCAATATTTTCTTTATTTACACCAACATAAGCTTTAATAACTGGTTCAGTGCCTGATGGACGAAGAGCAACCCAAGTTTCATCATCTAAGAAGTATTTCAAAACATTTGATTCTGGGAAACCTTCAAGTGGTGTCTTTTCACCATTTTCAATTGTTTCTTGTTTTAAAAAGTCTTGAATTTTAACTACTTTGCTACCGCCAATTTCAGTAAGATGTTCATTACGAAGCTTGCTCATCAATTCAGCCATCTTCTTCTGACCACCAATACCAGGCATTTCAATGGCACGAGTAATTTCGTAAGCGACACCATATTTCTTCCAAATTTCTTGTAAGCCATCAAATACGGTCATACCACGAGAAGCATAGTAGCTTGCAACTTCAGCAAACATTAATGCACCTTGCATAGCATCTTTATCACGTGCAAAAGGCTTAAATAAGTAACCATAACTCTCTTCAAAGCCCATTAAGAACTTAGCATCTCCAGCTTTATTCATACGGTCAACTTCTTCACCGATATACTTAAAACCAGTTAAAACATGTTTAGTCTTAATACCAAAATCTTCGGCAATCTTAAATGGCAATGCACTTGAAACTACTGAAGTAACAATTTCATAATCATCAGTTAACTTGCCACTCTCTTTAAGGTGAGCTAACAAATAATATGCCATTAAAGTAGCAATTTGATTACCAGTTAGAACTTGGAAATCACCATCGGATTTTCTCACAGCTGCACCCATTCTATCTGCATCAGGATCAGTTGCAATAATTACATTGGCATCTACTTTATCAGCCAGCTTAAAGCCTGGTTCAAATACATCACGATATTCTGGGTTAGGCTTAATAGTTGTTGGAAATTCTGGATCGATAATTGATTGACTTGGAACAGGAATTACATTGTCAAAACCGCCTTGTCTAAATGCACGATCATAAAGCATTTTACCTGTACCATGAAGTGGAGTATAAATGATTTTAAGCTTGTCAGCATTAGCTTTTACCATTTCTTTATCAACTGTAACTTGCTTTAATTCATTTAAATAAGCTTCATCAACATCTTCACCAATTAATTGCAAAGTATTATTTGCGCGTAATTCTTTAACTGAAGCAACTTCAACACCAAAAATATCAGTAACTTTTTGTGCATAAGCAAATAAACGATCGGCATTTTCTGGGGCCATTTGTGCACCATCTTCACCGTAAACCTTGTATCCATTATATTGCTTAGCATTATGCGAAGCAGTGATATTTATTCCTGCAAAAGTATTTAAGTGACGAACTGCATATGATAATTCTGGAGTTGGTCTTAGGTCATCAAATAAGTAAACATGAATACCATGTGCACCAAGTACTCTAGCAGCGTGTTCTGCAAATTCTCTTGAATGATATCTTGAGTCAAAAGCAATTACTACTCCACGTTTTTTAGCTTCCTCACCATTTTCATCAATCAAACGCGCTAAACCTTCAGTAACGCGACCCACAGTAAACAGATTGATTCGATTAGTACCTGGTTCAAGGCGTCCGCGCATTCCTGCAGTACCAAAATTAATATCCTGACCAAAGGCATCTTCAATCCATTTTTCATCTTTACCTAAAGTATCTAATTGATCTTTTAAATAATCTGGTAACCCAGTAGCATTTTGCCATTCTTTAAAAATTTCCTTAGCTTCCATCTTTTCCTCTATTCATTAAAATCGTATATTTATGGATTTCTAATGTCTTTTTAAATTATCAATATTTTTCTATTATCCACGTATTATTATAAAACTTAAATTTAACTAATTTAAATAACTATAGCGATATTTTCTTAATAAAATCTGTTTGTGCTTTAAGTTGAATTTGGTCCAAAGTATCCTTGATTTTATCAATAATTATGCTCGGCAACCAATAAAATGAATACTTTTCACGCAACGGTATCACATCTTCGTTAGTACAATTAACGCAATACATAATCATCTCTTGATCATTATATCTAACTATACTATTAACCCCAGCCGACAAATGTACAAAACCGATTTTGCCATTTACCAATACTGGATTTTGCTTGCGTATTTTGGTCCAACTGCTAACACAATCTATTAGCTTTTTATCTTCATGTCCCCATAGAAAGTAACGTCGATTATCTGGATCTTCTTTACCAATTAAGCCAGCCTCATCGCCATAATAAATACATGGAACTCCGGGCATCATAAATAATAAGCCAAAAGCCATCATGACTAAATTATCATTTTTATTCAAAACGGTTTTAATTCTTACCGTATCATGGGTACCGATATTATTTAAACAATTATGCAAAAAGTCAGTTGGATAATTTTCAATCAGTAAAGCCAGGTCATTCATTGCTTCTATCTCTATAGTACTATCTTGAGCTGATAACAAACTGATAATAAAATTGCGTATCGGATAATTCATAACCCCCATTAAATTATCACCAGCTGTATAAGTTCGATATTCACCATTTACAAATTTATTTGAAGCATCTTCCCAAACTTCCCCAATCAAAATTGGACAATTTTCCTTTATCAAACGGTTACGAATATTACGCAAGAAATCCATCGGTAACTCATCAGCTACATCAAGTCGCCAACCATCAACTTTCCACTTAGCTAATACACCATGATCGCCATAAACAAGATTTTGATATTCAGAATTATCTTTATTAACAGTCGGTAAAGACTTTACACCCCACCAAGACTGATATTTATTTGGATAGTCTTGAAAGTTGAACCAAGAACGATAATTACTATTTTTGTCAGTAATCGCTCCTTGAAAATAAATGCTATCAAAACCTACATGATTAAATACTCCATCTAATATTAGATGCATATTATTCTCATGTAATTCCCTAATTAAGTCAGCTAAATCTTTTTCATCACCCAACATTGGATCGATTTTCATAAAATCTGTTGTATCATAGCGATGATTACTTTTAGCTAAAAAAATTGGATTAAGATAAAGGACTGTAACACCTAGTTGTTTTAAATAAGGGATCTTTTTTCTAATTCCAGTTAAATTACCGCCAAAAAAGTCCCACCGCACTATAGCACCTTCACTATTTTTTATATAATATGGAATATCTTCTTTAGTAGCATAGATAAAACTATTCCTTTTTTTACCTATAACTTCTTCATATGGATTTCCATTAGCAAAGCGATCCGGAAAAATTTGATAAACAATGCCCTTTTGATACCAATCGATTCGTGGAGTTGCAATATCATAACAAGTTAATTGAAACTGTCTTAAATCATGATCACTTTTAGTTACGTGTCCTTTACCAAAAAGTCCTTGATCTATATAAACTATTTGATTATTTTGTTGCAAAGCAAAGTAGTAATTGTATAAACCAGATGTACCAATTTTTACCTGTGTGGTATACATTTTAGTCTGTTCATCATAGTTCATCGGATAAGCCACTGGTGTTTCTCGACTTTTAGTCAACCACAAGACAGCTCCTTGTATTACTTGATCTATTTTGATTGACCATTTAACTGTATTACCAGCTTTAACAGCACCAAAAGGGTTTTTATACTGCTCTTGCCAAGAATCATAAGTTATTTTCATTAGTGATCAACTTTTTCAACTTTTAATTTTTTTAAATGCCAAATATCTTGTGCGTATCGTTCAATTGTCTTATCAACATCAAAACGTTCTGAATGAGCAATATTTACCAAACTCATTTGAGCCCAAGAATGTTTATCTTTCCATTCTTGTTCTACTTTCTCTTGAGCTTTTAAATAATCAGCAAAGTCTGCTAAAACAAAGAATTGCTCATTATCACTCAAAAATTTATTTGCTAGAGCTTGTCCTTCCGAAAAACAATTAGGAATTGTACCATCAGTTAACGCATCAACTGTTTTCTTCATTACTGGATCTGATTCGTACATTTCTCTTGGGTGATAAGAATGTTCTGCATAATATTTATAAACCTGATCCTTATTTAAGCCAAACGTAATGATATTATCCTCACCTACTGCATCCGCAATTTCAATATTTGCACCATCCATTGTAGCCACAGTTAAAGCACCATTGGCCATCAATTTCATGTTGCTTGTACCACTAGCTTCTTTAGTAGTGGTCGAAATTTGCTCGCTTACATCAGCTGCGGGAATAATTTTTTCAGCTAGAGAAACATCATAATTTTCTAAAAAGATTACCTTTAACTTGCCGTTAATATCTGGATCTGAATTGATCATATTAGCTGTTTCATTGATCACTTTAATTACTTGTTTAGCAAATACATAGCTTGGTGCAGCTTTAGCCCCAAATATAACTACTCGCTTAGGATGATCAATCCCTGCTTTTAAATCTTGATATAACTTTAGAATATGTAATAACTTTAAAGTCTGGCGTTTATATTCATGTAGTCGCTTGACTTGCACATCAAAGATAGCGTTTGGATCAACTTCTACTCCCATTTGTTCTTTGATAAACTCAGCTAGTTTTTTCTTATTATCTAGTTTAATTTGATTAATACGCTCTAATACTAAAGTGTCGTTGTAGTACTTTTCAAAATTGAGCATCTTATCACTATTTTTACGCCAATCTTTACCAATAGTTTGATCAAGTAAATCAGATAATTCTGGATTAGCAATTTGTAGCCATCTACGCAAAGTGATTCCATTAGTTTTATTATTAAAGCGATCAGGATATAAATTATAAAAATCTTTTAACACTTTGGTTTCCAATAATTGGGTGTGCAATGCTGCTACCCCATTAATTGAGTGTGAGCCAATAATTGCTAAATGCGCCATTTGGACCTGTCCATTTTTTATAATTCGAGTACGTTCAATTACATCATTAGAGACTTGTCCGTTTAAATAAGCACAATAACGACGATCTATTTCAGTAATAATTTGCATAATTCTCGGCAACAATTGAGACAGCATATTTGTATCCCATTTTTCCATTGCCTCTGACATAATTGTATGATTGGTATAACTCATCACCTTTAAAGTGATATCCCAGGCAGTCTCCCAATCGACACGATGTTCATCAACTAGCAATCTCATCAATTCTGCAATCGCCATTGCTGGATGCGTATCATTGATATGAACAGCCACGTAATCTGGTAATTTAGTGAAATCTTTATTACCAAGTTTTTTAACATAATAATCTAAAATACTTTGTAATCCAGCTGAAACAAAGAAATATTCTTGCTTTAATCTTAATAATCTACCTTCATAATTAGAATCATCTGGATACAAAATTGAAGTTAAATCTTCTATACGACGTCTATCTGAAATAGTAGGATATGACAATTCTTCTTCTGGTGGAATTTCTGCATCCCACAATCTCAATGTATTGGTTACACCATCTCTATAACCTACAATTGCAGTATCATACGGTACAGCTCTGACAACATCGCCACCTTCATATTGAGGTGTCATCCACCCATTATCATCAACCATACGTACTTTACCGCCAAATCTTACTAAAACAGATTTGCTCTCTCTTCTAACTTCCCAATGATCGTCTTTTTTAAGCCAATCATTTGGTAGTTCTTTTTGATAGCCATTTACAAATTTTTGCTTGAATAAACCATACTTATAACGAATACCATTTCCATTTCCGGTATAGCCAGTTGAAGCAAGAGAATCCATAAAAGCTGCAGCCAATCGTCCCAGACCGCCATTACCTAAAGCCATATCTGGTTCTGCTGCAGCAATCTTGTCTAGATCTAATCCCAAATCTGACAATGCAGCTCTAACAGTATCCAGCCAGCCTAAATTTAGCAGATTAGTTTTAAGTAAAGTTCCTGGCAAAAATTCAATTGAAAAATAATAAACCTGTTTTTGTCCTTGATCAGCTTCGGAAATACGGGTACGACGCCATTGCGGTGCATATCCATCTCTAACCACTCCACTTAATGCAGTGTATAACTCACTATTTGATGCTTCATCAAGTTCTTCTTCAAAATAAATATTTACCTTATTTTTTAGTTTCTTTTTAAATTCATCTTTTGTTAATTGCATATTTTTACACCAATTGGATTACCCAATTAACTCTCCATACATCCACTTATACTTATCAGCAGAATTTTTCCATGAAAAGTCCGATTTCATGGCTATTTTTTGTATTTTAAGCCAATTATTCTTTTGTTGATACAACGCTAACATTTTCTTTATTGCTTGTACCATTTGATAACCACTAAATTCCTTAAAGCCAAAGCCAGTACCTTCATTGGTAGTCTCATCATATACCCAAACAGTATCTGCTAACCCACCAATTTCATGAACAATTGGTAAAGTACCATAACGCAATGCAATTAGCTGTGAAAGTCCACACGGTTCAAACGCAGAAGGCATTAAGAAACTATCTGCTCCAGCATAAATTCTTTGAGCCAATTTAACATCAAACGCTAAAATAACCTTTAGTTTATCTGGATAACGCTCAGCAATTTCCATTAGACGATGTTCATAATATGGATCACCATTACCTAAAATTACAATCTGAACATTAAATTGCAAAATATTATCTAACTCGTCAAGCAATAATTGACAGCCCTTTTGTGCAGTTAAACGTGAAACCATACCAATTAAAGGAATATTTGGCTTAATTGGCAAATCTAATTCTTTTTGAAGTGCTATTTTATCCTTTGATTTATGATGTAAATGATAAACATCATAATTTTTCTTAATTACGGGATCAGTCTTGGGATTATATTTTTCAAAATCAATCCCATTTAAAATACCAGTTAACTTATGTGAACACATTCTTAAAATCGCATCTAAGCCTTGTCCGAATTCAACAGTTTGAATTTCACGAGCATAAGATGGACTAACCGTAGTTACACGGTCTGCATATAAAATGCCGGTTTTCATCCAGTTAACATCATTATCCATTCGGACAATACCACTATCAAACCAGTCGTAATTCATACCAAAGAAATCCGGTAAAGTTTTTGCATTATATTTCCCCTGAAACTCTAAGTTATGAATAGTTAAAATTGTTTTAATCCCTTTATATGCATCGACAAAGCCCCATTTTTCATGGAGTAAAAATGGAATAAATGCAGTGTGATAATCATTGCAATGCAACACATCCGGAATAAAATCAAAACGCTCCATCATCATGATGACTGCTTGTTGGAAATAAGCATATCTTTCGCCATCATCATAATAACCATAAATTCCCGGACGCTTAAAATAATATTCATTATCAATAAAGAAGTAATTCACACCATTTAATTTCAAAGTAAAAATTCCACAATATTGATTACGCCAACCTACTGGCACAATAAAGTTACCTTGATATTTTAAATTTTTACGATACTTTTCTGGTAAATCTTGATACAAAGGAAGGACGACACCAACATCAACACCTTCTTTAGCTAATTGGTTAGGCAAAGAGCCTAATACATCGCCCAATCCCCCAGTTTTGAAAAAAGGTGCACATTCAGCACCAGTAAATAAAACTCGCACGATTTCTCCTTATTCAACAATTAAATCTTTAGTTACAACGTCACCCTTCTTAATAACCACTGGATTATCTGGGGTTCCCTTAACTACTACATCTTTTTTTATTACTACATTTTTATCTAAAATAGCATATTCAACACTACTACCGGCTTCTAAAGTACAACTTGCCATTACAATAGAGTTCTTAACGTTACTATCTTCAGCAACATCTATTCTTCTTGATAAGATACTATTTTCTACTGTTCCATTTATTCTACAGCCAGTTGCAAATAAAGAATTCTTAACTTTAGAAGAAGTAGTGTAATACGTACCTACTTCATTTCTAATTCTTGTAATAATTCTTTGATTACCGTGTAAAAGTGAGTCACGATTTTTCTTATCAAGCATTTCAATATTGGAATCGTAATAACTCTTAATGTCATGGACATTATGCAAATAACCGGTATATTCATAAGCATTTGTACGGTATTTTGCTGCAAGACTTGCAAATCTTTGACCAATATCAATAGGAGCGCCACATTTTTGGGCTTTCTTCAATTCAGCAATCAACCATTTAGTATCTGCCACATAAATATTCAAACCTAAGTTATAGCTATCTTGACTTTGAGTATCAATAGCTTGTTGGCAAGACATTATGGTATTTTCTTCGTCTAAAATATATAGCTGATCATCTGGCGCCACATTTTTCTTACTTACACGTTTAAAGACAGCTGTAATACGATTTCCATTTTCTTGATGGAAATGTAATACCGACTGCAAATCAACATTAGCAACTATTTTATTTTCAAGAAAAACAGTATATGGAGCATTAGCTGTAGCCAAGAAGGTAATTAAATCATTAAAATATTCTCCTCCATTTGCTTGGCTTTGCAATAATTTTTGATAAAAATCAAGATATGCATAAGAGCCTATAGTATCTAGCCCCCATTCTTTGCCTCCGCCTAAATGATCAAGATATGATCTTACTTTTTCTTGACTAATCAGGGTATACACATTATTAATTCCTGCATTTACAATACTTGAAAGAGCAAAATCCATAATGCGATATTTACCTGCGAAATATAAAGCAGATAATGAACGTTCGTCAGTCAACGGGCGTAATTCATTATACTCATGTTGATTACTAAAAATTGCAGCCATTTTATTAGTCTTCATTTGGCAATACTCCAATTCTTTCTGAATTACCTATCACTTTAATGTTATCTTTATTCCCCTCAACTACAGCTCCGTCCCCAATCTGAGCATTCTCACCAACAATCGCGTGCTTAATAACAACGTCCTTACCTATTTTTACTCCTGGCATAATCACAGAATCAGTAATTTCAGAGCCACGTTGTACATCAACATCTGTCGATAAAATCGAATGATTAATCGTACCATCTACATAGCATCCATCTACAATCATTGAATTGTTAACTTCTGCATTCTCAGTAATAACTTGTGCAGGATCAATTGGATTTTTAGAATATATTCTCCAGGAACGATCATATAAGTTAAGACCATCACTGCCATCTAAAAATTCCATGTTTGCAGCCCATAAGGAATCAATAGTTCCTACATCTTTCCAATAACCAGAAAAATGATATGCAAATACTCTTTCATCGCTCTTTAAATAATATGGAATAACATTTTTACCAAAATCCACCATATCATCATTAGTAGTGAATCCGGTGGTCAAAACTTCACGCAATCTCTTCCAATTAAAGATGTAAATTCCCATTGATGCATGGTTACTTTTTGGATGCTCAGGCTTTTCTTCAAATTCTGTAATTCTACCACTAACATCCGTATTCATAATTCCAAAACGAGATGCTTCTTTCATAGGAACATCAATTACAGCTACGGTCAATGACGCACCGTTCTTAATATGTTCTTCCAACATAGATTCGTAATCCATTTTATAAATATGATCACCGGAAAGAATTAATACATATTCTGGATCCTTACTATCAATATAATCAATATTTTGATAAATGGCATGAGCCGTGCCCTCAAACCATTTACTACCAGAATTGTCAGTATATGGTTGTAAGATTGTGGCACTTGCATTTAATCCATCTAATCCCCAGCTTACTCCATTACCAATATGCTCATTAAGCAATAATGGTTGATATTGTGTAATGATTCCTATATTTTTTACACCAGAATTAGCACAATTACTTAAAGTAAAATCAATAATTCTATATCGGCCACCAAAAGGGACAGCTGGTTTTGCTTGATCACTGGTTAATTTACCTAATCTTGTTCCTTTTCCTCCTGCCAAAATCAAGCCCAACATTTCGGTACTCATTGTTTTTTCTCCTTATTACTTAGTTTTTGTTTTTCTATTAATTCTTCTTTTTATATGAACATCTACAGGTTTTAAAATCACAGCACTAAAACCCGGTATATCCAATTGCACTTGATAATTAAAATTCTTAAATGAATTATTTTGAGTTTTCAAATTCTGCTTTTCTTGGTTCCAACTGCCACCATATTCTTTTCTGGCACTATTAAAGACTTCACAATATTTACCAGCATATGGAACACCAATTGTAATTTTTTTCGATCAACAGGTGTAAAATTCAAAATAACTATTAAAAAGTCATGTCTAGTTTTACCTTGACGAATAAATGACAAGACTGACTCATCTTTATTATCTGCGTCAATAATTTGAACAGAATCTTCTCTTTGTTCTAATTGCCACAAAGCCGGCTCATTTAAATAAAAACTATTTAAATCTTGATCAAAATGCTTCATTTTAGCATTCAGTTCATCCTTTAATTCTGCCCAATCTAAGCCATCGTTATATCGCCATTCAAGATATTGTCCAAATTCACTTCCCATAAATAAAAGCTTTTTACCAGGATAGGTCATTTGCAATGTAAGTAAATTACGTAATTGAGCAAATTGCTTATCACGGTCGCCAAACATTTTATTCATTAGGCTTCGCTTACCATGAACAACCTCGTCATGTGATAAAGGTAAAATAAAGTTTTCACTCATTCGATACATGAATGAAAAAGTAGCTAGATTAAAATCAAATTTTCTAAATAATGGGTCCATCTCATAAAAACGTAAAATATCGTTCATCCAACCCATATTCCATTTAAAATCAAAACCTAACCCACCATCTTCTATTCGACCAGTTATCTTTACTTGAGCAGAACTTTCCTCGGCAATCATTAAACATTCTGGATGTTTGCCTTTAATGGTTCGATTTAGTTTTTGTAGGAATTCTATCCCCTCTAAATTACGATTTCCACCAAATTTATCTGTTTTCCATTCACCGTCACTGCGGTCATAATCGCGATAAATCATGTTAGAAACAGCATCAACTCTCAAGCCATCCAAATGATAAAATTCTAGCCAAAATAGGGCACTAGAAAGTAAAAATGATTGCACTTCCGGTTTGCCTAAATCAAAATTTAGAGCTCCCCAGCCTTTATTTTCGGCTCTCCATTTTTCGCTAAATTCATAACATGGTGTGCCATCATAATAAGCCAAGGCATCATCATTAATACAAAAGTGTCCTGGTACCCAATCAGCCAAAACACCGATGTTTTCTTTGTGACATGCTTCAACAAAATCTTGCAGCTCTCGTGGTGTACCATAAGTACGCTCCAAAGCATAATAACCAATTGTTTGATATCCCCATGAAGCATCTAAAGGATGTGCTGTTAAAGGCAAAAATTCGATATAATTAAATCCTTGTTCTTTAACATACGGAATTAATTCCTTTTGTAAATCCTTCAAAGTATACAGAGACCCATCTGTATGTCTTTTCCATGAACTAGCATGTACTTCATAAATATTAATTGGTCGAGCAAAATGATTCGATCTTTTATTTCGTCCCATCCATGCACCGTCAAGCCACTTTTTATTAGGTAACTTAACAATCACAGCTGCACTGCCTGGTCTAGGCTCTAATTCGAACGCCATAGGATCAATTTTCATTACCTCACGACCATCAGCTTGTTTAACTAGAAACTTATATAGCTGTCCTTCTTTGGGTAAGCTGGTCTTTATTTCCCAAACTCCATCTAAAGTCTGACTCATTTCTAATGATTTATCCCAATCATTAAAATCGCCAACTAGCCAAACTTTTTGCGCATTTGGTGCCCATACTCTAAAAGTATAGATATCATTTTCATAATGACACCCTAATACTTCTTGAAGATATAGCTCATTGCCAGCTGCAAATTTTTTAATATGTTGTTTAACCTCCACTATCGTTACCATACTGCTTTCTCCAAAATCAAAATTACAGTTTACAAAAAGCGGAAAGCGCTTACTTTGATTATAAATAAGATTCTCCTTTACTTTTAATTATATATCACTTATCTATGTATAGTAAAAAAATAAGACCATATTTATTAATAAAATATGGTCTTATTTTTAAAATTTTTAATTTTTATATCAGTTTTTTAAATCTTGAAAATAATTATATGCAGCCTGCCCCGCTACACTACCTTCACCAACCGCATTAGCAATTTGACGCAAATCTTTATCACGAACATCACCTAAAGCAAAAATACCTGATACTTTTGTTTCCATGTGCTCATTAGTTGGAATCCAACCTTGTTCATTTAAAATACCTAGTTTTTTAAATGGTTCAGTTTGTGGTAACACACCCACATAAATAAATACACCTGCAGCAGAAACTTCTTTAGTTTCTCCATTTTCTTTATCTAGATACTTAACACCGGTTACACGATTACCATCACCTAGAATTTCTTCTGTTTGAGCATTCCAAATGAACTTCATTTTTTCATTTGCAAATGCACGTTTTTGCAAAGTAGGCTGAGCACGTAATTGATCACGACGGTGAATAACAGTTACGCTCTTGGCCATTTGAGAAAGATAAATTCCTTCTTCGATAGCGGAATCACCGCCACCCACTACAACCACATCTTCATCCTTAAAAAATGCAGCATCACAAACAGCACAATAAGAAACTCCTCTACCTGAGTATTCCTCTTCACCTGGAACATTCAAGTGTCTATGATCTGCACCAGTAGCGATAATTAAGACTGGAGCGCGATATTCTTCATCGTCAGTCTTAATAACTTTTTCGTCTCCATCTAATTCAACTGATTGTACATTACCGTATTTATAATCAGGTTCAAACTTCATTAAAGTATCATACATCTTTTGACTAAGTTCTGGTCCTTTAACTTCAGTAAAGCCTGGATAATTATCAATTGCATCAGTATTGTTCATTTGACCACCGTATGGTCCACGATCAAGCACCAATACATTTAAATTAGCACGGGTAGCATATAAAGCCGCTGTCATACCACCTGGTCCAGCGCCAATTACAATTACGTCATATTTATCGGCCATATTCGCCGCTCCTTTCACTTACTTTTTATAAGTAAACGATACTATAAATTTTGTTTATTTCAAACTATTCAGCCTATTAAAGACGAATTTCTGGTTTTGGTGCTCTGCCCATCATCTTTTTAATTTCAGTTTCTACATCGGTACCTTCATAAAGAACACGATAAATTGCTTCACTTATTGGCATATCGATATTCTTTTCTTCGCAAAGCTCGTGTACTGCCTTAACAGTAGTTGCGCCTTCGACCACTTGTCCCATGTTCTTTAAAACATAGTCCAAACTCTTGCCTTCACCAATTTGTTTACCCGCACGCCAATTACGTGAGTTAACGGAAGTACAAGTTACAATTAAATCACCTATACCCGATAAACCACTAAAGGTCATTGGCTTAGCACCAAAGTAATTAACACCTAAACGAGTAATTTCAGCCAATCCTCTAGTCATTAATGCAGCTTTAGCATCATCACCATATCCTTGCCCAACTAAAATACCAGCAGCAATCGCAATAACGTTTTTAACTGCACCACCTACTTCTACACCTACTAAATCATCATTAGTATAGAAACGAACATAATCGTTTGAAAATAGTTTTTGAACTTTCTTGGCATTTTCTTCATTAGTTGAAGCACATGCAATTGCAGTTAAATCTTTTTGAGCAACATTTTCTGCATGGCTTGGACCAGAAATAGCCACAATTTTATCTTCATCATTAGGATAAATTTCATCAGTTAAAATTTCTGAAATAAGTTTTTTAGTACCTGGTTCAATACCTTTTGTTGCAGTAACCAAAAGTGGTTTAGCACCGCTTTTATCTAAGATTTCACGAACATTTTTTGCAACAATTCTAACAGCTTTGGTTGGTAAAACAAACAAAACCACTTCTGCACCATCAAGTGCATCTTCTAAATCACCAGTTGCTCTAGTATTTTCGTTTAATTTCCAATCTTTCATATAATGACTATTGGTATGAGTAGCATTAATTTCATCATTAACGCTTTCAATGTTACCGTAAAGAACCACATCATTACCATTATCAGCTAACATTGATCCTAATACTGAGCCCCATGAACCATTACCTAAAACTGCGATTTTTGTCATTTTAATATCTCAAACTTTCTAAACTAAAATTTTTACTATTTAATCTCTTGTGTACGGATATTTTAATCCGCTCCCCTGCAAATACCATTTAGGTTTAACAACTTTACGCCGATAAATCCATAGAATAATTGTAGCAATAAAGAGAACCAAACTTAATGCTTGTGATACACGTATTATACCAAAAATGTATAAACTATCAGTACGCATTCCCTCAACAAAGAATCTTACTACACTATACCAAAGAAGATACGACATGAAAACTTCGCCTTGCTTAAATACATGTTTACGATGGCGTAAGGACAAAATTATTATTAAGCCAATTAAATTAAAAAAAGATTCATATAAAAATGTAGGTTGGTAATATGTTCCACCTATCTTCATTTGCTGAATAACAAATTCAGGCAGATGTAAGCTTTGTAAAAAGTGAAGCGTTGTTGGACCACCATGAGCTTCTTGATTTACAAAATTTCCCCAACGCCCCAAAATTTGTGCGGCCATTACACCGGGAGTAATAATATCTAACATTAAAAATGGTGGTAGATCTCTTTTATGACAAAAGATTAGCAGGACAATCAATCCGGCTATTAAGCCACCATAAATTGCGATCCCACCATTCCAAATAGCAATTATCTGATTGGGATGTTTAGAATAGTAGCCCCACTCAAAAATCACATAATAAATACGAGCACCAACATACCCCAATGGAACAGCCCATAAAAGAAGATCGACAAAATCATCACTAATAATTTGCCTTTTTTTACCTTCACTAATTGCCATCCATGTGGCTAATACAATAGCTACGGCCATGATTATGCCGTACCATTTCACACTTAAACTTCCTAATTGAAAGGCAACAGGATTAATTACCAGTTTAGTCATCATGTTGCACCTTATCTGTATCTTCTTTTGAGTGTTCTGAAATTAAGTTAGTTAAATTATTATCAAACATTTGAGTAGCATCATATCCCATTTTTTTAGCTCTAAAGTTCATAGCAGCTACTTCAATAATAATTTCAATATTTCGACCAACTTTAACTGGAATATTAACCTGTGGAATTTCAACATTACATATTTCGCGAGTATTTTCTTGAAAACCTAGACGATCATAATTTGCTTTAGGATCCCAGTTAACCAAATTTATTACTAATTGAATTTCGGTTCTGCTTTTAACTGCACCTGCGCCAAACAAATTCATGACATCGATAATTCCAATTCCTCTAATTTCCATTAAGTGTCTTAGAATTTTGGGTGCTTCACCTACAACTGTATTATGATCTTTTTGAAAAACATCGACACGATCATCAGCAATAAGTCTATGACCTCTTTGAACTAAACCAAGTGCTGTTTCAGATTTACCTACACCAGAAGCACCAGTTAACAGTACACCCATACCTTTAATTTCAACCAAAACACCGTGAATACTATTTCTCTTTGCTAATCGTGCTCGCAAATATTCAGTTAGAATACTAGAAATATAAGTAGTAGATTCACTAGTACGTAGAATAGGAATATTTGCTTTTTCTGCTGCTTCGGATAATTCTTCAGGTACTGGTAGCGAACGTGAAATTAAAAAACATGGGGTAGCTTTAGTAGCCATCTTAGTAAATACATGAGTTCTAATCTCATGATCAAGTCTAGCTGCATACGAAATTTCAGTTCTTCCTAACAACTGAATACGTTGTGCAGGATAAAAATCAAAATATCCTGTTAATTCTAGCCCCGGACGATAAATATCTGAAACATAGATTTTTTTAGCATTAACATATTCTTGTCCTTGATAAACTTCAAGAATACTCTTATTATCCTTAATTAATTTACTTAATTTTACTTCATCAGCCATAACTGTGCCCCCTAACTATTTATCGATATCTTTAGTAGTTACATCACGAGCTTTTTTTCTAGTACGTGCATTATTAGTAGAATCACTCGAACTAAACTTATTATAATTATTTCCATCGCTTGGCATATTGTTATTATTCTTCTTTCTCTCAAACCAATAGATCAGCCATATAATTATGACTGCAATTACAGCTACTGGTAATAAGAGAATTAAAGCTTTAAAAAATACAAATAACAAGCTTAAGAGAACTAATGCTGTTAAAACCAGCATAACTATACTTAAAAAACTCATTCTTCACCTATTCTGGATTTTCCTGACTAAGCAACCATTGCAAATACGAATAAATAAATGGTTGAAGTTTCCCATCCATTACACCAGTTGTATCAGCTGTTTCGTATCCAGTTCTAAGGTCTTTAACTAAATTGTACGGATGAAATACATATGATCTAATTTGTGAACCCCAACCAATTTCTTTTTGATCACCTTTCAAAGCCTGCTTTTGCTTGCGCTTTTTTTCTTCTTCTAAATGAAATAGCTTAGCCCGCAACTCATTCATTGCAGTCTCACGGTTTTGAATCTGTGAGCGTTGAGCCTGTGATGTAGTGACTATTCCAGTCGGTAAGTGCGTAATTCTTACAGCACTTGATGTTTTATTAATGTGTTGTCCACCTGCACCACTTGACCGATATACATCGATTCTTAAATCCTTAGGATCGATATCAATTTTGATACTATCATCAATCTCCGGAATTACTTCAACTGATGCAAAAGAAGTATGCCGTCTCTTGGCAGAGTCAAATGGTGAAATTCTAACCAAGCGATGAACACCATTTTCCGACTTTAGCATTCCATAAGCATTATGGCCGACTACTCTAGCAGTAACACTTTTTACTCCTGCTTCTTCTCCTGGTTCATAATCATTTATTTCAAATTTAAAACCTGCTGTATCACAATAGCGCTGATACATTCTAAGGAGCATTTGTCCCCAGTCCATTGCTTCAGTACCACCTGCACCAGGATGTATTTCAAATAATGCGTTATGACTATCATATTTGCCAGACAAAAGTAAATCTAATTCATAATTATGAAAAGCTTCCTGTAAAGCTATTAAATCTGTTTCAACTTCTGTTTGTAAATCTGAATCTGGCTCTTCACGCAGCAAATCGAGTGCAGTTAACTCATTTTCATAATCTTCGCTTAATTTTAAGAATGAGTCTCTTTTTTCCTTTAAAACATTGTTTTCACTAATTAGTTTTTGAGCTTTTTCTTGATTATCCCAAAAATCTGGCTGAGCCATTTTAGCTTCATTTATTTCAATACTTTCATTAATACCATCTAAGTCAAAGAGACCCCCTAAAGTGGTCTAAACGTTTCTTCAACTCATCTAATACATTTTGAATTTCACTAATTTCCATCAATTTTCTCCTTATTTATCACAAAAAAAGGGAAGTTGCTAACTCCCCTTTTTCTTTATTAACGACTAAGATTTTGTCTAATTTCAACCTTCATGAACAAACGAGTTACATCAAATTCAATATTTGAAATCATTTCTTCAAACATTCTATAACCAGAATCTTGATATTCGACAAGTGGATTAAGTTGTCCATACCCACGAAGTCCGATTGATTGACGTAATTGATCCATTGCATCAATATGATCAGTCCAGCGGTCATCAACAACACGCAAAATAACAACTTTTTCAAACTCAAGCATTTGACTTGGATCGCCTAAAGCTTTCTCTTTGTCTTCAAAGTTCTTTTCAACGATGTCATATAATTTCTTCTTCAAATCTTCAACACTAATTGTCTTAAAGTCAATTGAATCAGTGACTTGTTCTGAAGCTAGACTTGAAGAAATGAAATCCCGTAATGAATCTAAACGCCATTGACTTCTATCGCCTTGAGTAAACATATCCACTTGACTATTAATAGTACGGTGAATCATTGGAATCAAAACGTTCTTCAATGACTTATCTGCTTCGATCACTTGCATTCTTTCACCATAGATAATTTCACGTTGGATACGCATAACATCATCATATTGCAAAGTTTGCTTACGAGTATCGTAGTTATTACCTTCAACACGCTTTTGAGCAGATTCAACTTGACGGGTAATCAAACGACTTTCAATTACCTTTTCATCATCATTATCTGAAAGACGATCTAAGAAGTCTTTTACGCGGTCTCCACCGAAACGCTTCATCAAGTCATCTTCAAGTGATAGGTAAAATCTAGTGTAACCTGGATCTCCCTGACGACCAGAACGACCACGAAGCTGGTTATCAATACGACGTGATTCATGACGTTCAGTACCAATAACTGCTAAACCACCAAGTTCTTTAACTCCAGGCCCTAGTTTAATATCAGTACCACGTCCAGCCATATTAGTCGCAATAGTTACTGCTCCACGCTGACCTGCATTCATAATAATTTGTGCTTCTTTAGCGTGATTCTTAGCATTTAACACAGCGTGTGGAATATTTGCTTCATCAAGCAAATGACTAAGTCGTTCTGAACTTTCGATAGCAACAGTACCAACCAAAACAGGTTGTCCCTTTGCATGACGCTTCTTAATTTCTTCAATTACAGCATGGAATTTTGAATCTAAAGTTGGATACAAAATATCTGGCATATCTTTTCTAGCAATTGGACGATTGGTTGGAATCGTAATTACTTGCATGTTGTAAATTTCACGGAATTCTTCTTCTTCAGTTTTACCGGTACCAGTCATACCTGATAATTTCTTGTACATTCTAAAGAAGTTCTGATACGTAATAGTAGCTTGCGTTCTAGATTCTTCTTGAATCTTGACGCCTTCCTTAGCTTCAATAGCCTGGTGTAAACCATCTGAATAACGACGACCTTCCATTACACGACCAGTAAAGGAATCAACGATTAAAACTTCACCATCTTGAACGACATAATCAATATCTTTCAACATAATATAATTTGCACGAAGTGCTTGATCAATATGGTGAACCAATTTTTGGTTTTCAACATCGTATAAGTTCTTTAAGCCGAAGTGTTCACAAGCCTTTTCAATACCAGTTCTGGTAAGTGAAATAGTCTTAGTTGGCCAGTCAATCTTGTAATCGCCGTGATCTTCATCATCATCTGCATCGTCATCGCTCTTATCTTCAGTCAAAGTCTTAACAAAACGATCAGCACGAATATAATCACTATTTGCTTGTTCAGCTTCACCAGAAATAATCAAAGGAGTTCTAGCTTCATCAATTAAGATGGAGTCAACTTCATCGATAATAGCATAGTTCAATGGACGTTGAACCATTTGCTCTTTATAGACAACCATGTTGTCACGTAAATAGTCAAAACCCAGTTCTGAGTTAGTTGAATAAGTAACGTCACAGTTATATGCTTCACGCTTTTCATCTGGTGACATTGAGTTAATGTTCAAACCAACAGTTAAGCCGAGCCATCTATAAAGCTGTCCCATTTCTTCTTCGTCACGACTAGAAAGGTATTCATTAACAGTAACAACGTGCACACCCTTGCCTTCCAAGGCGTTTAAATAAACGGGCATTGTTGCGGTTAAAGTCTTACCTTCACCAGTCATCATTTCAGCGATATTACCAAAGTGTAATGCAATACCACCCAAAATTTGAACGTGGAATGGGTAAAGCCCTAATACACGCTTTGCACCTTCACGAGCAACTGCAAATGCTTCTGGCAAAAGATCATCTAAGCTTTCACCATTTTTAATGCGCTCACGAAATTCTGGTGTCTTAGCTTGCAATTGTTCATCTGACAATTTACTCATTTCATCAGCGTGTTCTTCTACTTTAGTTGCATATTTTTCAAATTTTTTAAGTTCTCTTTTATCAGTGTTATATAGTTTCTTTAAAATATTTGCCATTAAATCGGTCCTTATATATCGTAAAGTCTAAAAATACAGATTAATTTTAACATGATTATTTGCAAAATAAAAATATTCCAAATAAAAACCCCGACGTACAAACGCGGGGCTTTCTACATTAATGAGCTTTTAACAAAATTATTCGTTAGTTTCAATCAAACCGTAACGACCATCGTTTCTGCGGTAAACAACGCTAGTGCCATTAGTTTCTGCATCTTCAAATACAAAGAAATCATGTTCCAACATATCCATTTGCAAAATTGCTTCCTCAGGATCCATTGGCTTTAAGCTTACGCGTTTATTACGAACAATATCAAATTCGCTAGGTTTCTTTTCTTCCTCAGGTTGTTCTACAAAGAAGTCTTGTAAACCTTTTTCACGACTCTTTCTATTTACACGAGTCTTGTACTTTCTAATTTGACGTTCAAGTTTTTCTGAAACGAAGTCAATGCTACGATACATATCATCCGTGGTTTCTTCGGCTCTCAAAACTAAGTATGGTAAAGGAATAGTAACTTCAACCTTAGCAGAATGGTCACGGTAAACTCTCAAGTTTACGTGAGCAATCACATCTTGGTTCAATTCAAAATACTTTTCCAATTTGTTTAATCGCTTTTCAACATAACTTCTTAAAGCATCAGTTACTTCAATATTTTCTCCACGAACATTGTATTTTAACATATAAGATTCTCCTTTCACCGCTAAGCGGTTCTTTATCTTGTACATTTATTATACCAAAAAATGTAAGCGGTTCATAACAAATCTACCGACAAATTGAAAAACTTTCAATTTGTAACTCTGGAAAATCTTGTCTTAAACAGTCTCGCGCATGATACAGCGTTCGTCCAGTAGTATAAATATCATCCAAAATTAATACTTTACCTGTTTGTATATTTTCTCTTTTTTTTATATTTTTATCAATTAAAAAGCTCTGCGGTGTTTTTAGCCTCTCTTCCCTATTCTTTTTCCCTTGTGCATGACTGCCTTCTTTTTTAATTAAAATGGGTGTAAGCGGCAAAATATCGCCATATATAGCAAATATAGTATCAAACTGTCGTTTCTTAATATGTTCAGGGGAAGTAGGTATTGGGACATAATAATCATATTTGGTTTTATGTAGATATTCGTAACATAATTCTTGCAATACTTCCCGCAAAGCATAATCACCTCGCCGCTTATAATCTACCATTAAATCATGAAAAGTTGAATTATAGTGATACAAAGCATAATTATGTAGAAGATTATTTGAATATTTTTTTTGCCAGTTTTTGCAATCCACGCAAATAACCCCTTGTTTTAGTACTTTAGAACAAAAAGCACATTTATTGCCTATTAAGTGTTCAAATTGCTTTAAACAATATGAACATAATTTTCTTTCTCTATATTTTTTCAATCTAAAGATCTGCGTAAATAATACTGGCGGCGTAAAAAATTGATTACATAATAAACATTGCTTCATTTATTCATTTCCTTAATTTGTTTAATACTACTTCGAATATCCTTAGTATATTTGTGATAGCAATACAAAACTAAGCCCGATTGATCATTTTTATCTCGTCCAACTCTTCCTGCAATTTGTACTAAACTAGCCGCCGTATATATAGGATCATCCGCAGCAATAATAATTACCCAAACATTTTTAAAAGTTACACCACGTTCTAAAATTGTTGTAGTTAGTAATAAATCTAATTTACGATCCCGAAATTTTTGTACTTTTTCTAATCGATTAGGATCCTGCGCATGAACGCCATCAATTCTTATCTTTTCATCCTTCAATTTTTCTTTCAATATTTGTAAATAAATGGGAATTTGTTCAATTCTAGGAACAAAAAGTAATAAAGGATACTCTTTTTTCAATACCTTCTTGATTTCTAGCAAGAGTTTAGGATGAAGTTTATTACGGGTTAAAAATGGTTTTATAAATAGTTTTTCTTTTGGAACTGGTAATAATCCACCATGAAAACGTCGATTTAATTTTAAAATTTTTAGGCTCTTATTCTTTACCTCTTGAAGCAAATCTTCAGTTGGAGTAGCTGTTAAATACATTCGTACTCCAGTTATCTTTACTGCCATTTTGGCTGCAAAATGCAATTGGTTATTACCAACATAAGGAAAAGAGTCTACCTCATCAATTACTAATAGATCAAAAGCATGATAAAACTTCATTAATTGATGAGTAGTACAAATGGTTAATTGTTCTAGCCCTGGCTCTTTATATTCACGACCATGGTATTTACCAATTTCAATTTCAGCAAAAGCTGATTGAAAACGTGGAAAAAGTTCATTTACCACATCAATTCTAGGAGTAGCTATACATGCTCTTTTCCCTTCTTTCATACATTCTGCAATTAAGTCAAACAACATCTCTGTTTTTCCCGCTCCAGTAACAGCATGAACTAAACTATTTTTCTTTTGCTGAAAATTTATCACTAAATTATCAGATATTTTTTGTTGCAACGGTGTTAATTTCCCTTGCCATGTTTTTCCACCATTTTCTTTTGGAGTAAAAATATGATTGTCATCCAATCGAGCTAAAAAATCTCCCTCAGCAATCCGACCTAGTCCAATACAACTTCGACAATAAAATTTTCCGCTTGGCAATTTATATTGAACTTTAGTACCGCATCTATTACATATCCCATTTTTTATTGCTGAAATTTTGCTGCATCCCTCAAATATGCTAGAATCCTCTTGATTAACAATCCATTGACGACCTGATAATAGAGTTATATTTTCCATATTTCACCCCTATTATCTATTACGTAAAAAGAGGCGATTTTTTTGTCAGAAAAAGAAAATTTTTTAACAATTAAAGAAAATGGTAGTAATGAATTAATTATCAAAAAGAGTAGATTCATCGCTAGTATTGCTAGAACCAGTTCTACTGAAGAAGCAAATGAATTTATTCAACAAATTTCTAAAAAATATCGTGATGCTACTCATAATACTTTTGCTTACACAATCGGAATAAATGACGATCAGGTAAAAGAAAGTGATAATGGTGAGCCATCTGGTACTGCCGGTGTTCCTGAACTCAAAGCATTACAATTAATGAATTTAAAAAATGTCACTGTCGTTGTCACAAGATATTTCGGCGGCATTAAACTAGGAGCTGGAGGATTAATCCGTGCTTATTCCAACAGTGTTACAAGCGTAGTCGAAAAAGTTGGTGTCATTAAACGAGTTTTACAACAAGAATTAATTTTTAATGTTCCTTACAATCGTTTTGATGAAGTAGATCATTATTTAAAAACAAATAACGTATTTATTGCTAATACAGAATATGGTGTAGATGTTACAATTCATATTTTTCTAGATAATGATAATCAAGCCCCAGTCAAAAATGACTTAACCAATTTATTATCAGGACAAATTACTTTTAAAAAGGGTGTAAAACGATATAACGAAATCCCCGTAGAAAATAATAATTATCATGAACAATAAAAGCGCTTGGCTAGGCCAAACGCTTTTACTTTTTATAATTTTTTCTATCCTTTTCTGCTTTCAATTGATCTGGCTTTTCATCACCTAAATGCCAAACCTCGACTGTTGGATCAATTTTACTCTTTTGATTAATAACTTTTTGAATGATATGCATTAAAGGATGATATTTCTCACCTAAAAGACCAATCGATTCCACGAAATATTCAAGTGCAACCAGTAAACCAAGAATCAAAAGCCAAGTTCCCCAAGCTGGTGATAGTAAAAATAAAAGTGAAATGAATGAAAAAACTAATGAGAGTGCATAGATTGTTAAAACTGTTTGTCTATGAGTTAGTCCCATTCGCATTAATTGGTGATGTAAGTGATGTTTATCAGCTTCTGAAATCGGTTTTTTGTTCAATTTCCTACGAATCATTGCATAAACTGTATCAGTTATTGGCACCCCTAAAATAATTATTGGCACTAACAATGAAATGAAAGTTACGTTTTTCAGTCCTTTTAAAGACAAAACCGCAATCATAAACCCAATATAAAGTGCACCTGTGTCACCCAAGAAAATCTTGGCAGGATGGAAATTATATGGCAAAAAACCTAATAAACATGCTGCTAACATAAAACAGGCAATTGGCACATACAATTGATGCGTATGTAAAAAGAAATATCCCACGATCCCCATAGTCGTTAAAGATATCATAGATACACCATCAGCTAAACCATCTAGGCCATCAATTAAATTAACTGCATTAGTCAAAGCTAATATCCAAAAAATAGTAATTGGAAAACTCCACCAACCTAAGTTAATCTCATTGGTAATAAATGGTAATTTTAATACATTCATTCTAATTCCTGCTAAGAAGTAAATAATTAATGAAGCAATAAAAATACCAAACATTTTTTGCCTAGGTTTCAGTTCAAGAATATCATCAATTAATCCCGTTAATACAACGACACTTGATGCTAATAATATCGAAAAAATTTCATGAGTAGGAAATTGTTCTCTCAGTAATACAAATGCACCGATGTTAAACGTAACAAAAATACCTAATCCCCCAATAGTTGGCATTGGTTTCTTATTAACACGACGAGCATTAGGATTATCAACCGCTCCTAACACAAAGGCTAAACGCCTAATAAATGGCGTAATTGCAGCTGAAATAATTACTAATAAGAATAATTCAACAATAATTTTAAACATATTCGGCTACTTTCCTTATATACTTGTTCTAATTATACAAGTAGAGCGGTATTTGCACAAATAACAAAAAGAGTATGAGCAAAAACTCATACTCTTTTTGTTATTTAGCAATTGCTACCACTCGTTTTTCACGGATAACGGTAATCTTAATATTACCCGGATAATCAAGCTCTTTTTCAACTTGATTACGAATGTCACGTGCTAAAATTACTGTTCGATCATCTGAAATTTCATCAGGTTCAACCATAACTCTAACTTCACGACCAGCTTGAATTGCATATGCTTGCTTAACTCCCTGGTAGCTTTTAGCGATCTTTTCAAGATCTGTTAAACGTCTGATATAATTTTCCAAACTTTCACTTCTTGCACCAGGTCGAGCTGAAGAAATCGTATCTGCTGCAACTACAAGTTCAGCAATAAATGATAATTTAGGCACGTCACCATGGTGTGCAGCAATTGCATTAACCACAACATCTGGTTCATGATATTTACGCGTCAACTCTACACCTATTTCTACGTGAGAGCCTTCAATATCATGATCGATTGCTTTTCCTATATCGTGTAATAATCCCGCGCGAACCGCTAATTTTTCATCTAAGCCCAGTTCGGCAGCCATAGTACCAGCTAATTTACCAACTTCAATTGAATGAGACAATACATTTTGACCATAAGAAGTACGATATTTTAAGCGGCCAAGTGTTTTAACAAGCTCTGGATTCATTCTATGAATTCCAAGTTCCATCAGAGCACTTTCACCTGCTTCATAAATATCGTCATTAACTTCTTTTCTAGCCTTATCAACCATCTCTTCAATACGAGCTGGATGAATTCGACCATCTTTGATCAAGCGTTCCATCGCTCTTTTAGCAATTTCACGTCTAATTGGGTCAAAACCACTTAAAGTTACAACTTTCGGCGTATCATCAATAATTAAATCTATACCAGTTAAAGCTTCAAAAGAACGAATATTACGGCCTTCGCGTCCAATAATTCGACCTTTCATTTCTTCATTTGGTAAATCAACAACAGATACTGTTGTTTCAGCAACCGTATCTGCAGCGCTGCTTTGAATAGCATCAATAATAACTTGATTAGCATAACGATCTGCTTTAGCCATAACCTCTTCGTTACTATTTCTAATCATTTCAGCGCGTTCTTTAACTAATTCATCAGATAATTGATCTAGCACAATCTTCTTAGCTTGATCTTTATCTAATTTTGCTACGTCATAAAGTTTCTGTCGTCTAATCCCAACTAATTCGTCAGCTTCATCCAATTTTGCCTTTAAACTAGCATTTTGCTGCTTTAATTGGTCTTCTTTTTCTGTAAGCCCAGCTTCTCTTTCATCTAACAAAGAATTCTTATGATCTAAGGTATCTTCACGTTGTTGTAAACGATTTTCTTGACGAGCCAAATTGTCCTTTTTAGAATTTAGCTCATCTTCAGTTTTTTGCCTATAATCTCGAATTTGTTCTTGTGCTTCAAGAATTTTTTCTTTCTTAGTATTTTCTGCACTTTGTTTAACAGCAATTGCTGCTTGCTTTTGTGCATTGACTTCTGCTTCCGCTGCCGCTACTTGAGCTTTAGCATCAGCCAAGATATGGTCAGCATCATTTTGAGCATTCTGAGCTTTTTGCTCCCAAGAATGCTTACGAATAGCATAACCAGTAACTGTGCCCACTAAAAGTGAAACAATAGCAGTCGCGACGGGAATCATAATTATTGTATTCATGATTACTATCGCCTTTTTTTAGAATTATTCACACAACTTTTATGATAAAGAACCTGGGTGTTCATGTCAATCCAGATAAAAAACCTTGGAACATAATTCCAAGGTTAAATTTATTTCTTATTTTGTCTTTTCAGAATTATCAGTCTTATTTTCTTCTGAAGTTTCTTCACGTTTTTCCTTTATTTTTTCAGGATTTTCACGATCAGCAATGGATTTTTCATCAATACCATATGCTTGACGTACTTGCTCTTGAACTTTTTGATAAATATCTGGATGTTCCTCAAGATACTTCTTAGCATTTTCACGGCCTTGACCAATTCGATCGCTCTTATATGAATACCATGATCCAGCTTTATCGATAATATCCTTATCCGCAGCCATGTCAAGTAATTCGCCACTTTGAGAAATACCTTTACCATACATGATATCTACTTCTGCGACCTTAAATGGTGGAGCAACCTTGTTTTTTACCACTTTAATTTTTACTCGGTTACCTAAAACATCGCCTGATTGCTTAATTTGTTCAGCTCTTCTTACTTCAAGACGAACAGTTGAATAGAACTTAAGTGCTCGACCACCCGGTGTTGTTTCCGGATTACCAAACATAACACCGACTTTTTCACGAATCTGATTAATAAAAATCGCAATTGTCTTAGTCTTAGAAATGGTACCGGAAAGCTTACGTAAAGCTTGACTCATAAGTCTAGCCTGAAGACCTACATGAGCATCACCCATTTCTCCTTCAATTTCAGCACGTGGTACTAACGCAGCAACTGAGTCAACTACCACAATATCAATAGCACCACTAGAAATTAAAGTATCAGCAATTTGCAAACCTTCTTCACCGGTATTAGGTTGAGACAAGATAAGTGAATCAATATCTACTCCAAGTGCCTCGGCATAAGCTGGATCCATCGCATTTTCTGCATCAATATACGCAGCGGTGCCTCCACGCTTTTGTACTTCAGCAACAGCATGAAGTGCTACAGTAGTCTTACCAGATGATTCGGGACCATAAACTTCGATAATTCGGCCGCGAGGGTATCCACCAACGCCAATAGCAGCATCTAAAGCAAGAGAACCTGTGGGAACTGTAGAAATTTGTGTGTCTGCTTTTTCACCCATGCGCATGACAGCACCTTTACCGAAATTCTTTTCGATTTTTTTGAGCGCTGCATCTAAAGCAGCCTTTTTTTCATCTTTGGCCATGACATCCTCCTAAATTTTGTACTTATGTAATTATACTTTGACCAATATCTAATTTGCAAGCAAAATACAAACTAATGTTCAAACATTCTGTTGTCTATTATTAATTACGCAAAAAAGATCAATTTTTTCTTAGAAAGTAAAAAAGAGGCATTTTCATGCCTCTTTTAGAGTTATTGCTACATAGAACCTTTGAATACGCCCCATGATTTGTGGAAATAATCATAACCAGAGTAAATAGTAAAGATCAATGCAAGGTAAAGTAAAATTGTACCAATGTACCAGAAGTTACCAATTAATAAGAAAATAATGGAAAGCATTTGGCAAGTTGTCTTAATTTTACCAGGCATTTTAGCAGCCAATACTTGACCTTTATTTTCTGCCAAAATCAAACGTAAACCAGTAACAGCCAATTCACGACAAACAATAATAGCTACTACCCATGCTGGAGCAAGCTTTAATTCAACTAAGAAAATAAATGCAGTCATGGTTAACATCTTATCTGCCAAAGGATCAGCAAATTTACCAAAATTTGTTACCAAGTTACGTGATCGAGCAATATGACCATCAAACCAGTCAGTTGCTGAAGCAACTGCAAATACGATAGCAGCAATTACCCAGCTCCAAACAACTGTAAAATTACCCACCGTAGTGTGTGCATTCCCACCAAAAATAATAATTAACATAAATACTGGAATCAAAAAGATTCTAAAAACAGTAAGTTTATTAGGTAAATTCATTCTTCCTACATTCTCCTAAATATTAGTTACCTTCGTTTCCGTTGGCATTATTTTCATTTCCACCATTGCCTGTATCACCAGTATTATTTTGAGTATTTGCTGATGATTGGGTAGTGGTTGAAGATTGTTGAGCTTGACTACTTTGTTCATGAGATTGGCTACTTTGAGCAGTTGATGATTGAGTTTGACTACTTTGAGTAGTTGATCTGCTAGTAGTTGTGCTATTTCTAGTGGTACTACTTTGAGTAGTTGTGTTGCCATTACCAGTACTGTTATTAGTAGTTGAACCTGAATTGTTAGAATCATGGTTATTAGTTGATCTCTTAGCACTACCAATTAACAAAGTAATAGTACGGTACCCATTATTTGCTGAATATGGAATCTTCTTACCAGCAATAGTAATTGAGGTACCATCATCATTCCCCAATGTTACCACAACACGTTCAGCATCTGATGGAAGTGTCATAGTGTGCTTTTGTCTAGCAATTAAAGTCGATTGCCAAGTTGGAGTGCCATTAGTTGTTACACTAGCTGAAATATTTTGTGTATCACCGGCTTTAACAACTAAACGACGATTTTTCTTAAGACCAGTAACACGATATTCGTTATCACTAATTTTCTTAACCTTAACTTGACTTACAGCAACTTTCTTTGCTGGCTTTTTAGATGAAGATGAGGAAGTCTTTTGGGACGATACAGTTACACTATTGTTATCTGCTTCATTCCGTTGTTGTCCGCCAGAAGAAAGACGAGCATACAAAACATAAACTACCAAAATTACAATAATGACTCCAAGGCCAACTGCAATTCTTGGTAAATAATTTTTCCATAAATTCTTTTTATTATCAGTTGTTTCGCGTACTTCTTCACTCTTATTATCAATTGAATTTTCCACATATTCATCTGGTTTAGATTCAGGCACATCTTCGTGATATTCACTTAATAGTTCCTTACCATCTAATCCAACAACTTGAGCATATTGACGAATAAATGCTCTGACGTAAAAGTCACCTGGGAGCTTGTCAAATTCGTTCTTTTCAATTGCAGTCAGATATCTACTTTGAATTTTTGTTGCCTTTTCAATATCCTCAATCGAAAGTCCCTTTGCCTCTCTCGCGCTCTTTAATTTATCTCCGATATCTGCCATAATTACCTCTTCAAAATTAATTTTAACAAATTGAGTATACCATAAATTTCTTCATGAATCGCTTTAGTTATAAAAGCCAGCCACCAGTAACATAAATTGTCTGACCGGTTAAATAACTACTGCGCTTATTTAAAAGTGATCTAACCCAATATGAAATGTCCTGTCCTTGCGCCCAGCGGTTAGCAGGAATTTCATTTTGCACTTCTTGAATTGTATCTTCAGAAAAAATAGCATTCATCCTAGTTTTAACAGCGCCTGGTGCAATAACATTAACTGTTAAATCATTTGACGCGACCTCTCGCGCATACGCCTGTGCAAAACGTGTCAAGCCACCTTTAGTAGCGCTATAAACCGCTTCTAACGCACTACCACTTCCACCATAAACGGATCCTAAATAAACAATTCGGCTAAAATCCTGTTTCATTAATTTAGGCTCTAATAATTTGGTTAGTTTAATTGGTACAGTTAAATTAACTTTAATTAACTTAGTAATCTCAGCCAATTTTTCATCACCTAAAAAACTATAATCTGTAATTCCTTGCGCAAAAACTGCTGCATTAACTGGTAATAATGTTTTAACAAAATTTACCAAAACATCATCATCAGAATCAAAGTTTAATTGAATAGTCATAAAATCTTGCGCCGGATGATCAATCCGTAATTGTTCTACTAAATGCTGTGCTTCTTGCATTTTAGTATTGTAATGCAAATAAAGTGACCAGCCATCTTCAGCTAAATCTTGACAAATTGCCTTTCCTATACCACCGGTTGCACCAAATACAATCGCTCGCTTCATTCAATTATCCCTCCCTGTTAGGATCTAAATAAGCGGAACAAATTGCACTATCTTTCATAATTAATTGACAAGTTTGATAGAATTCTTCAAAACCCATTGCTTGTAATTTCTTTAAATTTAAATCTAAGTCTTCATGATCTAAATTTTCTTCTACCATTTCAATAGCATATGATGAAAGATTATTAATTGTTCTGACAGTGCGTGCATGCCATTCTCTTTTTTGCAATTCAAAATTTTCTTCGATAAAGCGATATTGTTCAGAATTTTTAACTAATGGCTTAGTTAAAACATGCTTTATTTCATTAATTACTTCCTGTCCTTGCGGACTAGTACCAAAAATGGTTGCAAAATCACCCTGTCTAGTGTAATTAACCGAAATTTGAAGTGGATTAGTTAATAACTTATTTTTTCGCATCCTTTCAAACCATGGGCCCATTACACTTAGTTTTGATTCTAACATTATTTCTAACAGAATTTGAGTCAAATCAAAGCTTGATAATACTTTCTTAAAATTTTTAAAACGAATACCCAATCCAAAAACATTAGAACCACTTTTAGTAGGAATAACTTGATCCTTTAAATTTCCAATTGGCATTTCAATTTTAGTTGGAGTCGCTTTTCTATTTTGAAAGTACTTTTCTTGCAGCTTACCAACTGTACGTAAAATTGTTTGGACTTGATTATCTGAAAAATCACCGCATGCTACAAACTGCATTTTACTTGGTATATAGTTATTCTTATATGCCTTAGTTAAGTTTTGAACAGTAATCTCATTAATCGATTTTTCTGTTCCCACAACTTCAGTACCTAAATTTGAATGATCAAACATTGCAGTCATAATCGCATTATTTATACTCCAAATCGGATCATTTTTATACATAGCCAATTCTTGTTGAATAATTGGGGCTTCTTGAGCAATATTTTGCTTAGTAAAGTATGGTTTTCCAACTAATTCAAACAACAAATCGAGCATTTTAGGCGTATGGTCAATACCACTGCAATAAAACATAGTTTCATTAAATGATGTAAATGCATTAACATCCGCACCAATTTCTTCAAACTTATGTGAAATATCGCCATCTTTTTTAGCAAATAATTTATGTTCTAAAAAATGGGCTGACCCAGCTATTTTTTGTGCATCACTACTACCAAAGTCGATAATAATACCAAAAAAACGCTGATAAAAATGCGGTTTTAAGATAACTTCTGCTTTAAAGCCAGATTTATATTCTCTTTTTATAATTTTAGGTGTAATCATTTTAAAATATAACTTTCATTAAAGAATAAATTTTGAACAAAATTAATTAATTGATGTGGCGTTGCTTTTTTTATAGCAGCTTCTCTATCAAAATCTAAATAATCTGGTAATAATTCGGCACGCAAGGCCTGTCCTAATTGCCAATTTTGATTGTCTAACCCAATCCTAGTGTTTCGATATACAGCCTTTTTGGATTTTCTAAATAGCTCTTCATCTATATTACCATCCATTAATTTTTGCATTTCATTAAGAATAATTCTTTTGGCTGGTTCTACTTTTTGAGGATCAATTCCAGCATTAATTAAAAAGAGAGAATTATTAGCAAAGTCACTTGCTTGAACATCATAAGCCGCACCTAACTCTTCTCTAATCTGACTAAATAATTTTGAAGACTGATCACCAGCTAAATATTGTTCTAAAAGCAAACCAACAACTTGTTCTTGATAACTAATTCTCTGTTTAAAACCAAATCCCATCAATAATTGAGCTTGAATATTGTCTTGCTCATCAACTTTTTCAATTAATTTTCTTTTAGCTGGAATAACTAAATCACTAACTTGGAATTTTTTAATAATTCCAGCCCCTTTAAAAATATTTCTGAGTATTTTAGTCATTAATTGATTGTCTCGTCCCATGCCAATTACCGCCATTGGTATATCACGCAAATTTTCAATAAAATCACGCATCTCAACAATCGTAGTATTTTTTATTTCATCAATTGGCCCCATAAAGTTTTCAGCATATTCTGGTTGATCTTCATACCATAATTTAAAAAAGCGATCGAGAGCATAATTTGAAGGTTGAACCATAATTTCACGATATTCATCTTCAAGTTGTCTTTTAGCATAATCGAATAAATTATTATCATATGCTGGAAATCTGATAATTTGGCTAATAGTTTGGATTATTTCTTCATAAGTATAATCTGGATCCAATACTTCAATCGGTTCAACAAAATTAGCATAATACATCAAAATAATTTGGTTGCCAAAAAGTTGCGGCATAATATCAAGCTGCAAATCATATAATTGGGCTAACTTTCTTTGTTGAGCAGCAATTGTTGGATATGACAAACTAGTATTCATTTGCAATCGCGAAAGTAAACTAGCAAAAGCTAAATTATGATTAGTTAACGGTAAACGCAAAAAACAGCCTATTCCGGCTGTTGTAAATTTTTTATTTTTTCTAATTGTTATATTAGTTGTTAGCATCGTTTGAATTACCTTCATTCTTTATAGGTGGCAGCAATACTTGTCTAGGTTTAGATCCTTCTGACGGACCTACGATTCCTTTAGCTTCCATTTCATCAACTATTCTAGCTGCACGATTATAGCCTATTCTAAACCTTCTTTGCAGCATTGAAACACTCGCTGTCTGTTGACGACGAACTAGATCTACTGCTTGACTATAAAATTCGTCTTCTGGTTCATCATTATTACTAGATCCAGTTATGGAATTTTCACCCTTTTTGGGAATCATGCTCTCGTCATAATCGACTTCTTGTTGCTTTTTAACCCAATCAATCACACGCTCAACTTCATCACTTGCAATATAAGCCCCTTGAACACGCTCGGGCTTTGAAGCACCAATTGGCATATAGAGCATATCACCTCGACCCAGTAGCTTTTCAGCTCCAGTTTGGTCCAAAATAGTTCTCGAATCTACTCCACTTGAAACAGCAAATGAAATTCTTGATGGAACATTTGCTTTGATTAAACCAGTAATAACATCAACACTAGGACGTTGCGTTGCCAAAATCATGTGAATACCGGCTGCACGTGCCATTTGTCCTAAACGAACAATTGCCCCTTCAACGTCATGACCACCTACCATCATTAAGTCACTAAGCTCATCAACTACAACTAAAATATATGGCAGTGGTGTCATTACAGGCTTAGTCTTATCCTCATTGTTTTCAGCTACCTTTTGATTATATTCAGTCATGTTTCTAACACCGCCGGCTGCAAATAATTTGTACCTACGTTCCATTTCTTTAACTACCTTGCGTAATGCATTAGCAGCTAATTTAGCGTCCGTTACAACTGGAATCAATAAATGAGGTACACCATTATAAACCGAAAGTTCCACCATTTTAGGATCAATTAATACTAGTTTAACTTCTTCTGGTCGATCTTTCATTAAAATGCTAGCTAAAATTGTATTAATTGCGACAGATTTACCAGAACCGGTTGAACCAGCAATTAACAAGTGCGGCATTTTAGCCAAATTAGCGGAAATAGTGCTTCCTGTTACATCTTTACCTAAAGGAACAACCATTGGTTTTTCCTTATCTTTTTTATCTTGATGTTCCATTACATCTTTAAAAGAAACTACTGACGTAGCGCGGTTTGGCACTTCGATTCCAATAAAAGGCTTACCTGGAATTGGAGCTTCAATTCTAATATCTTTTGCTGCCAATGCCAATGCTAAATCATCTGCTAAGTTAACAATTCGACTAACTTTCACACCAACTGCTGGTTGAACTTCATATCTAGTAATTGTCGGCCCTAAAATTGCCTTTTTAATAATAACTTTTACGCCGAAGCTTTTAAAAGTTGATTGTAAAATCTGTGTATTTTTCTTAATTAAATCACGATCTGCACTTTGATCTGTTGACTTAATCGGATCAAGTAAACTTAATGGAGGTAATTTATAAGTCTTATTTATAGGCCTTTGATCTTTTACTTCACCATGGTCAACTTGGTCTAATTCTTGTTTTAATTTTTGATCTTCATCAACAAAGGAACGAGATTTAGGTAAATCTTTTTCTTCACTAGATTCACTATGCTGTGGTGCAACTTGGATCTGTGGCTCAGAAACAAGAGTTGAGTCAACTTCAACATCTTCATCAGTTGTTACAGGAATATCTTCTTCCGGTTCATTATCAGGATCAAAATCAGCTACATCTGGGAAAATAGTCTTAGTATTATCTAACTCATCTGCACTATTTTGTTTTGCAATATGGGTTTGAATCTTTTGCTTAGCTACATCACTATATTTATCTTTTAATCTAGTGCCTGCCTCTTTATTTTTTTGAATAAATAATTGACCGACTGACTGAAATTTTTCAATAATCGTTCTAAATTTCACATCAAAGAACATTAATATACCAATTGGCATTAATAATACAGCAAAAACTTTTACCCCAATCTGACCTAATAATGGATAAAATATTTGGTATCCTAAAGAACCAAATAAACCGCCACCAACACTCTCTGTTACACCAGCACGACCGAATTCGGCAGACATGGCATGCCAAAACGAATTTAAGAAATTACTGTTGACCAACTCATGTTCAAAATAAATACCGCTTTGAAGCAATAAAATACCCAAAAAAGCAAGATACAAACCTATGCTACGTTTTACTGGCAATTTAATTGGCTGATTATAAATCAAATTAACCAAACCAAACAATGCTAATATCCCGCTGGCAAATAAATATGAATCCCCGAAAAATATTCGAATTAAATTAGCAATCTGTTTGCCTAAAATTCCAAATCTAACAAAGGCAAAAACAGCCAGCAAAATAAGAACTAAACCCCAGATACTCCAATTTAAAGCTTGTTTTTTGCTTGCTTTACTTTTTTTATTATATTTTCTTTTTGTCTTTCTCTTTTTCCTTTTTACAGGCATGTACTCACCCTAAGTTTAGTGATTAAAATTCTGCTTTAAAGTTCAAGTTAACCGGTTTATCAAATGTAACTTGAGTTACTTCATAAGTTAAAGTTTCAATATATTCAACGAGTGGACGACTCAATAATTGCCAATCGGCATTGCTAATATCTGTGCCATCTCCATGATAATTCTTAATTTGAACGATTTGATGAATTGCTCCACTAACTTCAAATTCAGCTGGTGCAGGGATCACATCAAAAAAGACAGCAACATCATAGTAGCTACCTTCTTCTTCTGAATGTTCATCATCGCCACTTACATCTAACTTTCTAATACCTGGGTTAACTTCACTTTTAGCTGCTACGCCTTCATCAACTAAATCATAGTGAAATGATTGCACTGTAACCGGTGTTTGCTTTTCAAAATCCATATTATTCTCCTAAATTACGCTCATATCTTGCTGGACGGTTATAATCGTCTTTTAATTTATCATTTTCATAATGGTGGGTTTCTTCCATGTTAGGAAAGCCTTGTTGACGCAATGCCTCTAATAAAACCATGGCAACAGAGTTAGATAAGTTATAGCAACGAATATTATCAGACATAGGAATTCTTAAATTACGATCATAATATTCGCGCATAAATGTCTCTGGTAAACCTGTTGTTTCTTTTCCAAACACAAAGTAATAATTCTTCTTAGAATCAGTATAATCAACATCCACATAATTCTTAGAAGAAAACTTTGAAATTAAATACATTTCATCATCTGGACCTAAAGACTTTAGAAATGCATTTAAATCATCATGACGATGAACTTTTACTTTATCCCAATAATCTAATCCTGCTCTCTTCATTTTCTTATTATCAATTTGAAAGCCTAAGGGTTCAATTAAGTCTAAAACTGTGTTTGTACCCGCACAAGTACGTGCAATATTTCCAGTGTTAGCAGGCATTAATGGCTCATATAAAACTACATGATTCGTCATCTATAAAAACTCCTTAATCAAAAAAGCGTAGCTTTTAAGCCACGCTTTAAAACTATTTAGTATTATTTCTTACTTTCATCTGCATCCCCCGTGGTTAAAGAAGCAGCATCTTCGTTACTAAAAATATCAGATTCTCTTCGATAATAATTGTACACGCGGGACACAATAATCTTCAAGACGGCATAGATCGGAATACCGAAAATAACACCCCAAAGCCCCCATACAGAACTTGCACCGATTAAAAGTAAGATTGTGGTAACAGGATGCATTTGCATCTTATTCCCCATAACCAATGGACTCAAAATTCTTGTTTCAATTGTTTGTTCGATTGCAAAAACAATTAATACTTTAACCAGCATTGAGCCTGAAGTCATAATTGAAATTACAATTACAGGAATTAAAGCAAGTGGTGTACCAAAGTATGGAATTAAATTCATAAATCCAGCCAAAATAGCTAAGGCCAAACCATATGGTAACCCAATAATTATATAGCCGATCGTAAACATAACGCCTACCCAAAAGGCAACCGTAATTTGACCACGAATATATGAGGCTACAGCATAATTAATATCATACAGCAATTTACTAAAACTTTGTTGCCAAGTTTCTGGCACAAATTTAGTAATATATGGACGTAACTGATGACCATCTTTAAGCATAAAGAATAATATGAACGGTGCAGTAAGCAAAGTCATTACTATCATCGTAATAATACTTACAGCAGAGGAAATATTGCCTAAAGTTGAATTTACAGTATTTTGTCCAGACTTAAATAGAGTCTTTTGCGTATCATCAATCATACCTTGGATACTACCCTTAACCGAATGAAGACGTGGATCACGCAATGCATTTTGCGTAGCATTAACTGCATCATTCCAGATATGAGGCCAGTTTTTAACCAATGAATTAATCTGATGTTGTGCAATAGGAACCAGAATATTAATAATCCAGATCATAGCAATAACTACGAACAAGAATAAAACAATAATTGTTAATACTCTTGGAACTCTGAATTTCTTTTCGAACCAATCTACAACAGGATTCATAATATAGTATTGAATAAGTGCTAAAAGTAATGGCGGTAAAATCGCACTGAAAAATACCCAAGCAGGATTCAATACAAATGATATTTTATTAAAAACCCAAATAATTAAGAAGAATAATAAGATGTTTAATAAAACAATACTAAAACGGTTATTTAGGAACCATCTTTTAAATAAGGTTTCACCCCTATGTTTTTTATAATTCATCTATATTCCTAATAATTAAATGTGTTCATAAACAATATCATCATCTACTTTAAAAGTAGGAAGTGGTTGAGAAACATCCGGATCAAAGTACACAGCGTTAGCCAATGGTGCTTTTGGTACTGGACGGTTAAAGAATAATGTAGCGTGACCTAAGGCCTTCATGTTACTTTCTACCATTGGACCTACATAATTAGCTACATAAGTTTGACCATCAACAGTAAGAGTATCGCCTCTCTTAAATACAAAATCACTAACTGGTGTTTCAGCACTAAATTTTTGAATGACGGATACGTCTTCTAAATCCTTGTTAGCACCTTCGCCAAATAAAATTACCATGCCATCTTTATTATCGACAGCTTTTTTACCGACTTGTGTTATAGTTGAAATCCATTTCATAATTATATATCTCCTTAAAGTCAATTCTAGCATAAGAAAGGTCAGTTAAACACTTAAGTTACATAAAAATTAATTAATATTTTTGTTGTAATACATTAACCACTTTCTTACTTCATCTAATAGAACTAGCGGAATAGGAAGAAGGAAGAGAAACAACCAGTCTACCCCATTCAGCGGCACAGTATTGAAAATGTTATTAATGCCTGGAATTATTGTTAAAACAAAGAATAAACAAATTTCAAAAATTATACCGTACCAAATATTTTTATTACTAAATAATCCTTTTTTGAATATAGATACTTTATTAGTACGACAATTCAATACATTAGCAACTTGAGTAAAGACAATTGCACCTAAAACCATAGTAGTTGCTCTCATATATATTGGACCACTTGCAGCCAAAGCTTTTGTTGGCCAGCCATTTTGCCAGTTAACAAAAAAGTAAGCTGCAGTCGAAATCACACTAGATAATAAGCCATACCAACAAAAAGCTCTGAGCATGACACTCTTATTTAATAAATGTTCTGATCTTTTACGAGGAGGCTGCTTCATTACATCTGGATCGGCAGGTTCTGCTCCTAACCCCAGAGCAGGAAGCATATCTGTCCCTAAATCTACAGTTAAAATTTGCATTACTGTCATAGGTAATGGGATTAATCCAGCTGAAAAAAGAAACAAAACCGATGGAATAGCTTCTGGTACATTTGAAGTCAAGATATAGGTTAAGAATTTACGGATATTACTGTAAACTGCACGCCCTTCTTCAATCGCAGCTACGATTGAGGCAAAGTTGTCGTCTGTCAAAATCATGTTAGCTGCTTCCTTAGCAACATCAGTACCTGTTTTTCCCATTGCAATACCAATATCAGCTTGCTTTAATGCGGGTGCATCGTTAACACCGTCACCGGTTGAAGCAACAACTTCACCATTTGCCTGGCAGTTTTTCACTATCCGATACTTTTGTTCGGGAGCAACACGAGCAAAAATGACTTCGCCTTTTAAAGCTTTACGTAATTCTTCATTACTCATTGTTTCAAGTTCAGTTCCTGAAATAACGCGAGCCTTATCAGAGGTCAAACCAATTTGAACAGCTACTGATTTAGCAGTTAATTTAGAATCTCCAGTTACCATGATGATTCTAATTTTTGCTTGATGGCACCGTTTAACAGCATCATAAATTTCAGGACGTGGTGGATCACTCATTGTACCCAAACCTACAAAGATCAAGTCCTTTTCTGCATCCTCAATACTAATCTTATTGATATCAACATCATGATCAATAATTCGATAGGCTAATGCCATACTGCGTAAACCACGTGCAGCATATTCAGCATTAGCTTTTTGGGCACGTGCTCGATCTTCATCGGTCATTTTACGAACTTTACCATTGATTTGAATTCGATTGCATTCTTTAATCGTGTCACTATAAGAACCCTTAGTAAAAATAATATATTGAGTATCATTCCAATGATGAATCGTTGACATTCTTTTACGATCAGAATCAAACGGTAATTCTCTTAAGCGTGGATATTTAATTATAACTTTTTGTTTATCAAAACCGGCTTTTTGTGCCATTATAGTTAAAGCCGCTTCAGTTGGCGTACCTAATATTTTAGGTTTACCACCTTCTTTAGCTGATTGAACTGACGTATCATTGTCCAATGCAGCAATTTGTACTAATTTATGTAAATCAGGATTTTCTTCATACCATAGTTGTTTTTGTTTTAATTCTACTTGGCCGTTGTTAACATATCCATTTCCTGTAACTTGATATTCACCAGCCGGTGTCCAAATATAATGAATTGTCATCTGATTTTGAGTTAGAGTACCAGTTTTATCTGAACAAATAACTGTGGTTTCGCCTAAAGTTTCAACAGAATTTAATTCTTTAACTAAAGCATGTTTCTTGGCCATTCTTTTAACACCTTGAGCTAAGCTTAAAGTTACGGTTGGAAGTAGCCCTTCTGGAATAAAAGCGACAATCATCCCTAGTGCAAAAATAAAAGCCTTAGCTAATGGATATTTAACGAAGAAAATCGCTGCAATAAAAAATAACACGCCAATTGTAATAGCAATAATTGAAATTTGCTTAGTTAAACGATTCAATTCTGCCGTCAATGGACTAATTGTCTTAGTCTGCTTTTGTGTTAAACTAGCAATACGTCCAAATTCTGTGTTCATGCCAGTAGCAAAAGCTATTGCTCTAGCCGTTCCTGCTCCAACTGTAGTTCCAGAATAAACCAAATTACTCTCAGCATAACTACCTTCTCCTGGATCATATTTAGTTGTCTTAGATTCAGGAACAGATTCTCCATTTAAGGCACTTTGATCAACTTGCATCGAACTAGCAGAAATTATTCTCGCATCTGCTGGAATGGAATTTCCTGCTCGTAATACAAAGACATCCCCAGGGACAAGTTCTTTACTATCAATCTGTTTTTTCTTACCATCACGAATCACGTCAACATACGTTGGTAACATGTTATTCAAAGCATCAGTAGCACGCTTAGCAGCACGCTCTTGCCAGAAACTAAATAAACCATTAATCACATTAACTAGCCAAATGGCGATTCCTAGCTCAAGTGTCCCTGATACAATAGCAATCAAACCTGAAATCCAGAGTAAAATTGCCATCATACTAGTAAAGTTTTTTAAAAAAGTGCGCCATTCTGATTCTGCTGCTGCCTTTTTTATTTCATTAAGACCGTATTTCTTTAATCGCTTATCAGCCTCGTCTTGTGATAAGCCATCAACAGAAGAATGCAAATTAATAAAAACATCTTTAATATTATTTTGAGCATATAGTTTGCGGATTTTCTTTTCATCCATCTACACACGCCTTCTTTAACAAAATAAAGATCTATTCGTTTTTCTTTATAGATACACTCTAACACTTTTAAATGAAAATAGTCATAATCCATCGTTGTATTTCACATGGTATACTTAATTTGAAGTAGTATTTTTCTATAGAAACGGAGGACTTCAATGAAAGTATTAATCGGAGGATATACTAAGAAAACTTCTAAAGGAATTTACGAATTACCCTTTATTGGCGAAGATAATGAAGCACATTTGGAAAAAGCCGAAAATATTATTAGCGTTGGCGGACCAACTTACTTTCAAAAAGACGGTGATTTAGTTTTTACAATTAATAACGCCGGAGATGAAGGTGGTATTAGTGCATTCAAGTTAAGTGATCATGGCTCAAATGAAATTGACCGTCATTTAACACCTGGTGCTTCACCTGCATATATAGGCATTAATAAAGAAAAGAAATTGCTCTATACTGCAAATTACCATACTGCTGTTTTATCAGTATTTCAATATTCTAATAGCGGTAAGCTGGCTTTAGTTGCTCAAACTACTCACAAAGCGGAATCTTTAGGACCTCGTCCTGAACAAGTTGATGGACCACACCCACACTTTTTTGATGAAACACCTGCTGGTAATTTAGTAAGCTGTGATTTAGGTAACGATACTGTTGATTTCTATCGTCTTGAAAATAATGAGCTTAAACATCTTGCTCAATATAAAAATGAAGCCGGCTTTGGTGATCGTCATATCGTATTTTCAAAAGATGGCAATTATTTCTACGTTGTAGGTGAACTTTCAAGTCAAATTAACGTAGTTAAATTTAATGAAAACACATGGGAATTTGAAGATATCGCTACTTATAAGACAATTCCTGAAGACTTTACTGAACATAACGGTGCAGCTGCTTTATATATTACTAACGATGGTAAATATATCTATAATTCTAATCGCGGCCACAATTCAATCACAGTATTTAAAGTGAATGACGATCATACTTTAAGTTTAATACAACGAATTTCAACTTTTGGCGACTTCCCTCGTGACTTTAACTGGGATGAAACGCAAAAGTACGTCGTAGCAGCAAATCAAAACACAGATAATGCTACATTATATTTAAGAAACGGCGGAAATGGCACATTAACTCCTATTCAAACAGAAATTCCAGTACCGGAAGGTACGCGCGTTCTTTTTACTAAGTAGGAAATAGATCATGACCTTATAGTCATGCCTTTTTCATTTATAAAAATTAAAGTAAAATATAATTATATAAATCTGATTAAGAAGGTGACAGAGTGAAACGAAAAACTATTAGAATTATTTTGTTTATTTTTGGTGGTATTTTAGGAGCACTTGTTTTATATAAACTTTATCTAAACTATTTACCAGAATTAAAATTAGTATTTCATTTTGATCACCGTAATGAAGAACTACTTATTAAGATGGTACGTAGTCATGGTATTGAGGATCTTGCTTTTTTATTTGTATTAAATGCAATTTGTGTTGCAATTCCTGGATTATCCAATGGGATCTTTTGTGTTCTAAATGGAGTGCTTTACGGCCCGGCAATCGGATTTATTGTCAATTGGGTCAGTGATATCTTAGGACAAGTCATTTTAATGGAATTATTGCGTAAACTATATGATATTAACCATATATCCCATAGTAAAATCTATAAGTTATTATCAACACAAAAATATCCTATGATTGCTTTAACTATTGGATACTTAATTCCTTTTATTCCTAGTGCAACGGTTAGTTATGTTAATGTTATGATTAACAAAAGTAGTCGTAAAAATCAATTAATCCCGATTATCATTGGTGTTGCACCATTTGCTTATCTATATGCTTATGGCGGAGATTCAATCTTGCATCTGGATAGTGCACGTATCATTAAATCTATTATTTGGATAATAGTAATTGCCGTCCTTGCTGTAGCAATTTTATTAATTATGAGAGAGATAAAAAAGCGTACTAAAAAAGCTTGAGCTAAGTGAATGCTCAAGCTTTTTTATTAGACTAAATTTGCTTCTTTAAGTAGTTCTTCTACCCAAGTCTTTTTAATCTTTCTCATTCCTGTCTTTACGGCAAGCTTTTCAGGAAGAGGCATATCTTGATCTGCTAGCTTCTTCTTGTCTGACATGTAGTACATAGCACGTAAAAGCTGGCGAATATCATAAATTGAGTCAAATACTTCTGGTACGCCACGATCAACATTAAGTAATGTATAAACAGCCTCCATAGCTGTTCTGACAGAATACTCAGTAGTAAACACAGTATCTCTTGTTGGAGATTCTGCAAAATTACCAATAAAGGCAAGGTTTATTGATCCTTCTGGCACAACATCTGGACGATCACCATCACGACGAGGCATGAAGTAACTAGTAATATATGGCATATAAACTGGTACGGTATTCATATTTTCCTCGCTGGCCAATTCACTAATTTGGCTTTCGGGAACACCTAAGTGGTAAAGCAACTCTTCTGCAATTTCTTTGCCAGTACAATCAACAATTCTCTTTTTAATATAGTTACCTTCAGTATCTGAATAAAGTGCATAAATCCAAACAACAATTTGGTCTGGGTTTTGACTCTTAAAATGTGGTTGACGGTGAATAGTAAAACTAAGTTCCCAGTTAGAATCAACGATAGTAATAATACCACCTGTGTTAACCTTACCATCATACAAACTGCGCTTGGTTAAGCGCTCAAAATATGGTGCAAGCTTCTTATTCTCCAATGTAGCAGTTGCGGAAACAAACCAACTACGTTCTGGTAGGTTTTCGCAGAATACATCTGGATGACCGAAAGCTGGATCTTGCTTAGCCAAATTTTCCCATAACTTCCATGAATCACCTTTAGCATTAGTAATTGGAGCTGGAGTATTCTGATCACCATAAGTAGAACTTTCAGTAATTGAACCGTTAGTTACAAAGACGATGTCATTATGTGTTAAATCAATTTCTTTATCTTTGCCATTCTGCGTCATAACAATCTTCTTGGCAATTTTACTGTCGCCTTCATGATCTACCTCGACATTCTTAACATGGCAGTCATATTCAAATTGCACACCATGATCTTTAAGATATGCAAGAAGTGGTTTAACCATTGATTCATATTGATTATACTTATTAAACTTTAAGGCAGTAAAATCAGGCAACCCATCAATATGATGAATAAAGCGCATTGCATAACGGCGCATTTCGGCTAATGAATGCCATTTTTCAAAAGCAAACATTGTTGACCAGTATGTCCAGAAATTAGTCTTAAAGAACTCATCACTGAAAAATTCTTCAATAGTTTGCCCTTCAATTTCCTTTTCAGGGGTCATAATCAACTTGACAATTTCATTAGCACATTTGCCTAAACCATATTGTCCATCACTTGGAAGACGATCTCCACGATTATAAATTAAACGACAATTTGATGAATTGGGATCTTCTTTGTCAAGCCAATAATATTCATCAAGATACGATGCGCCTGGAACTTCCAAACTTGGAATTGAGCGGTACATATCCCATAAACATTCAAAATGATTCTCCATTTCGCGTCCACCACGAACAACAAAGCCCGCATTGGGACGATCTGCACCATCAAGAGAACCACCAGCAACTGGTAATTCTTCTAAAATATGAATATTTTCACCTTTCATTTGTGCATCTCGTACTAAAAATACGGCTGTAGAAAGACCAGCTAGACCACTACCAATAATATAAGCAGATTTCTTGTCCACGCCTGCAGGTTTCTTAGGATCTGCAAATGCTTCGTAATTACCATTGGAATAATACATAAAGATGTCCTCTTTTCCTGTATAAGTATAGTTTTATATTACATATTCTTATTGTAAAAAAAGCGCTTTCTATATGCAAGAAATTAACCAATTTTGCTAAATAAATTTATGAATTTTTATACTTTAGTTTTTGCCATAATTTACGCATATCTAATGGATCATCAATTTTAATAATTTTATCTTTATTATCAAATGGATCTGGAAAACTTAAATAAAAACAATTCAATGCTTGGCGTGAAAAATTATCATCGATGCCATACAATGGATCACCGTATAATGGATGACCCAAATACATCATATGAACACGTATCTGATGTGTTCTACCAGTTAACAAGCGTAACTCAACCAAACTAGCTCCTGAGACCTGATCTAAAACTCGATACTCCGTTTGAGCACTTTTTCCATTTAGTACTACGCCTCTTTTTACACCAGCATCAATTTTACCTATTGGTTGATCAATTAACCCCTCTAATTTATCTTCTGCAAAATTACCATGAACAATTGCATGATATTTTTTTATAAACTTCTCTTTTCCAATTTTGCTGAAACGAGCATGAGCAATAGAATTCTTCCCCACTAAAACCAATCCGGATGTATCGCGATCTAATCTTGTGATTACGTGTGGCTTTAAGTCTTTTTCCTTTTTCTCCATAAAATAGCCCATCAAGCGATTAACTATTGCGTCATCATCTTCATATCTAGAAGGAATTGATAAAACATTTGCAGGTTTATTTACTAAAATATAATTTTTAGTTTCTAAAACTGGATCAACCGGATTATTCGAATGTTTTAACCATTGATTTTTCTTTTCTTCTCCACTAACAAAAATCACTTCATCACCAATTTTTAAATTAAAACTAGTATATCTTCGTTTATGATTAACCAAAATCATTCCATGATGATGTTTTGCATTATTTAATGCCTGATGTGAAAAACCTTTTTTTAACAAAAAAGGACCCAACTTTTTTGGGTCTCTTTCCTGCACAATTAGCTTAAATAAACTAGTCATTACTATTGTTTTCTCCAATAAATGCATCTTGTACACGTGACCAAAAATGGTGATGACCAAATTGATCAAATTGAATTGAATGGTGCGAAATGCGATATTCTATCTTTTTAGCGTTTCTAACATCAATTCTTGCTCCATCGACAGTCATTACAAAGTGATCCGCATTAGGAACAATGGTAATCCATTGATCTGGTGCAATTACAATCGGGGCAGATAAAGTTCTAAATACTCGATTATTAATCGAAGCAATTTCCGTCATTTGTAATGCCTTTAATCGTGGATGAATAACTGCGCCGCCTAAAGATTTGCTATAAGCTGTTGAACCAGTAGGCGTTGAAACACACAATCCGTCGCCTCTAAAGTTTTCAAATAGCTCATCGTTGATATAAACATCCGCTTCAAGTGTATGCGAAACTCGTTTTACAGCTGACTCATTGACAGCCAAATGATATTTTGTTTCACCTGATTCGGTAATCAATTTAATTTCAAGTAATGGATATTTGGCCGGGGCTTCGTCCGTTAATAAAAGTGCATCTACCATTTTATCGATATCGTAATTACGCCAATCGGTGTAAAAGCCTAAATGCCCTGTATGTACACCTATAAAACGTACTGAGTCTACTTGATTTTCATAACGATGAAAAGCATTGATTAATGTACCATCCCCACCAACAGAAATCACTACATCTGGATACTTAGCATCAAAAACCACATTTTTCTTTTTTAATATTTCTTTTAAATAAGCAACAGTTTTCAGCGTTTTATCGTAATTATTGTGCGCAATTGTTACTTTCATAACTTTTCCTTGCCCTTATTTTTAGTAAAAATCTTCTGAGCCTCTTGAACTTCATCTTTGATGGAGGACATTTCTTCATCAAGCTTATAAGCTGCTTCTGCAGTTGATTTAAGACGTTTAGAAATATCTTCTGGATAAACACCCTGATATTTATAATTCAAAGTATGCTCCACTGTAGCCCAAAAATTCATTGCCATAGTTCTAATTTGAATTTCTGCAATTAATTTTTTAGGTCCTTCCGGTAAATATACAGTATAACTAATTACCATGTGATATGAACGATAACCTGATGGTTTGGCATTTTGAATATAATCACGTTCTTCTACAACTTCCATATCATCGCGAGCATGAATCAAATCAACCACTTTATAAATATCATCCACAAACTGGGTCACAATTCTAATTCCAGCAATATCCTGCATATCAATCTCTATTACATCTGAACTGATCACACGTCTCGCCATTTTTTCTTTAATAGAATCTACTGTCTTCACTCTACCAATTACGAATTCAATTGGTGAGTGCTCACCTTTAGTTAAAAATCCTTGTCGAAGAGAACGAAATTTAACCTTAAGTTCACGAACAGCTTCATTATATGGCCATAAGAAGTTATCCCAATCTATTTCCATGAGAAAACATCCCTTTCTTAAGCAAACACTCTAATTTTAACATATAATTGTTTATATAAGGTTTTGGAGGAAAATTATGAGTAAACATCGAGAAATTGAAGCAAAAACACTTTTATCAAAAGAAGTCTATCAAAAAATCACTAATAGTTTCCAAGTTAAAAATAATTTTATTCAAGAAAACTATTATTTTGATACACCAAAGGACTTTTTAAAAAAACATAATATTAGCCTAAGAATTAGGATCTACGCAGATCATGCAGAACAAACAATGAAAGTGCCTGATCCTAACCCAGTGCAAAAGAACTTCCATGAAGTTATTGAAATTAATGATAACCTAACTCGTGAAAAAGCTAAAGAACTAATTGAACAAAAACATGTCATTTTTCAGGGTAATATTGGAGAATATATTACTAATCATTTTACTTCTGAACAAAATAAATTATCAATCTTTACTTGGAGTAAAACTAGACGTATCTTGATGAATGGCCCCGAAAATTGTGAATTAACTTTAGATGCCACATCTTATCCTGATAGCTATAAAGATTACGAATTAGAAATCGAAAATACTAATCCAACTTTAATCCAAAAGGTTCAACAAATCCTTGAAAAAGACTTTAACTTCACACAAACAGCCGATAATACTAACCAAAATAAAATTGCTCGTGCCAGTGCACATAAAAATACCATATAGAAAATAAAGCATATTTTTTGTCACTTATTTTTTTTCTTGCTAAAGTAACAATGAATAAATCACTAAAGAGGTCGAGAGTATGTTTGAGATTTTTCTATTCATCAATCCAATAGGGATTTATTGTTATGACACGGAGAAGCAAATCCGTAAAACTATGGATGAGCTTGGAGTTGACGTTTGTTATCACTATATTCCTATTGCTAATGTTTGTCTTGTAAACGATGATCTTATTCGTCGTCGAAAAGATGCACAAAAATTGCCAGACATCAGCAGGTTTTCTTCAGCTACTTATCAGGCTTTACAAGATTACCATGCTATTAAACTGGCTTATGGTAATAAAAAGGCTCGTAAATATTTATACGAATTACAAAAAAGTTTAAGTCACGATGCTTCAGTGTATTCGCCTGAATTATTGAAAAAAATTACTACTGATTTAAATATTAAGTCCTCTTCACTCGAATCAATCAAGCAGGATGACTACATCATTCGTGCATCAATTGAAGAGGATCAAAAATTAGCTAATCAATGGAATATAAAAGCTACCCCTACTGTTGTTTTGTTCGATGAAAACAGTGACCAAAATGGTATTTTGTTAGATGGTCCAATCAACCAACATGACTTAGCTAATATACTGTTTCAGGATTGTGATGAACCTATTTCTCACTATCTACCTGAGCAACATCATTTGCGCCTTATCTAATTAAGGCGCTTTTTATTTTCTAAAAAAATTGTAACTGGATCAGGATCCCCAGGTTCTCGTAAGGAATTAAATAAATTATCTGGTAAATCATTAATATTTAGCCTATGTTTATATAGCAATTCAGCTATTTGTAATCCTAATTTTGTTTTTTGCTTAATTTGTTTTTTTAAATATTGTTTTTGTTCTGTCGCTTTCACTTGATAATCTTTCTTAATTGGCTTAAATTGCCAAAAAGATTGCATACTAATCTCATCCAACGCAAAATATTTAATTTGATACCTTAAAGCACGCGTTAGTGGTTCTTGCATGATATTATATTTTAAACAAAATCTATTCTTCTTTGGATTGATTTCTAAGTAATAATTTCCCCATTGTTTATTTTTTCTAAAAAAGATTAATTGGGTATCTTTTAAAAATCTTTTCAAATAATGGCGTTGTCCCACAATCCAAATATCCATTATTCCAATTTTTTTATATAAAAAATGACGATGTTTAAACTCTTTTTCACTCAAAGGTGCACACTGAATTTCAAATGCTAACTTTTCTGAAGCTAAAACATCTGCCCTCAGCTGTCCATCTGCTAACGGTATTTCTAATTTTGCATTAAAACCTGCTGCTGTTAAAGCTGATTTTAGTAGTATTTTAGACATATGATGTTCTTCTTTTTCTCCCATCATATGTCTATAACTAGTTAAATGCTTAAAAAAAGCTGATTTTTTCTGAGAAACTACTAATATCACTTTTTTATTGCAATGCGGACAACGATAAATTTCTTGATTTATTTTTTTATGTCCTGAATTAATTAAATATACCTCATTAACTGCAAGTACTAATTTTTCATTTAATATGGCTGCATACATTTTATATTCACCCATATTTTATTACGCAAAAAAGAGACGTTTTTTTGTACCGTCCCTTTTTCTTTATATCTTTTAATAATTACTTAATTCATTTGTTTAAGAAAATAATAACGAATGTGCCCTAGAGCATCTTGATTAAGTATACACTTGCCAGTCTCTTTAACAGTGTTCATTTCTTCGTTATCTATCTTAATCCCATATTCATTTGCAATTGCCCATGCATCAGCTGGTTTTAATTCTGCATAATTTTCATCAAGAAAAGCTAATTCCAAGTAATACTTGCCACGTTGATAATATAGACTAGATGCTAAATCACTAACTTTTAGATTATCAGCTAATTCAATTAAATCGCCGAGTTCATCAAAACTATATGCATGACGCTTTTGAAACTTCCAATATTCAATATCAGAAGCATCTTCATTGGCATCTAGATCTTTATCTTCATCATCTTGATCCAGTTGTGCATCTAAGTCATCCTTAGGATCAAGGTCGAAGAAGCTTCTCCTTGAATCAGGCTCCTCCTGTGTTTGATTATCGTCATCACCAAGTCCTGACATCATTTGACGTAAATTATTTGCCTCATCTGGTTTTACCTTGGTAATCATTAAATCAAGTCCACCATTGTTTGGCATTACTTGAAAAGTTACAGGTACACCTTTAGTAAAGGTATGATCCGTGTCTACTTCTGAAAGAATTGAATAAAAGAATTTTTGAATCTTTTCTTTGTCACCTAATAGATCCAAAACTCGCAACCCGCGACGAGCCAATTCATCTTTATTAATTCTGACCCTTATCGTATTTTCATTAATATGATCTACTTGCACAGGGTTTCACCTCCATGAATTAATATCTAATCATATTGTATCGTACTTTATACTTAAAATGAAATTTACTGATATTTACTACAAAATCATTATTCGTTAAAAATTAATAAAAGTGTTAGTGATATCACTAACACTTCTAAAATTTTATAAATCTGCGATCTTTTGTGCTTCAGCCAATTCTAAGCGACGAACTTTACGTGGTAAAAACCGACGAATTTCATCTTCATTGTAACCAACTTGAAGTCGACGATCGTCCATAATAATCGGTCTTCTTAATAAACTAGGATTCTTTTCTACTAAATCAAGTAATTGATCAATTGATAAATCATCTAAATTAATTTTCAATTGTTGGAAAGCTCTTGAACGAGTAGAAATGATTTCTTCAGTACCATTTTCTGTCATACGTAAGATCTTTAATAATTCTTCTTTAGTTAATGGCTCAGAAAAAATGTTTCTTTCCTTAAATGGAATATTATGTTTTTCAAGCCATGCTCTTGCCTTACGACATGAGGTACAACTAGGAGAGACATATAAATCTACCATAAAAATCACGCTCCTCAGAACAAATATTTGTATACGTTCTTTAACTTATAATCAGTATAACATACTAACTTCTTTTTTGTAAGTACTCATTTTATCTTTTATACTTACAACTACTTATATTCTAAAAATAAAGCGTGAATTATTTGTGAAGAAATTATTTGTTTTACTTAAAAATATAAAAAAAGAGACCAGATGGTCTCTTTTTGAAAATTACTTGTTAATTTTCTTCATTAAGTCGTTAACTAATTTTTCGTTTTCTTCAGCAGTTTCTGAAACAAAACAAGCTTCATTAGCTAATTCCTTAAGATCTTTGGTATCAAGCTTCTTCATTAAGCTTCTAATACGTAAGATTGAAGTTGCGCTCATTGAGTATTCATCAAGTCCCATTGAAAGTAAAATTGGGAACATGGTGTTATCACCAGCAGCTTCACCACACATACCACACCAAATACCATTTTCATGAGCAGCATCAATAGTGTGCTTAATCAAACGAAGTACTGATGGGTTATATGGTTGGTACAAGTATGATACGTTATCATTACCACGGTCAGCAGCCATAGTATATTGGATCAAGTCATTAGTACCGATTGAGAAGAAATCAACTTCTTTAGCAAATTGATCAGCCAAAACAGCTGCAGCAGGAACTTCGATCATCATACCAACTTGTAAGTTGTCACCGATCTTAACTCCCTTTTCAACAAGTTTTTGCTTTTCATCGTTTAAAATAGCCTTAGCCTTACGAAGTTCAGCTAATGTACCAACCATTGGGAACATAATACCAAGCTTACCATATGCGGAAGCACGGAGTAAGGCTCTTAATTGGGTACGGAAAATTTCTTCATTCATAAGTGAAAGACGAATAGCACGTACACCTAAGAATGGATTCATTTCTTCTGGTAAATCCCAGTAATCAAGGTGCTTATCACCACCAATATCCATAGTTCTGATAACAACTTGCTTGCCGTTCATACCTTCAATAACTTTCTTGTAGGCTTCGAATTGATCATCTTCAGTTGGGAAGTCTGATGAATCCATGTACAAAAATTCAGTTCTGTACAAACCAATAGCTTCAGCACCGTTTTCATGTACACCTGGCATATCGTTAGGAGTACCGATGTTTGCAGCAATAATAAATTGCTTACCATCTGCAGTTACTGATGGTTCATCCTTTAACTTCTTCCATTCAGCCTTTTGCTTAAGGAAGTCTTCACCCTTTTTCTTGTAGTCAGCTATTTGTTCTTCACTTGGTGAAATAATAGCTACACCGTCAAGACCGTCATCAATTAACATGTCGCCGTTTTTAACGTCTTTGGTGATTGAATCAGTACCAACAACAGCTGGCAATTCAAGTGAACGAGCCATAATTGCTGAGTGAGCGGTACGACCACCAACATCAGTAATAAAGCCTTTAACGTATTTCTTGTTAAGTTGTGCAGTATCACTTGGAGTCAAGTCATGTGCTACAACAATAACTTCGTGATCAATTGAAGCTGGGTTTGGTAATTCTTTACCAAGTAAGTGAGCCATAATACGCTTTGAAACATCACGTACATCAGCTGCACGTTCTTGCATATAAGGATTATCAGTCATCCCTTCAAAAATAGCAATAAACTTTTGTGCAGTTTCATCAAGGGCAGCTTCTGCATTAATCTTTGAATCCTTAATTTCATTCTCAATTGCACCAGTAAATTCTGGATCGTTCAAAATCATTAAGTGTGCTTCAAAAACTTGGGATTCTTCTTCACCCAAGCTCTTCTTAGCAATATCACGAATTTTTTCAACTTCGGCAGTTGATTCCTTAATAGCATCGTTATAACGTGCTACTTCAGCATCAATGTCGTCGACTGAAGACTTTGAGAATGAAAGATCAGGCTCCACAAGAAGATATGCTGGAGCAATGGCAATACCATCACTAGCAGCAATTCCTTTTAAAGTCTTGGTCATTATTCAGCTAAACCTTCTTTTTTCATAGTGTCTGCAATTGCGTCTAATGCGTCTTTTTCGTCGTCACCTTCAGCAGTGATAGTAACGTCAGCGTTTTGACCAACACCAAGTGACATAACACCCATGATTGACTTTAAGTTTACTGACTTACCATTGTATTCCAAGTTAATGTCTGAACCAAACTTTGAAGCAGCTTGTACTAAAAGAGTAGCTGGACGTGCATGAATACCTGTTTCTGCAATAATATGAAAATCACGTTTTTCCATTATGAATATCTCCTTTAAATTGAAAAAAATTAAACTGGTAATAAATACCCATTCGAGTAATAGATTATCATGTTTTTACAGTTTAGACAACAATAATGTAACAGTTTACATCATTCAATCATCGGTATTTGTCGCAGTATAGACGATAGATCCGCCTCTTTCGGCCCTGCCGGTAATATATTGTCGTTTGCCATAATTTCTAATAGTTTTTTGAAGATCAAAGGCATCTTTAGGTTCTACTCTATATTCTTTAAGTTCGCCAGAAACCAATTGGTCTAAAATTTTTTGATAATCCACAAATATCACCACACTTTTTAAATTTTATAATTTTTCTTCTTTTTATTCTACTCTTTACACTAAATTTTCTAAAATATTAACATTTTATTTAATTCTTACAAAAAATAAGTTAAATTGGCGCTTAGCACTTGACTACCAAGAGTGCTAAATATATAATTTTGGTACAGTTTAATTGAAAGGCGGTAATATATTTGCTTTGCCAAAATTGTCATCAACGGCCTGCCGCTATTCACCTTTTTACAAAGGTAAATGGTCAAAGCCGTGAAATTGATTTATGTCAACAATGTTATCAAGAATTAAGAAATCAACAAGGAAATCTAGAAAATATGAACAACAATAACGAATTTTTTGGCGACTTTGATGATTTATTTAACGCATTAAACGGAAATAACAACAACGCCGCAAATAACAATAATAATATGAAAAATAACGACCCAAGAATGCAAATGGGTGGTGGAAATGGTGGTCAAGGTGGTAGAAGCTTACTTGATCAATATGGTACTGATTTAACTGCTCTTGCTAAAAAAGGTAAAATCGATCCAGTTATCGGTCGTGATAAAGAAATCGCTCGCGTAATTGAAATTTTAAACAGAAGGACTAAGAATAATCCAGTTTTAATTGGTGAAGCCGGTGTTGGTAAGACAGCTGTAGTTGAAGGCCTTGCTCAAGAAATTGTAGATGGTTCTGTTCCAGCTAAACTTCAGAATAAACGTATTATTTCATTAAATGTTGTATCACTTGTTCAAGGTACTGGCATTCGTGGTCAATTTGAACAAAGAATGGAACAATTGATTAGAGAATTACAACAAAATGATGATATCATCCTCTTTATTGATGAAATTCATGAAATTGTAGGCGCCGGAAATGCCGAAGGCGGTATGGACGCAGGTAATATTATCAAACCTGCTTTAGCTCGTGGTGAACTCCAATTAGTTGGTGCTACTACTATTAAAGAATATCGTGATATTGAAAAAGATTCAGCTTTAGCACGTAGATTCCAACCAGTTGAAGTAAAAGAGCCTTCAATTGATGAAACGATTCGCATTTTGAAGGGAATCCAACAACGTTATGAAGACTATCATCATGTTCAATACTCCGATGATTCCATTGAGTCTGCTGTTAAATTATCAGCTAGATACATTCAAGATAGATTCTTACCTGACAAGGCTATTGATCTTTTAGATGAAGCCGGTTCAAGAATGAATTTAACTATTCCTTATATTGATAAAGGAAAAATGCAAGAACGTATTAACGCTGCAGAACAATTAAAAGAGGAATCTTTAAAGAACGAAGACTACGAAAAAGCAGCTTATTATCGTGATCAAATCGAAAAATATGAAAAGATGAAGGATCAAAAAGTTGATCCTGATAAATCACCAATTATTACCGATAAGATTATGAACAAGATTGTCGAAGAAAAGACAGGAATTCCTGTTGGTGATATTCAAAAGCAAGAAGAAAATCAATTGCAAAACTTGGCTAGTGATTTAAAGTCTAATGTTATTGGTCAAGACAAGGCAGTCGAAAAAGTTGCTCGAGCTATTCGACGTAACAGAATCGGTTTCAATAAGTCAGGACGTCCAATTGGTTCCTTCCTATTTGTTGGGCCAACCGGTGTTGGTAAGACCGAATTAGCTAAACAACTAGCCAAGCAAATGTTTGGTTCAGAAGATGCCATGATTCGTTTCGATATGTCAGAATACATGGAACAATATTCTGTCTCCAAATTAATCGGCTCTGCTCCAGGTTACGTAGGTTATGAAGAAGCTGGTCAATTAACTGAACAAGTTCGCCATAATCCATATAGCTTGATTCTACTTGATGAAATTGAAAAAGCTCATCCAGATGTTTTGAATCTTTTCTTACAAATCTTAGACGACGGCCGCTTAACTGACTCTCAAGGTAGAACCGTTTCATTTAAGGATACTATTATTATTATGACTTCTAACGCAGGCCAAGGTATCAAGAATGCCAGCGTTGGTTTTACTGCTGAAAATGATGACGAATCTAGCGAATCAGCAAGAAATAATATGAGTCAATTCTTTAAACCAGAATTTTTAAATCGTCTAGATGATGTAATTGAATTCAATGAATTGACTAAGCCAGACTTATTGGAAATTGTAGATCTTATGCTTCAAAACACTAACAATATGGTTAAGGATCAAGGCTTACATATTGACGTAACCTCAGCTGCTAAAAATAAGCTTGTTGAAGAAGGCTTTAATCCTGCTTTAGGTGCCCGTCCTCTTCGTCGTACAATTCAAGAAGAAATTGAAGATAAAGTTGCAGATTACAAGCTTGACCATACTGAAAGTAAAAACTTAAAGGCTGACGTAATTAATGATCAAATCGTAATCAGTGACGAAACAGCTCAATAATCTAACATAAATAAATATTTTAATTATATTCCAGAAGATTCTAAAACTATTTATTTTAGAATCTTTTTTGTTAGAAAATACAGTATGATTTACGCAAAAATAAATATATCAACTCTAAATTGTTGTATACTAAATTTAACAAGATAAACTATGAGAAACAGGTGAATTTAATGCATTTAATTGATGTAACTAACAATTATTCTGATTTGGTTCAAAGTCAACTTAATACTACTGATACTAATTATGTTAAGGTATATTCCTTAGGTAATACTTCTGTAATTTATACTGAAAGCAAAAATGCTATTGGTATTGCACTTGAAAATCATGATCGTCGTGTTCGTGAAGATGAAATTGTATTCATAATTAAACGTTTACTTAAAGATTATGATTCTTCATATACTTTAACTGTCGACAAAAGTCGTCATGTAATTGAAATTCATGTTGATAAGTAGTAAAAAGATAAATTTTGTAAAAAAAGTAGGGCTAGATTAAATCTTAGCCCTACTTTTTTATTGATTATAATTTTTCTGTCAATTTTATATCTGGATACTTATCACGGAAGAAACGCTCTGCAAATTCATTTTCAAATAAGAACAAAGGATTACCATAACGATCTTTCACAAGTAAGTTTCGACTATTAGACATTTGTGGATCAAGCTGTTCAGGATCAATCCAGCGTGCAACACGGTGACCAATGCTGTTCATCTCAACTTCAGAATTATATTCGTTTTTCATTCTAAACTGGAAAACTTCAAATTGCAATTGACCTACTGCACCCAAAATGTATTCATCAGTTTGGTAATTACGATAAAGCTGAATAGCACCTTCTTGTACCAGCTGATTCATCCCCTTATGGAATGACTTCTGCTTCATTACGTTCTTAGCAGTTACTCGCATAAACAATTCAGGAGTAAATTCTGGAAGAGCTGGATAAACAATCTTTCGTTTTCCAGAATAAATACTGTCACCTATTTGAAAATTCCCAGTATCGTAAAGCCCAACAATATCTCCTGCAACTGCGTCAGAGACTTGCACACGTTCACTAGACATAAATTCGGTTGCATTATTCAAACGAATTGGTTTACCTGTTCTAGCTAAAGTTACATCCAGACCCTTTTTAAATTCACCACTACCAATACGTACAAAAGCAATACGATCACGGTGGTTAGGATTCATGTTAGCTTGAATCTTAAATACAAAACCAGAAAATTCTGGATCTTCAGGGCTTAATTCTTCATCTTCATTGACAGTATGACTTTCTGGAGCTGGTGCCAAATCAACAAAACTATTTAAGAAAGTTTCAACACCAAAGTTAGTTAAAGCTGAACCAAAGAAGACAGGGGTTTGATCACCCATTGCGATCTTTTCACGATTAAATTTGTTACCAGCTTCTTTAATTAATTCAATTTCATCAAGAGTATCTTTAAATTGTGGATCTTGACTAAGCGCTTCACTATCAGGCAATGTACCATCATCATTTAATGGTAAAAATCTATCTTCACCATCTTTACGATAAAGTTCTACCCGATTATTGGCAATGTCATATAACCCCTTCAAAGTTTGACCTGAGCCGATTGGCCAGTTCATCGCTACACCTTCAATGCCAAGTAAATCTTCAAGTTCTGCAATTAAATCTAGTGGTGGACGACCATCACGGTCAAGCTTATTCATGAACGTAAAAATTGGAATACCACGTTGTTTTACAACCTTAAATAATTTCTTAGTTTGCGGCTCGATACCTTTGGCTGAATCAATAACCATGACTGCTGAGTCAACGGCCATCAAAGTACGATATGTATCTTCAGAGAAATCTTGGTGTCCTGGTGTATCCAAAATATTAATACGTTTACCTTTGTATTCAAACTGCATAACAGAACTTGTTACTGAAATACCACGCTTTTTTTCAATTTCCATCCAGTCACTTGTAGCAAAATTACCAGTTTTACGTGCTTTAACAGTACCTGCCTTACGAATCACCCCACCAAACAACAGCATCTGCTCAGTAATAGTAGTCTTACCTGCGTCTGGGTGAGAAATAATTGCAAACGTTCTTCTTTTTTCAACTTTCTCTGCTAACTCTTTATCCATTAGTCTTTTATATCTTCTTCCTTTTTCTTATTTATTGATAACAAAACAGTAAGCAATCTTGACCCCTTCATTCTTCTAGTTGTCAAAGTCATATCATTGCCAATATCGACAGTTAATTTTTCACCTTTTGCCGGAATTACTTTTAAAGTATTAATGACATATCCTGCTACTGTATCAACATCTTCCATTTTAAGATCTGTACCAAATTGCTCATTAAAATCATCTAAGGGCATTTTCCCATAAATAATATATTTATTAGGTGCAATTTGATTGTACAAAACTTCTGTATGATCTACTTCGTCATCGATATCCCCTACAATTTCTTCGATTAAATCTTCAATTGTAGCTAGCCCTGTAACTCCGCCATATTCATCTACTAAAATTGCTAATTGTCGCTGCGTTTGTTGCATTTCGATAAGTAAGTCACCTAATTCGGCGGTTTCTGGTGCAAACAAAGGCTCAGTCATTACGTCTTCATAATCTAGATTCTTAAAACCTTTTTCTCTAGCTTTACGCAGTACACTTCGAATGTGAATAATGCCCACAATTTTATCTTTATCTTTTTTTATATACCGGAATTCTTGAATATGGTTCTCGCAAGATTTCATTCAAATTATCCTGAAAACTAACGTCGGCATCAACCATAAATGCATCTGTGCGCGGAACCATTACTTCACGCGCTGTTTTACCTTGAAAGTCTAAAATTCCTTCTAACATTGAAAATTCCGTATCATCAATCTTATGATTATCATGTAGATTGATGATTTCTTTTTCCAAATGATCTTTAGACTTTTCTTTTTTCTCACCGGATAAACGATTCTTCAAGCGATCAAAAAGATTCCCTGCTCCAGGATCACTACTCATTTTTTTACTCTCTTTCTTAAAAAGCATCTAAATAAAATTATTATAGCATAGAGCAATTATCATTATGTTAAAATAGCACATAAGACTATAGGAGGTAAGACCAATGAAAAAAAGCCATGTCTTGCTTGTTTTTACATTTTTATTACTTATTCCATATGTATGCAGCTTATTAATCATAGGAATAGGCTACAATGCGCTGGTACTACATTCAGCTGAACTATATCGCACAATCATTGGTGCATTAGTTGGCTCAATTATTATGTTTGCAGTAAAAGCAACTATTCAGCGTCCAGTTGACTTGTTAGCAATGCAGACTAACGATGGTTTATTGAAACAACTTTTACGTTTTTTCAGTATCCGTCGTCGTTACTTTTTATTATTTGCTAATATCGTTTTGGATTTTATTCTTTGTTTTGCTTCAACTTACTTAGTTCGCTGGGCATTAACTTTAGATCAAATAGTAGGCAACTCAATTGGATTTGTACTATTGATTATGTTTGTGTCAACTTGTCTTGGAGCTTATGTCGAATACGATAACTTATCTATAGATCCTAAACAGCATTAAATTTATTCACTGACTTTTAAGTATAAATCTTGGGTCAGTTTTTTTGTATCCATATCAAGATCCCAGGTAACATATGGAGTCTCGCTATCACCGATATTTTGGTAAACTTCAATACCCTCTGAAACTATTTTATGGATAAATTCAGGCATAGTACCATTTAATGGTAAATTAAAGAATACCAAATTTTGATTTTCTTGTTCTATTTCTGCTACTTCTGCTTTAGGTAATTCAAATTTCATTAAACCTGTAGGCACTTCAATATCATCAACTAAAACGCCATACCAATACATGAAGTTTTCAGGCCCGAAAACAACCATTACTGTACGCTTGTTTTCCAAATTATTATCTGCTAAAAATTTTTGGAAAACTTCATCATTTTCCATTTGTTGATTAACTTCTGTAAAACTTTTTTGTTCATCCATCATTGCATCTGGAAATGGACGACCGACAAATAATTTCTTCTTGATATTCTTTTTCATTTTTTCTCCTTAATATTCAGCTAACTCATCTAGATCAATTATTTCACCATTTAAAAATGCGTCAATCTCACTGGATGAAAAGCCATGACCATACAAATACTTTTTTATTTTAAACTTACGCTCAGCTTCATCAAAACGACGAAAACGTTTATAGGCTTTAATCCCTTGTTTTCTTAAAGCTTCATTTTGGATATCTTCATCCTCTTCAATTTCTAAAGCAGAAATAACTTCATTACTAATTTCGCTATTAAAACCATGCGTCAAGAGCTTAGTCCTCATTTTCCGCTCTAACTCTCGTCTTGATATTTTACCTATTTGATTAAGCAGTGATTTAACAATTCGATTTCCAACTAAGATCCAATCAGCATCACTAACTTCAGTAAGTTCATTTTGACCAATCGCTGGATCTACACCTTTTTGAGTTAATTTACGCAATAAATTTTTAGGACCGTCTGTTCCAATTTGCAAATCATTTTTAATAAACAATTTAGCATATTGCACATCATCCAAATATCCTAATTCATTCAGCTGACCTACAGCATTATTCGCTGCCTCATCTGAAATATCATGCTTTTTTAAATATTGCAATACTTCAAAGATAGTTCGAGGTTCGTAACTCAAATAATGCGCTGCAAGATCACTAGCTTTAGCATCAGCATCAAATTGTCTAATTTCTTCAACTTCTTCAGCATTTAATTCTTTTCCTTTTAAAAGAACAAACTCTGCAACGGTCTTTTCGCTAGCAGAAAAAGCATATTTGTTATCCAAAAAGATATTATAACGACCTTGTCGTCGTTGTGCACTAATTTTAGTTATCAGCATTAAAATTCACCTCGCAAAGTTTCTCAGTTACATGCTAGCAAATTTTTTAAATCCTTGCTAAGAACTTTTTTCACGTAGTACAATTAATAACAATGTAATTAGTTTATAGTAGAAAGAATAAGGTAATGAATAGAAAATTTACTAAAAATAAACAAAAAAACGAAAAAAATGTCATTATTACCGTTAAACGTTTAGGTATTAACGGTGAAGGAATTGGTTACTATAAAAAGAAGATCATCTTTATTCCGGGTGCACTACCTGATGAAGTAGTTGTAGCTAAAATTATTAAAGATTATCCTCACTATATCCAAGGTGAACTTGTTCGTATCAAAGAAAAGAGTCCAGACCGTGTTGACTTCCCAGAAGGTGTAGATCCAGAAATTGGCGGACTAGAGCTAGCTCATTTATCTTATGATAAGCAACTTGAATTTAAGCGGAATAACGTACTTGAGTCTCTTAAAAAATATCATCCACGGGGTTATGCAAAATACAAAGTTAAGAAAACTATTCCCGCCCCAAATCCATGGCATTACCGTAATAAAGCCCAATATCAAATTGAGAATTTGCATGGTAAGACTAAGTTAGGTCTTTTTGCTCCAAATTCACACCGTTTGATTGATTTACCAAAAATGCCTACTCAAAGTGAAGATACACAAAAAGTAGAACGTGAAATTAAAGTTTTAATTGATAAACTTCATGTTCCTATTGCCAACTATCGTCGCCACTTACCAGGTATTAAAACTGTGGTTGTTCGTCAATCTGAAGCAACTAAAGAAATTCAAGTTACTTTGATTACCATTGACCACAAAATCAAAAATTTAATGCCACTTGCTAAAGAAATCATGAAGTTAGATCATGTTGTGAGTGTTTACCAAAATGAAACTGAATGGCAAAATCCTCAAGTTTGGGGAAATAAGACAGAAAAACTTCTGGGTAAAAATCAAATCACAGAAGAAATTTTAGACAAGAAGTTTGCTTTATCACCTCGGGCATTCTTCCAACTTAACCCTGTCCAAACAGTTAACCTTTATTCAGAAGCATTAAAGTACTTAGACCTTTCACCTGACCAAACTTTAATTGATGCATATAGTGGCGTGGGTACCCTTGGTATCCTAGCAGCTGATCGCGTTAAACAAGTAATCGGAATTGAAACTATTCCTGAAGCAGTAAAAGACGCTGAACATAATGTTAAACTTAACCATATTAAAAATGCCAATTACATTCAAGGCAGCACTGAAAAGATTTTGCCAGAATTGCAAAATAATGGTGTACCAATTGATGCATTAATCGTAGATCCACCAAGAACTGGTTTAGCTAAGAGTCTTATCAAAACAATTTTACGTGTTAAACCACAAACTTTTGTATATATCTCATGTAATCCATCAACACTTGCTCAAGATTTAGTCTTGCTCAGCGAAGCATACGATGTTCGCGTAATCCAAAATGTTGATATGTTACCTCAAACACCACGTTGTGAAGCAATCGCTAAGTTAGTTTTACGTAAATAAAATATTAAGCAAAGAACTGGAATATTCCAGTTCTTTTATTTATCAAAAAAAGCAACTGCTAGACAATTCTGTCTAATAGCAGTTGCTAATCAAGTGGATCAGGTAGCTCATCAATTTGATAGTCACGATTTTTAGTTGTTTGGTATGTACTTAAAACAATGGCATCATCGCAACCAATATTAACATTCACTTGTTCGGGTCTTTACATAAAACGTAACTTTTTAATGAATTGGATTTTTTTGCGAACAGCCACTGATAATTTGAATATAACTAAATGATTTATGGCTGACACCTCTACATATAGAGAATCTTTTAAGTTTCCAATAATACAATTCTGGAGATAAAAACTTACATATTTTGTTAATTTTATTTCTACCTCGTCCACAATATTTATTATATCCGCTTATGTAACCGCTTGCAACATTAATGAACATATTTATCTAAAAAAGCTTTTATTTGTTTGCGATATTCTGTTTTATACATCGGATATGACAAGGCATGCCCAGCTAATGGAGCGATCCATATTTCCTTTGGACCATTACTTGCCTGATAGTTTTCATAAGCCATTTTAGTAGGGACAAAATGATCCTTGCCACCATGAATAAATAAAAATGGCCGGTTATTTTTACTTAATTGATTAGCCGATGAAGCTTTGCCTAAGAAAAAACCGTTTTTCAATTTATTAATACCACTAACAGTTTCAATCAAAGGTGTTTGAATTATCTTGGGAATGCTAAATAAATTACCTGCTTGGTATTTTATTTCTTCTTTTACATTACTATAACCACAATCTTCAATAAAAGCTTTAACTTGCTTTGGTAATTTCATCCCACTGACCATCATGATTGTAGCACCGCCCATACTTTGACCCATTATTACAATCTTCGAATCTGCTCCATTTTTTTGAATTATTTCATTAATCCATTTAGCAATATCTTCTTTTTCAACCCAGCCATAGCCAATATATTGGCCTTCACTTTTGCCCTGAGCACGTGCATCAGGTAAAAGTACATTATAGCCAAAATCATAAAACATCTTGGCAAAACCCCCCATACTATCGCTATCACTCATGAAACCATGCAATAAAATTACAGTTTTATTGGAATGATGATCTAAATATTGAGCACATAAAGTTAAATTATTAGTATTCAAATGCCATTCCTGTTTGGGAAAATTTTTAAACCATAATTTTTCACGATATAGCGAATCTTTAGGTGATATTTTTTTAGAATCTGGCTTTTTCTTATAAGGTGTCATGGCATATTTAAAAAAATACTCTCCAGCTGCAATTAGACCAATACCTGCACCTGTAATCAATGATAGTAATACTTTTTTCTTCATTTTGCACTTCCAATATTCTTAAATACTAATTCTTATTCCTTTATTTTTAAAACATGCGTTTGATATAATTAACAAGATAGCTAGAACACACGTGCTAAAAATTAATTATTACCAATGTTTATTATACTTAAAAATGCGTTTAACAGACTTATTACAACTTATTAATGATTTAAATACTAATACTAAGTTTTATCTTAAAATCAATGAACAAATTTTACCTTGGGGTAAATTGACTATTGAAAACGATAAATGTCTTCTCTACCCGGGTAAAATTGCGATGACCAAAAATAAATTAATTAAATTAGTAGCTCATATCCACGGTCGTGGCATCCCTTTAAGAGTTAAAGTAAATGAACAAGAAATACCTCTTTTTGGCTTACAAATCAGAGAAGATTCCAGAACCGCCGTACTAATGTAAAATGAGTTTGGAAAAATCCAAACTCATTTTTGCTTTATTTAACTTTGTATTGACGAACATGGCCTTGCGTACCGGCAAAATACCAAGTACCTTCTTTATCATCACTTTCCAGTACTACACCATCTTCTGGATCTTCTAATGCAGTATTGAAGACATCTTCATACTCTGAAATAGTTAACTTCTTACGGTGATCAAGCATTGCTTGATCCTTAATTTGATCTATTTCTTTTTCATAGCCTTCAACTAAACTACCGCTGTAAAATTCACCCATAGCCCCTGAACCATAAGAGAATAAACCTATTAATGATCCTGCTGCTAAATTACCATTTTCTAATAAACTAAGTAAGCTCATGTATAAAGAAGCAGTATAAATATTACCTACACGACGAGACAATTGCTTAGAAGCTTCAAAACTAGTTTCTAAGTTTTCTGTTACAGCTTGATCTTGATCCTCAACTGCAATTCTATTTGCCTTAAGTCCCATCTTAGTAAACGGCAAATGGTAAACAATGGCATCAAAAGCACTAGTTTCTAAGTTTTTTTGCTTCTTGTAATCATTGAAAGTCTTCTTAAAGAAGTCTAAATATACTTGAGTGGAATATTTACCATCAACCATAGCAACACGAGAAGCATTGGGACGCCAGAAATCATTAATATCTTCACTATATGCACTATGACCATCATTTAAAGCAAGGATCTTTGGATCTGCCTTAATTAACATACTTACACTACCAGCGCCTTGCGTTACTTCGCCCCCAGTATTAACACCATAACGTGCAATATCACTACCAATTACAATTGCAGTTTGATCAGGATGAACTCTAACAAAGTCTCTAGCAATCATTACAGCCGCAGTTAGCCCAAAGCAAGCTTCCTTAACTTCAAAAGTTCTAACTTCAGGCTTTAATTTTAAAGCAGTTTTTACAAATAATGACGCAGATTTTGATTGATCGATTCCACTTTCTGTACCTAAAACGAGCAACCCAACCTTATCTTTATCAATGCGGTCAATATATTTCATTGTAGCGTTAATTCCCATTGAAACTGCGTCTTGAGTTTGATCGGCTACACTCATTTCACTTTGACCAATCCCAATTAAAAACTTATTGGGATCTTGATTTCTAGCATGTGCTAGGTCCACCATATCTACATATTTATTTGGTGTAAAAAGTCCAATCTTATCAATTCCTACTTGCATTTAATTACCCTCTCTAATTTCTTGTAAAATTTCTCTAGCATGGCTTTCAGAATACTTCTTTTCCTCAATCATTCTACCCAAAACCTGCTTTTTTTCCCGCTCACTTGCATTAAGTTCAGCAACAAAATTACGAGCTTGGAGTTTCATGTGACCTGCTTGAATGCCTACAGTCGAAATAGCTAATAAAGCAGCTAAATTATTAGCTAACCCAATTCCAACTATAATTTCACCCAAAGTTTTACTATCAACATTTTTCCCTAAAATTGCAAAACTTTGTTGGACATCTTTTCGTGCTTTAATCGAACCACCGACAACGCCAATTGCCATTGGCAAAGTCAATTCGCCTATTAACATGTTATTTTCCATTGTCCATTTAGACAAACTACGATAATGTCCATCTTGATTTGCCAGTACTGCAGCTGCACTTTCAATTGCACGATAATCATTGCCAGTAGCTAGCAAAACAGCATCCACGCCGTTCATAATTCCTTTGTTATTAGTAACTGCACGATACACGTTTTCATAGCCAATTTTACTTAATAGTGCAACTCTTTCAGCAACTTTCAAACCACCAATTGTATTTGGATCTATTTTTACTTTTGCCTTAGTTAATTGACTAGGATAGTTCGACAAAATAGCAAAAAGTTTTTCTTCTACACCTGCAAATTGTTTTAACTTTCTTCCCAAAAATTCCAGAATTGAATTAGTTTTATTGGCTCCCATTGCTTCTGCAGGATCAACCAATACCTTAAGATAAACTAGATTTTCTTTTTGATCAGCAGAGATAGTTCTAGTTCCGCCACCATGTTTAATTAAACTAACAAATTCCTGATTAGCTAAATCAATTAATTTTGGAATTTTATTATTTAAATTAGACAAAGAGAACTCATCATTTACTTTTAAAACAATTTGACCATAAATTCCTGTCCGCATGCTTTGTGCAAAAATTCCACCATTTTTGGCAAAAATACTTGCACCATGATTAGCAGCAGCTACAACCGACGGCTCTTCCACTGCCATTGGCACCCAGAATTCACGACCATTCACATGTAATTGTTGAACAACACCTAATGGTAAGCGCAATTGGCCAATCACATTTTCACTTAATTCATCTAAGCGATTAAGCACTTCTTCATTAATTTTTTCTAATTTAATTCCTTCAGCTTGTAAAAGTTCTCGTCTTTGTTCAGGCTTTAATTGATAAAACTTCATTACACGTTCTCGATTTCATAAGCAATTGCTTGACCACCACCAATACATAGAGTGACTAAAGCCAACTTGCCATCATTATTTTTCAATCCATTAACTGCTGTACTAATCAAACGAGTACCCGTCGCACCTAATGGGTGACCAAGAGAAATTGCTCCTCCCATGATATTTAACTTATCCATCGGAATTTCTAAGTCTCGTGCAACTGGAATACTTTGTGCTGCAAAAGCTTCATTTAATTCAATTAGATCATAGTCATTAATTGAACGACCAGTTTTGGCTAATAGCTTCTTTACAGCAAAGTAAGGGGTATATCCCATATATGCAGGATCAAAACCGGCTTCCGCAAAATCACCTAATTTAGCAACAGGAGTTAAATCTAATTCTTCCATCTTTTCTTTAGTAGCCAAAATCACCATGCTGGCACCGTCAGTAAGAGGTGAAGCATTTCCGGCTGTTACTTGACCATCTTCTTTAAATACTGGCTTCAAATTACCCAATGCTTCTAAGCTAGTGCCTGGACGAATTGGTTCATCGTGATCCAATACTTGACCATCAATCTCAACATCCAAAATTTCATTTTTTAACAAACCAGCTTCAGTAGCTTTAGCAGCCTTTTGATGTGATGCTAAACTAAATTTATCCATTTCTTCACGCGAAACATTATATTTTTCTGCAACATTTTCTGCAGTAATTCCCATGTGCTTACCTGAAAAAGCATCCATTAGACCGTCATTAAGCATTGTACTGGTCATCTTCTCTGGATTATCTTTATCTTCTTTATTGATAAAATATGGTGCACGAGTCATACTCTCGCTTCCACCAACGGCTACTAAATCAAGATCTCCCATCTCCATTTGACCTTGTGCGAGTCGGACGGCCTTTAAACTCGATCCACAAACTTCATTAATTGTAACTGCAGCAGAGCTTTCCTTCATTCCCGAATAAAGAGCAACTTGACGAGCCATATTTTCACCAAGTCCTGTTTCTAAAACATTTCCCATAAATAAAGCTTGCACATCTTCAGGATTAATTCCACTTGCTTTTAAAGTTCCTTTAAGTGCCATTACTCCCATATCAACTGCAGAAGCGTCTTTAAAAAAACCACGGTATTTGCCAAAAGGGGTTCTTTTAGCAGCGACAATATAAATATCTTTCATAATATCCCTCTACATATGTAAATTTTGACAAATATGATAATAACAAAAAAATATTAAGGATTATATAAAAAGACTACGCAAATGCGTAGCCTTTCAATAATTTAACTAATTATTTATTTTTTCGCTTATCTTCAGCTTCAAATTTTTTGCCTAAGCGTTGAATATATTCACGCAATTGATCTTTAATTTCTGGATGCTTTAAACCATATTCAATTGAAGTTTCAAGATATCCTTCTTTGTTACCAACATCATGACGTTCACCCTTAAAGACATGGGCAAATACACGTTGAGTCTTATTCATTGTATCAATGGCATCAGTTAATTGGATTTCTCCACCACGACCTGGTTTTTGATTTGCTAAAATTTCAAAAATTTCAGGCATTAACAAATAGCGGCCAATAATTGCATAGTCACTTGGTGCCTTGTCAACATCTGGTTTTTCGACAAATGACTTAACGTTAATTAAACCAGGTAAAATTTCATTTTCTGGTTCGATAACACCATATTTTGATACTTCTTCATGTGGTACTGGCATAACAGCAATAGTTGAGGCATGAGTCTTGTTGTATCGATCAATTAATTGCTTAGTTAATGGAACTTTGTCGTCCATCAAATCATCACCAAGCATAACTACAAAAGGTTCATCTCCAACAAAACTACGGGCACGATAAATTGCATCTCCAAGGCCTGCTGGATGAGGTTGTCTAGTGTAATATAAGTTAACACCCAAATTAGTAATTCCCTGAGTTAATTCAAGAAGTTCATCTTTCCCTTTTTCCTTCAAATCCTGTTCTAGTTCAGGATTTGCATCAAAATGGTCTTCAATTGGGCGCTTATTTTTACCAATAATAATCAGGATATCTTCAATTCCAGATTTTTTAGCTTCTTCAACAATAAATTGAATTGTTGGCTTATCAACAATTGGTAACATTTCTTTTGGCAAAGCTTTAGTTGCAGGTAAGAATCTAGTACCTAACCCAGCTGCAGGAATAATAGCTTTTCTTACTTTCATATATATACACTTTCTTTTTCAACTTATATTTAAGATCATAATAGCAAATTTTTAGATTCTCATCTACTTTGTTTTTTTCTTTTGTTTTGAATATAGTTAGCAATTCGACCAGCAGAATACTCTAACTCTCCTACTCGGTTATGGATAATAGCCGCATTAACTGCCACTCCAAAAAGAAATAAAAATGCAGCTATATTAAGCCAAAGCATGAAGATAATAAATGTCCCCACAATACCATAGTTTTCCCATGTAATTGGAAAATGATGGAGATAAAAACTAAATAAAAATGATAACGCCAGCCAACCAATAACTGTTGCAAATACACCTGGCCAAACTACTCGTTTTTTTAGTTTGATGTTTGGTAATACATAATTTAAGTAAAAGACCGCCAAAACCATCATTAACAATACAACCGGATAACGATAACTAAAGACTCGACTAATTTCTTCTACAGGTAAATTAGTAATCGGCTTTAAGAAATTTAATACCTGTTGGCCAAATACCAAGACAATACTTGCAAAAGTAAAGATAATAATCATTAATGCAGTAAATACCACAGTAATAACTCTTGTCCAAATAAAATTAATAATTGATAACCTTAACTCGATCTGATGCACACCATACAATCGATTTTCGCCTAAACGAATTGCATTTACTAAATTAGAGAACGACCAAATTGCAAGCACAATACCAAAAGACATATAACCCGTTGAAGTTGTTTTTAAAAGGGAATTAACAATAGGCATTATAAAACTAGACACCTGATCAGGAAAAACGATATTAAGGTACTTAGCAATTGGTGCAGTATCAATATGGAATAAAGGTAATACATTTCCAATAATAATGATAATTGGAAAAATAGAAAATAAAATGTAATAGGCAATTATAATCGAACTATCGAATATTTCTCCTTGTGAAAGAGTTGTTCGCAACGTAAGAATGAATTGAACAAATTTATTCTTTAGTTGATTTTCTTTTTTCTCCATTAAAAAACCTAGTCATCCATTTCATCAAAGTGTGGGATGTACTTTTCTAAGCCATCATAAGGACGTTGTAAAGTTAAAATCTTAGGACCATCTTTAGTAATAGCAAAAGTATGTTCAAACTGTGCAGCATTTGAACCATCTGGAGTTGCGTAATATACCCAATCATCGTTTGGATCATCAACTGTTCTTTGATCAATATGCCAGTCTCCACCAGCTTCTACCATTGGTTCACAAGTAATAGTCATACCTTCACGAAGACGAAGACCATGACCAGCTTTACCCCAGTGAGGAACTTCCGGATCTTCGTGAATTGAAGGTTGAATACCATGACCAATTAATTCACGAACGTCACCATAATGATTTTCTACTTCAACATAATGTTGAATTGCAGCACCAATGTCACCAATACGGTTACCCAAAACAGCTTGATCGATTCCAAGATACATTGCCTTCTTAGTTACTTCAATCAACTTCTTATCAGCTTCTGAAATTTTACCTACTGGGTAAGTAGTACAAGAATCTGATTCATAGCCATTCAAGTTGCAAGTAACATCAACCTTAACGATGTCGCCCTCCTTTAAGATACGATCTTTTCTTGGGGTTTGGTGAGCAATTTCATCATTAACTGAAATACAAGTACCATATTTGTAGCCTTCAAAACCTTGTTCTGAAAGACGACCACCACGACTTTTAACAAAATCTTGACAAAATTCTTCAATTTCCCAAGTTGAAATTCCTGGTTTGATAACATCACGTAAGCCTTCAAACATTGTTGCAAGAAGATGGCCTGAAGCTTGCATACCTTTAAGTTCACGAATTGATTTAATTGTAATCAAAATAATTTCTCCTTTATAATTATTCTCCCTATTATTATAACGTTTTAATGAATATTTTTAAAAGTTTATCAAAACTGAGAGAAAAATTCACGGTTTCATGTATAATAGGGTGTCGTATAATGCAGTGAAAGGTATGAAAAATCATGAAAGCAAGAATTGTCTATGCCAGTATGACTGGTAACGATGAAGATATGGCAGATATATTAGAAGAAGATCTTCAAGATTATGGTTTCGATGTTGAAACTAGTGATGTTGGTTTCACTGACGCAAGCGATTATTTAGACAGTGATATTTGTATTTTCATTACTTATACTTATGGTGAAGGTGCAATGACTGATGAACTTGCGGATTTTTACGAAGAATTAAAGAAATTAGATCTTAGCGGTAAATATTTTGCGGTAATGGGCTCAGGCGACAAAACATACGGAGAACATTACTGTGAGAATGTTTTTGATTTTGAAAAAGCGTTTTTGGATTGTCATGCAACTGAAATTACTAAACCTGTAACTATCGAAAATGCTCCAGATGATGACGCTATCGATTTGATCGATAACGCCGCAAAGGAAATGGCCGATAAGCTAAATGACTAAAAATAAAAAAGAAATTACTGCTACCGATCAAGCTCAAATTCGTAAATTAGGTCAAAAATTACTCAAACGACACCGAAATTTATGGGTATACATGATTTTCGGTTTTATTGCAGCGCTTATTAACACAGTTGTGTTCATGATTTTACACTCATGGTGGCATAATGTAATGGTTATTTCTAATACCATTGCTTTCATTGTGTCAAATTTAGCCTCTTTTTATTTTAATCAAAAAGCCGTTTTTATTAATAATGTCGATCATGATCACAGTACTTGGCATAAGTTAATTGTCTTTTTTACGTATCGTGTAATTAGTCTGATTCCTGATACCTTAATTATGCTTGTTGGTCTATCCTGGCTTCATTTAAATGCTTTACTTGTCAAGATTATAGACCAAGTACTAGTCGGCGTTTTCAACTACCTTACTACTAGATCCGTATTTCAAAAGCAAGAACACACTATGATCGAACGCGCAAAAATGCGCATTCAAGAACAAAAAAATAAAAGAAGCGACAAATAAGTCGCTTCTTTTTTATTCAAAATCTTTAGGTTTGATTACGGTATCTCTATTGAAGTAGTAATAAATTGCATTCATGATTCGATCGCTGGCATGACCATCTCCATATGGATTCTTGGCATTAGCCATCTTGTCATATGCTTCTTTATTTTCAAGCAGTTCAAGCATACTTTCTCTTACCTTATCTACTTCGGTGCCCACTAATTTCAAGGTGCCAGCCTTAACGCCTTCTGGACGTTCAGTAGTATCTCTAAGCACAAGTACCGGTTTACCAAGACTTGGTGCTTCTTCTTGAACGCCACCAGAATCAGTCATAATGAAGTAGCTCCGCTTAGCTAAATTATGAAAATCAACCACATCAAGCGGTTCAATCAAGTGAATACGTGGATCACCTCCGAGTACCTCATTTGCTACTTGTTGTACTTTTGGTGATAAATGGACTGGATAAATAATTTCTACATCATCATGGCTATCGATTACCTGACGCATGACTTTAAATACGCGACGCATAGGTTCGCCCTGATTTTCTCGTCTATGCATTGTCACCAAGATAACTTTATTTCCCGGTTTAATTTCATCTAAAACATCGTGATGATAATCTTTTTGAACAGTTTCATGAAGCGCATCGATAGCTGTATTACCTGTAACAAAAATATTATCTGCTGGATGGTTTTCTTTTAATAAATTTGCCTTGGACACTTCAGTTGGAGCAAAATATAAGTCTGCCAAGTCATCAGTCATTTGACGATTCATCTCTTCAGGGAACGGTGAATATTTATTCCAAGTACGAAGACCGGCTTCTACGTGCCCCAGAGTTGTTTGTTCATAAAAGGTGGCAAGTCCTGCCGCAAAACTAGTTGTAGTATCGCCATGAACTAAAACAATATCAGGCTTTTCTTTCTTAATTACTTTAGCCAAATCAATCATCACTTTAGAAGTAATTTCTTCCAAAGTCTGGTTTTTATGCATGATGTTAAAGTCATAGTCTGGCTTAATTTTAAAAATATCGAGTACCTGATCAAGCATCTCACGGTGCTGCGCTGAAACAACCGTAACTTCTTCAAAACGTTCATCTTGCTTTAATTTTAAAACAAGTGGTGCCATCTTGATTGCTTCTGGTCGGGTACCAAAAACAGTCATTACTTTAATCTTGTTCATAAGTTTCCTCCGATAACTAAACTTAACTATAACCGATTTAACCCTATCTTGCATCAAAATTATGTGCTTTAATAAAATTAAATGTTACGAAAGTTGGATAAAAAATGAATTTAAGTTTATTACTTTTAGTTACAACAGCATTAATCATTGTTATCGGCTGCTTTTGCTTAGTATTCGGTTTAGATAAGTCGAAAGCACCTAAAACCAGAAAATACTTACTCTATACCGCTCTAATATGTGTATTTGTAGTTTGGGGACTTATTACGTTTATAATGCTCAATCCGTTGGGCTAACTAAAAAAGATATTCAATGTTTTGAAAACATTGAATATCTTTTTTCATTATGACCCCGGTGAGATTCGAACTCACCTCTACGGTTTAGGAGACCATTGTTCTATCCAGATGAACTACGGGGTCAAACCTAAGATTAACTTTACCAAACTTTGAGCTAATAGTTAATCTTTTTTTAGAATTGAGTCATAAAAAATTTCTTAGGATTATTATTGGCAATTTTATCAGCCGCAATTACAAAAGGAGTCCAAATAGCAAGTGCTATTAACATATTTATAATACTTAAAACAATTGCTCGCCAATCATAATTACATGCTAAAAACGGTCCAATAATTGGCGGCATTACACTTGGCACGGCTACTTGAACCGGATTAACCAATCCCATGATGCTTACCCAATATGAAAATGCCACGTTAACTACAGGCGTTAACAAAAATGGAATCAAATAAACTGGATTTAACACTACAGGTAAGCCCAACAAAATTGGTTCTCCAATATTAAAAATTCCTGGCGCTAAGGCAATTTTGGCAATTGTACGGTAGTCACTTCTTTTTGAAAAAATCAATATTGCAACAATCAACATTAATGTACCACCGGCGCCTCCAAACCATGCAAATACGTCAAATGAGCCACGTACCCAAACATAAGGGGGAACATGACCATTCTTAATCGCAGTAATATTACCGTTTTGTGCAGTTAGCCAAATTGAATCAAGAATTGGTGATAAAACTCCAAGTCCATTAATTCCAAAGAACCAAAATACCTGAACAAGCAACGTAACCAAAAGCACAGTACCAAGGCCTTGCCCCCATTTAACCAAAGGAAGTTGAATACTATTTAGTAACCAAGTGCCAAAATACTCACCTGTTAAAGTTTGGAACAGATAATTAACACCACCTACACCAAAAATTGCAATCATTGCTGGAATTAGTGAATCAAAAGCGGCTTGCTCTGCATGTGGCATATTAGCGGATAAATGAAGCATTATTCTAGCCTTATAACAAGCCAAATATATTGCAAAACCAATCGATCCAAATAAAATAGCTGTAAATAGACCAGTAGTTGAAAATTGGCTAATATCAAATGCATTTTTTATTGTGACGCTATCACCATGAAATTTAATTTTAGCTACACTAGCAATACTTAATGCAAATGAAGACAGCGAAACAAGTGCCGCTGCTAGCCGATTTCCTTCAAAAGATTTAGCTAATTGATAGCCAAGCGCTAATGCAAAGAAAAAAGCAAATAGCGAAAATGTACCTCGCCATACTAAATTACTAATTGAAACCAATGGCTGCATTGCAAAAGCAAAAGTAGTCCAGCTCAAATGAGTTTGAGCTGCTTCTATTAAGCTCTTAATTAAAACGGCCAATGACCCCGCGATCGTGATTGGCATCAAAGATACAAAAGCATCCCTTAATGCTACCAACCATCTAATCCGTCCCAACCGACTAGCTATAGGTAAAACATAATCTTCTAACCATCTAACTAATCGATTCATTTCTTCACCTTCAAGTAATGTGGATGATAACCCTTATTTTTATTTCGCTTCTTGCGTTTCTTAGATTTAGCAGACTTTTTAGGTTCAGTTATTTTCTTTTTATCTTCTTTATCTTTCTTATCTTTTTTATTTTTAGGCTTCTTCGTTGTTAAATGATAGCCGGCAAAGTATGCTCGCTCAATTTCAACTTGATCTGCTAAAAGTTTTTTCAAATCACGGAAATCATGATCATCACCTAATGTAACAACATATCCTTCCGCATTCATTCTTCCAGTTCGACCAGCGCGATGCATATACGTATTTTGCTCACTAGGAATATCAAAATTAATCACGTATGTTACGCCTGGAATATCAAGCCCACGTGCAGCCAAATCTGTAGCTAAAAGAAGCTTAGTCTTGCCACTAGCTAAGTCACTCAGAGCTTTTTCACGTCTTTGTTTACTAAATTCATTAGCTAGTAGTTCAAACTTAGTTTTAGTATGCCCAAAAATTCCAGCAAAACGCATCATCGTTTTATTTGAATCAAAGAAAAGAATACCTTTAAAATGATCTAATTTTGTCATTCTTTGTAAGAATTCAATTTTATGTTGATTATCAACTTGCAGAAAATAATGCTTAGTAGTTGATTCTTGTTCATTTCTGACATCAACCAAAAGAAAATGTCGATTAAATATTTCTTCGGCATCCTTAGTAATTTCTGAATCAGTTGCACCGAAAAGTAAAACTTGACTATCATGACCCAAGTTTTGACCTAATGATGACAATAATTCAAGCTTAGTAAATTCCAAAATATCGTCTGCTTCATCAATAATCAAAGTCTTGATTTGATTAATCTTAATTCGACCACTTGAAAAGAAATCAAAGAATCTTCCTGGAGTTGCCACAATAACTTCAGGATGCTTTTTCTTTAAGTTATCTTCTTGTCTTTTACGGTTTCCTGCGCCTACTAAACTAGCACCCTTTAAACCCAACACATGAAGATATGGATTAATTGCATGACGAATTTGCACAGCCAATTCAGTAGTAGGTGCAATAATTACAACGCCATTAGCACTGCCCTTTTGAATCTTTTCTAAGCTAGGAATGGCATATGCCAAAGTCTTTCCAGTTCCAGTTTTAGCTAAACCAACTATACTTGCACCATTTTTAATAGCGTCATAAGTTTGTTTTTGAATTAAAGTAGGTTTAGTTTTATGTTCTTTTTGTAAAACTTGTTCTATTTTTTCTTGATACATTATTGTGTTAACTGCCCATATTTCTGTTTATACTGACCAACGGTTCCATTATACGAATACATTGTCACGCCTTTTTCTAGTCCTGCTAAATTTTTCACCCGTCCATTAGTCGTGTAACGCCAAAATGAATATTTCAATTTATTAGGTGATTTTGCATCCGAAGACATAAATTTAGTCTGCGCATCGAAATAATTATGATATTTATAATCAATATTGATAATTACACTCTTACCATGTTTTTCCAACATCCTAGTGAATTGTCCCATTGATCTTAAATATTTCTTGCTTCTACTATTTATCGGTTCAATCAAAATTGGTAGACTTCCAGTATTATTCCCTACCTGACTAAAAAAATAGCGATAATGCTGCAAAGGCGTAGATTCATTACTATAAGTGATCATACTACCAAAAGCAAGTTTTGTTCCCAAAATCTGATCACGATATGACAAATAATTTTCATCAAAATATGATCTACCTTGCGTAGCTTTTAAATAAACAAAAGAGATACCATTTGACTGTAACTTATGCAAATCAACATAATCGACATCTTGATTAAGTTGAATACCAATTGCACTTGAATTAGAGCTAGGCGGCAAAGTTGTTTGCTTTTTCAAATTAAAAAAGCCTATCAAAAGAAAAGCAATTGCCAAAATTAATAAAGTCAAAATTGCTGGCAATGTATATTTATGATGATATCTTTTCATAGCCTTTCCCCCTAACTATTATTTTAACCAAAAAAGTGCTCCATACCAACCTTAGATGATCTATGTGCTAAAATTAATTCAACATTATTTTTCGAGGTGAAATATGTGAAAAGGCAGATTTCTTTTGGTCAGGCTTTGGCCACTGTAGTAGGTTCTGTAATTGGAGCTGGCGTTTTCTTTAAAATTGGTACGATTACTGCACAAACAGGTAGTAGTTCGATGACACTACTTGTATGGGTACTTGCCGGGATTATTTCAATCGCATCAGGATTAACAATTTCAGAAATTGCCGCCAGCCTTAAAATCAACGGAGCTATTAAATATTTAGACTATACCTATGGTCGTGTTTGGGGATTCTTATTTGGCTGGGCTCAAATGATTGTTTATTTTCCCGCACAAATTGGTGCATTAAGCTCAATTTTTGGCGTTCAATTTGTTTCATTATTTGGAATCGAAGCTAAATATTCTAACTTAATTGCAGTTATACTAGTCTTATTTTTATTAAGTATCAATTTAATTGGAACTAAATTTTCTAGTAAAATGCAATCAGTTATTACTATCTTAAAAATAATCCCAATAATCTTAATTATTGTTTTGGGACTATTCAACCAAAATAAGGTTAGCGCACCAATTTTTCCAGTGACTGTAGGTAGTAGCAAGGATCTCATCGGTTCATTGAGTCAAGGTCTACTCTCTGCCCTATTTGCATTCGAAGGATGGATTGTTGTTACTAATCTCGCAAATGAAGTAAAAAATCCTGAAAATGACTTATCTCGTGCCATTATTTCAGGATTATCAATTGTAACACTAATCTATGTTTTAATTAATTATACATTTTTAACTGTTCTACCAATTAACCAGCTTGTAAATAACGACAATGCAGCCTTTGAAGCCTCAATGAAATTATTTGGACAATTTGGCGGAAAATTAATTACCATTGGTATTCTAATTTCAGTTTATGGCGCAGCTAATGCCTTTATGCTAACGGGGATGCGTACACCATATATCCTAGCTCAAGATAGATTATTACCATTTTCTAATAAAATCGGTAAGGCCAATATCCATACAGGTGTTCCAGTTACTGGAGCTTTAATCGTTGATGCAATTGCCATCATTATGATTATACTTGGTAACTTTACTGTTTTAACTGATATGCTTGTTTTTGTCATGTGGACTTTTAACACTATGCTATCAATCGCAGTAGTAATTTTAAGAAAACGCGAACCAGAACTACGTCGTCCATTTAAAGTACCTTGGTATCCAATTATTCCGATTATTTCCGTTTTAGGTGGCCTTTTTATCGTTATTTCAACAATTATCAATCAATTCTTGTTATCGCTTATCGGAATAGGATTAACCTTAATCGGCTTACCTATTTATTATCATATGCAAAAGAAAAATCAAAATTAAAAGGAATCAAATGATTCCTTTTTTCTTTACTTATTTACATATTTTTGAATTACTTCTGATTTTAATACACCAACGTATGGTAAGTTACGATACATATTTAAAAAGTCTAGGCCATAACCAACTACGAATTCATTACCAACTTCTGAACCGAAATAGTCAACATCCACATCGACATTTCTACGGGCTTCTTTATTAAGCATTGCACAACATTTAACACTCTTTGCACCACGCTCTTTAATTAAATCCTTCATAAACTTCAAAGTTAAGCCAGTATCAACAATGTCTTCAACGATTAAAACGTCACGATCTTTCACATCCGCAGCTAAATCTGTAACCACTTTAATCTTACCACTTGATTCAAAGCCATCCCCATAGCTAGATACATCAAGAAAGTCTAATTGATGGGCTACATCCATTTGTCTAGTTAAATCTGTTAAGAAATAAATTGCGCCCTTTAATGCACCAACAACTAATGGCTTTTTACCTGCATAATCTTCGGTCAATTGCTTACCTAAGCGAACGCACATCTCATGAATATCTTTTTCAGAAAATAACTTATGATCGATAATGTCGTTAATATTGTCGCCTTTACTCATTTGTCTACCCTTCAATTCATTACTTTTAATCATCATTTCTAGATAAGAAAAATTATAACATCTTTACATAAAAAAAGCGTCAAAATCGACGCTTCTTTCAGAATAATCTTATTTTTCATCCTTTAATTGATCGGATTTTTTCTTTTTAATAGGTTCAACAATAAACCAGCGCATAAAGCCTTGTTCAATACTTTCAAGCGTAAACTTATAACCTTCTAAGTCAATTGATTCATCCTTTTGAAGGTTAGGATAATGTTCCATCATATATCCGCCGATAGTGATAATGTCACTATCTTGAAAAGCCTTTAAATCAGTATGGAAAAATCTTTCAAAGTCGTATAAGGTTGTTTTACCTGAAACATGAACGATTCCATCTTTATCCTTAATGATGTAGTCATCTGAAACATCATCAATTTCATCTTTAACGGAACCAAATAGCTCTTCATAAATATCCTTATCGGTTACAATACCACTAGTTCCACCGTATTCATCTACCACCAAAACAATTGGTGTATGCTTAGAAATCATTAAATGCAAAATATCTTGAATTGGCATCGATTCTGGAACGGTAATAATTGTTCTAATAATTCTAGTTACAGGTACAGAACCATCAATTTGATTTTGCTGAACAATATCGTATGAATAAACATATCCAACTACATCGTCTTTATTGTTATCACGAACAACTGGAAAACGACTATAACCTTCTTCAAGATACTTTTTCAAAGCATACTTAATTGAATCAGTTGAATCAAGTACCGACAATCTAGTTCTGTCAGTCATAATGTCCTTAGCTACCTTGTCATTTAATTCAAAGGCACGTTCCATATAAGTTAAGTCTTCTTTATCAAGAGAACCACCATGAACCGCATTACGAGATAGCTTAATAATTTCAGACTGAGAATAAACCTGATTTTCTTCATCAGCAGGATCAAAGCCTAAAAGCTTTAAAATACCATTTGAACTAGTATTAAGCAGCCATACAAACGGATAAACCAATGTATGAAAAACATGAAGCGGAGTAACAATTACCATCATCATACTTACTGGTTTATCAATTGCAATATTTTTAGGGACAACTTCTGTTAAAACCACTTCTAAATAAGTTAACAAAATTACACCTAAAATTGCACTCACTGATTTAATAAGTGATTGGCTCATTGGGGTTAAATGAAAAAGATCTTCCAGAATAACCGCAAAAGTATCAGCAGAAAACCACCCTAATACTACTCCAACAAGAGTAGTACCAACTTGTGTAGTTGATAAATATTCATTCAAATTATGCGTCATATTAAGCGCACACTGTAATTTCTTTTTATTGCCTTGACCTTTAGCCAGCATATCCTCAAGCTGACTTGGTCTTGTTTGTACTAAAGCAAACTCTGCAGCGACAAAGAATGAAGCAACAATAAAAATTAATATAGTTGCAACTAAATTAGTTGTTATTTGAGCTGGACTCAAAATTTTCTCACCTTTTTTACAAATTATTTACTAAACTTCATTTTACCATTTATGAGCAAAATAGTGCATTTTATTAGGCTTGCTTTTACGATTTCTACTTACTTACCTTGTAAACTTTATCAAAGGGTACTCTCTTAGGAATATATACAGGATCATTTACCTCTGCATTTTTATCTACGTAACCTACTGCTATTGCCATACCTACAAATTCATCATCTGGAATACCAGCATATTTTCTAACTAAATCTGGATAAGAAACCATTGAATGAGCTGGCATAATTCCTAACCCTCTATTAACGGCTAGCAGCATAATACTTTGAGCAAAAATCCCTAAATCAAATACAGACCAGGCCGGTGACTTTCTGGGAATAGTTAAAAAGATAATTGCTGGTGCATTAAACATTGTTTTATTTGCATGAGAAAACAATTGTAGCTTATTTCTGAAAAAGAAACTTTGTGATGCACCCATAGTTGCCATATTGCTACTTGGAAAAGTGTCCCAATCTAAAGATAGCATAGAAGCGAAGTCTTCATGTGGCTTTATACCATCTTCATCATTTTTTATTGAAGCTTGCTTAAATTCTTCTAGTGCATCCCCCATTAAAACGTAAGCACGCCAAGGCTGGGAATTAAGTAACGATGGTGATTGCTGTGCTTGCTTAACAATTTCAGCAATTGCTTTTTCTGGAACTTTTCTATTAGTAAATTTTCTTGTTACATGTTCATTTTGAAAAACTTCTTTGGAATTCATTCTCTTATCCTCACTAAAAAAACAAAATATTATATTATTTCTTTTCTTTTGCTAGTTTTTTTCTTTCCTGATCTTGCTTTCTCAAATAAGCATTCATTGCCATATCATTCTTTCTCATGGCCACAAAAGCTGTGATTGTAAGCGTTAATCCACCAATGCAGATTAATAATAAGCCTAGTGGAAATAAGAAATCAGCACCTTTAGGAATAAATGAGGCTTTAATCACCCAGCAAAAAATTCCAACAAGCATAAAGATAATTCCAACAATAACCGCTTTAGTATTCGGTCGATATCTCTTCATAATCCGCCCTCGCTTTCTCTATCACATATATCTTAACAAAAAAAGCTTAGTTTCACTTGCGTGAAGCTAAGCTAAAAACCATTTTTTAACCAGTCTATATTTTTTGAGAGAGGGGAAAAGTCAACTAATTAAATTCAACGGTTTGTACTGTTTGGGAATGTTCGACAGCACCCTTTTCAATCGGAGTAACTGACTTAACAATATCCATATTCGTATAGACTACGATACAACTATCATCATATCCTTTATCCGTGATCAATTCGAAATCCATTGTAGCTAAAGGTTGTCCCTTCTTCACTTGATCGCCTTGTTTAACGTCTACTGTAAACGGAGCACCTTCTAATTCTACTGTATCAAGTCCCAAGTGGATCAAAATTTCTAATCCCTTTTCAGTCTTAATACCAATGGCGTGCTTAGTTGGGAAAAGTGTTGTAATAGTCCCATCAACAGGAGCATAAATGTGGCTGTCTTTTGGTTTAATGGCAAAACCATCACCTAACATTTTAGTTGAGAAAACATCATCTTTTACATCAGTAATAGGCATAATATCGCCATCAACTACTGCAACTACTTCTAAACCCTTATTCTTTTTCTTAAAGAAATTAAACATAATTCATAACCTCTGGATTTCTAAAATTCAAGTAATAATATCAGTGCAAAGCAACCGATTAACAAAACGGTTGATGTAATAAGTGCTGCGCATATCACAGGATTAACATTATCTTGTGTTTTCTTTAATGCTTTTGACTTATACATTCCCAAGATAGACAAAACTACACAAAGTAAATTACCAACGCAGAGTTGTCCAACAAGTTGGCTTACCATTAAGAAACGATAAGTTTGTCTATTAGCCAAAAATTTCTTTTTATTCAGCAATAAGTAATAGCCCAGTACAAAGTCTACAATTGCAATAATTGTAGCTATTGCCACCGCAGGCTGCTTCATAATGATTGACCGCATAGATTGACCTGAAGCTCCGCCACGCATTGCTATCAATGCCCAGAAGAACAATGGGGCAATGAACAACACATATGCATACCAACTAAGAATTTTTTTGACATCTAATTGCATGCTCTTGGTCATTCGACCAAAAAAGTTTTCGACTTTTTGTTTACTCATTGCCCACATTAACTTTAACGTCCTCTCTTTGGCCTTGTTGCCAGGCTACATATTCACTAATAAGCAAATCGATTAAATAATATGCCAGGGTAAAAGCAACTTTACCAGTCTTAAAATCAGCATCATCAGTGAAGGCAATAGTTGGAAAGTATATATTATGCTGCGAAAGTGAAGCCAGTTTATTTTGCATCATATTAGTAAATGAAACATATCTAAACTTGTCATTTACCAATTCCAACTTAGTAATTTCTTCATTGATTGTTTTATTATCACCTGTAAATGAGATGATGAATAAAACGTCGCCTTTTTTTGCATAGCGTCCAGCAACTTTTAATTCATCAAGCGCAGACGGCAATACTGTAGCCTGTTTACCAACTACAAAGAGTTCATGAGCTAAATATTGAGCAATTAACTCTTGTTGCCACCCAGTAGAATAAATGTAAATTGTTCCTGCATCATCTATATCACGATATAAGCTATTGAAATCCCTTTGTTTAAAATACTTAAGGACATCATTATTTACTTTACCGAGTTCCCTTGCAAAATTATTTTCAATTTTTATTGGCTTTTTTCTTGATTCAGCTAGTTCTACTAAATCAAATTTAAGTTCACTGTAACCACTTAAGCCCAGTTTCTTACATAAGCGAAATATTGCCGATTCGGATACATAGAGTTTTTTAGCTAATTTGGCCAGACTTAATTTGCTACAGTCCTTCGGATTATTTAACACAAACTGAATTATCTGCTTTTCAGAATCATTTAGTTTGTTACCACTGTTATAGACCATCGATCTTAAATTTGCCATGTTACTTGTGTCCTTATCATTTTATAATCTATATATTAATAATAACACAAGCGCTTACAATTTATAGTAATTGTTTAATTTGATCAACAACTTGATCGGCATCTAATCCAACAACAATGTCAATTTCATTGTTATCCTTATGTTGGACTTCATATGAATCTGCAATCTTCTTGAATTCAGAATCTGGAGCAACTTTCTTAGGATCAAAGACATGAGCTCTTACTCTAGTTGAGCAAGCAATTACATCTTTAATGTTTTCACCACCGCCAAGCAGGTCAACAATACCTGTTGCTCTTTCAATATATGGATTATCTGGTTCAGTTGAAACCTTTGCTTCATTACCGCTTTGTTGCATCAATTGTGTCATTTCATCAAGAACTTGTGGCACATCAAGACCTACAATAACTTGTAATGCCTTACCATGGTGAACAACATTAACAGCTTTATTTGCTTTAAAGTCTGCATCTGGTGCAACCTTACTTGGATCAGCAACAGATACACGTAATCTAGTAGCACATGAGCTCAATTCGGTAATGTTTGAAGGACCACCTAACAAGTCAAGGTAAGCTGTAGCTCTTGCAATGTAAGGATCATTTGCATCCTTACCTGCTGCTTTGGCAGCCATCTTCTGTTTGTATTCTTTCTTGTTAATAAGCTTAACATCCTGGTCATCAGCTTCACGTCCTGGAGTAATGTAGTTAAACTTTTCAATCATAATCTTGAATACAAAGTAAGTAATAATACCGAAGATAATACCAACGATAAATTGCATTACATATGTTTGCCAATGGTGTTCCCAAAGTGGCAACCAGTTCATTGATGCAATACCAATTGCACCATCTGACATAAATCCTCTTAAACCAAATGCCCACATTACAGTGTTCATAGTAGCTGATAACACTGAGTAAACGACCCAAAGTACAGGTGCGGCGAACAAATAAGTAAAGTCGATAGGTTCGGTAATACCAGCTAAAACTGAAGTTAAAGCTGCTGGAATAAGCAAAGCAGATGTTTGCTTCTTCTTATTCTTTTTAGCAGTTGCGTAAAAGGCAAGACAGATAAATGGAACTAAGAAGATCTTTTCATTACCGTAAAGTTGGAATCCTTCAACAGAAGCAATTTGTGAAAGTGGCTTTGTACTTGCTGCGTATTCTGCAAGGTGCTTTAACCAATATGGTTGAAGACCACCAGCAACTACAGCTGGACCGAATTGGAATGGAATATATACCAAGTGGTGAAGACCGGTAGGAATCAATACACGGTTCAAGAATTGGTAAATCCAAACACCGATAAATCCACTATCTACGATGAAGTGTTGCATACCGGTGATACCCATTTGAACTTTTGGCCAACCCCAACAAGTAATGAGTGCCAAAGGAATCATTACAAAGAAACTAATTGCATAAACATAAGTTGAACCTTGGAAAGTACCAAGCCAGTCAGGTAATTTTTTGTCGAAGTATTTATTGTGTAACCATACAACGATCAAAGCAACAACCAAAGCAGCTAAGATACTAGTATCAAGAGTCTTAATACCAGCAATGTTAGTCAAACCATGGTTAGTAGAGTTAGCAACAATTTGAATCTTATCAAAATTAGGAATACCAAATGCTGCACCCCAGTGAGTAAGCATTGCACCGATAAAGTAGTTATAAGTCAAGTAAGCAATTACTGACTCCATAGCTGCTCTACCTCTGGCTTTATTAGCTAAACCGATTGGTAAACCTACCGTAAACAAAATACCTTCTTGGTTGAAGACAGTCCAACCACCAGCTGAAATTGTGTCCCAAACTGAATTCCATGTTGTTCCTGGATTGGCAATAGAGCCAAACAGAGTCGGGTTATTGAACAAACTTCCTAAAGCTACGACAATACCCGCAAATGAGAACAGCATAACTGGGACGAACATTGCGGCCCCAAACCGCTGGATCTTTTGCATCATAATAATTTACCTCTGAAAAAATAAATTAATTGTTTAAACATTAACTTATTCTTTAATCTACACCTACATTATTTCGTTCAAACTAGTTGCAAGGTGCTCATACAACCAGTATTCCGAATATTACTCCTCAAAAATGATTAAGATAAAATATCTAATGATATCAGCTTAGATTTATTTTCATCTTTGTAGTAGCTAGCTTACATTTTTATTTATACCATAGTTTTCAGCTTATGTAAGCGTTTTTGCAAAATATGAATAGGTGTTTCATTCTTTTAATCATCATTTCATTTAATGAAATATATTTCATGGCAACACATTAATATAGACCAATTTTTTAGTATTTTTCAGTCCTTTTGTGGCTTATGTTTAACCTTTTACTTTACATATAAACTTAGTCTGTCAAATTATATGCTAGTCAGATAGCCAATTTATCAATGCAAAATATTTCATTTCATGAAATGAAACAAATGGAGTTTTTTATTAATTAGCATTAGAATGAAATCGATTACATGATAAGGGGGGTGTCTTATATGGCAATTAAATTTATAGCGATCGATACTGATGGAACCTTGCTAAACTCAAATGGAGAAATCTTACCTAGCACCAGAATAGCTATTAAACATGCTTTAGATAAGGGAATAAAAGTTGCCCTTTGTTCTGGACGTCCTATTGCTGGTTTACAGCATTTTATGAAAGAGTTAGGAATTGAAGGCCCAGAACAATATGCAATCACATTAAATGGGGCAATTACTAGAACTGCAGACGGCAAGATAATGACCGAAGATCTTGTTTCAAATGAGTTTTATCGTAAGATGACAGACTTTGGAAAGCAAAACCATATTCCTTTCAATGTGGTTTCGCCAAATTCAGAAATTATTACTAGCGATCATGATGTAGATTTTATGGTATATCTACAAGCTTATGAAAATACTGCAACTTTGTATATCCGTGAACCTGATGATTTTGCTTCTGATTTTGAAGTTGCAAAGGGATGCTTTGTTGGTAAGAGTGAACTATTAGATCAATGGGAAGAAAAAATTCACCAAGAATTTGGCAATGATTTATATATTGTTCGAGCAGATGATCATTTTCTTGAATTACTTAACCCTAAAGTAAATAAAGGTAACGGTTTAAAAGAATTAACTGAAAAACTTGGTATAAATCGTGATGAAGTAATGGCAATCGGGGATGCTGGTAATGATATCAGTATGTTCGATTTTGCTGGCATCGCAGTTTGCATGGGTAATGGCAGTGAAGAAGCAAAAAAGCATGCTGATTATGTCACCACCTCTAACGATAATGATGGCATCAACAATGCTTTAAATCATTTTATAGAATAACAAACATGGAGTTTAGCCGAGGACTCTATGTTTAGCAATTGGCTTTACATACGAAATTTATCCGTTTAAAAATTTTCTGTGCAGCTTAGCTTTGAAGATATACATAAATAAATGCAAATATTTCACAAAAGGCGAAAAAATAGGACCTAGCATCAACTAAGTCCTATTTGCCATTCATTCGTTTTCAATTTTTCATCAATATTTTCATCCATAACTTGCTTTCTCTTACCTGTCATCATCCAGACGGCAATAGCTACTGGCACCAGAACTAATACAAATGAGCTGACCCAATCACTAAGCGTACCAGACCAAACCTGTGCTTTAACTCCACCATTAACTGCATAATTAAGAAAATCGATCCCGAAGTGATACAACATGGCTAGCCATAATTTACCAGTATATAAATACATAATTGCGAAAACTAAGCCCAGTGCTGCGGCATAGACAGCTTGGTTTAGCGTAGCCGCAAAAGCTTGACCACCCAAATTAGTAAAATGTAGTAAACCAAAGAATATGGCACTGACAATCAAAGCAATTTGAACCCGATATCTACTATAAGCAAAACCAGCAATCAAAGCTAAAATCGTTAAATAGCGGTTAGTTTCCTCAAAGACCCCTGCTTCTATTGCTCTACAAAATGACACCCAAGTTGGTTTTAGCGGAGCAAGATCTGGTTTTAATAAAATTTCTCCTAGACTATTTCCTTGACCGCAAAATTCTGCCCAGAAGGCGAAAATAAGACAAAATAGTACCAACCAAATTAAAGTTACGTTTGACCCCTGCCATTTCAAATCGGGATTAAAACTAAAGCTCCACCTTTTTGCAATTAATATTGCAGCTAAAAAGGTAGCGATTGCTGCCATTAAGCCTGAAGTAATTAAAACATTAATTCCCTGGGGCTTTAATTCAATTACAGTAGATGATAAAAGTACCATGTTGAAATAACATACTGCAATTAATCGTCCAAGCCAATTTCTCAATTGTCCAATTGCTACAACTGCAACCGGTAAGTCCATCACCAGTAAAATTAAACTAAAAACGATCGTAATGAACATTTTAAAAATGACATGCTGCAAAATATTTCTAAAAAGTATGTACCACGTAATCGACAAAATTGCTGGCATTAATACAATTGCCAGCCAATTTGCTGCCACTGTCCATTTGTCTGAATGCCGCTTGAGTAAATCAAACACAAAGACAAGTACTGGCAAAACACTAGCTGCAATACATAATCCTGCTGTAGCTGATTTTCCTTTACTAATATTAAAGATTGCCATTCCCCACCAAACTAGGATAACGATGGCAGTTTCATACCTAAATCCAAAATCCCACTTTTTTAAGTTCATTTTTCTTTGCTTCACCTCAAAATTATTATCCGACTATCAGCCAAGAGCAGAAAGAGAACTTCAAATTCGGTTATTTTTCATTCAAATCTGGTAATTATTTTGCTTTAAATTGTAAGTATTGATCATGTCTTTCATCACGTGAGTAAATCGACGAGAAAACTTAATTGCATCCCCATTAGATAAAGTAATCTCTTTTTTCTTCAAATTGATCTGGACAATATTTTTAGGATTCACCAAATATGATTGTGAGACCTTAGTCAAAAACTCATTTTGCTTATCTACACTTTTAATATCCCCTGCAAATTCGGCAGTTCCATCATTTTTAACTAATTTCAATTTATGTGGTGCCTTCGTAGTTGAAATGTAGTAAATATCATCAATATTGATATTTTTAATAATTCTTCCCAGACGATAGGAAAAAGTCATTTTTTTACTATAATTTTCCTTTGAAATCCTTCTTACAGTATCCTGCAATGTCTCATTCAGGCGATTTTGCAAATTAGGATTACTTTTATTAATGTAATCAACTGCGCCTATTCGTCGCTCAAACGTCATTTCCATGTATTCGTTATAGGCAGTAACAAAAATGATTTGAGCACGTGGATCTAATTGTTTAACTTGTTCAGCCAGATCGATACCATTCATTGCATTTTTTTCTTGACTCAGTTCAATATCTAAAAAATATATTCCACCGCTAATGGGATTCTCTTTCAAATACTCAATTACATCTAAAGCATTTTGCGCAATTTTGCCTATTTCTAAATCAATTTCTGTATCAGGATTATCACCCGAGTCAACCATTGCGGCTATGCCAATTTTCAAAGCTAAATTACTGGCATGATTAAGATTGTCATCACAAATTATTACTGTATATTTCATTTTTTCTAGATAATTACCAAAGTAAAACTAAACCAACCATCTTTATTGCTGTATTCAATAAACATATTGCTATAACTATCATTAATTTCCTGAGCCGTAACTAATCCTAAGCCATAATGACCTTCCTTAGTAGTATAGCCTTTTTTATTGACTTGATTCATATCTACTTGTTGACACTTATTTTGAATCTTGAATTCTAATTCTCCAGGCTTTTCTTGGTAAAACATAACCTTAATCTCAGCATTTTCCTTTTTCATTGCCTGACTTGCTTCAATAGCGTTATCAAACACAATGCCAATTATTCTTAATAGATCAAACAATTTGACCTGATCAGGCAAAGTTTCAATCTCCTTTTCGCATTCAAAAGAATACTTAACACCTAATTCACTTATCTTGTTCAATTTATTGATGACTAAACTCTTTAATGCATTATTACGTAAATGATTTACATCTTTAAATCGCCACATACTCTCTTCATTAATTTGTTTACTTGAGTATTGTTCGAGCTCCTGGATTAGTTTTTGATCATTATTTACTACCGCCATAGTTCTTAAAGTAGACAGCAGATTGAGATAATCATGTTTAAACTTACGAACCCGATCTTCACTCTTTTCTAAACTATGTAAATAGACCTTTAAATTCTCTTGCTCTTGTCTTTTTAGTAATTTCTTTTGTATATTTACACTAGAAACGTAAACAGCAATGATAAAAATTGATTGAACTAGCATGATTAAAAAGAAAAGCGATTCTGAATGAGCACTAATCCCATATGTACACGTAAGATCCAAAATTAATGCACAAACATATAGGTAGATTACTAGCCAATCAGCTGTCTTATGATTTTCATCAATCAAAAAACGATGAATATACTGGCGGAACTTCATAAAAATAACGTAAAGACAAAGCAATGTTATTGGTAGGCATAAAAGAGCAACATCAATTGGTAAAGTTGTTAATAAAAGTCCCCAAATTAAACTATTCAAAATTAAAACTGAACGAATCAAAGTAATTGCGGCCAGTACTAGTAAACTACCTACTTTTCGACGGAAGTAATAATAATAGCTAAGAATAGTTAATGACGCCCAAAGAATACTGCTTAATCCTTGAGGAATATGCAACAAATCTGAAGAAGTTATCACGCCACAGAGTAAGATTTCTAGTCCGAATAAAATATCTTTCTTTTGAAAATTAGTATTGGTAATTGCATAAAAAAATGTCAGCTCGATAATAACTAAAACTATCTCACCTGAAATAAAGCCAAAATCATATGTAGTCACATAATCCACCTTTTTCTTTCCTGTCTTGTTTTACTTTAGCATTTACATTCTTATTTGGTTCAAGAGATTCTTATTCGGTTATTATCAATTCAAATTCGGTAAAAAATAATCGGCATCAAAATGATACCGACTTCTTACATTAGTCTTTCAAATATTCAACCAAATCTGGCAGAATTTCTTCTGCCTTTTTTCGTCCGATCTCATATACCCGTTTAATCTCTTCTTTATTTTGTTCAACAGTACCAATTTCTAGCGGATATGGCGGACGAATAATAAATGCATTCCCCTGATTTTCATCTTCTTCCATCTTATCTAAAACCGCATTATAATCTTCTGCTCTAGTAGCTAATTTCTTTAAAACAGCAGGATATTCACGTAGTACAATTTTTTCAATTGGATATAGCTTACTTTGCTTTTTACGATATTCTTTAGGTTGCGTTGTAATTACTACCCTTTTAGAAACACCGTTCTTTATCAAAAAATCATATGGAATAGAATCAGAAACTCCGCCGTCAAAATAATAATGGCCACCAATAGCAACAGGATGAGCAAAAAATGGAATTGAAGAGGATGCCCTAATCCACTCTAAATCTACATACCCAGCATCGTACAACTCATGATAAACAGGCTCTCCCGTTGCAGCATCAGTCGCTACACAACAGAATCGCATTGGATTAGCCATAAAAGTTTCTTTATCAAAAATATCTAACTTATCTGGCAAAATATGATAGCAAAAATTAGCAGCATACAAATTACCAGATCTACGCCATGACTTCCAACTTGCATAATAAGATTTACCTGCAAAACGTAAATTATAACGCAGAACTCGGCCAATTTGTTTGGATTTCAGATTAACGCCAAAAGCAGCTCCAGCGGAAACTCCAATTGCTACATCAAAATTAATCTTGTTTTCCATTAAGACATCGATCACACCAGCGGTAAATAATCCACGCATTGCACCGCCTTCTAACACTAACCCAGTTTTCATTTTTTCCTCCAAAAAAAGACCTATGTTTTTAGCATAGGTCTAATTTATTCTTATTTACAAATTACTTCAAGCCCTTCCACTTCCATTCAGTAACTTCTGGCATATCTTTACCATTATCACGAATGTATTGGTGGTGCTTTTCAAGCAAGTCATCCATATGACTGATAAAGTCAGCGTTCTTGCCCTTCAATTTATCAACACTTTCAACAGCATCTTTGGCAAGATCAAATCTGTCAAGGTGGTTCAAAACACGCATATCAAATGGGGTAGTAATATCACCGTTTTCTTCGTAGCAGTGAATATGTACATTATGACGGTTACGTGCAAACCAAATTGATTCCATCATACTCTTGTAGCCGTGCCATGCAAAGATTACAGGAACGTCCTTTGGGAATAAGCGATCAAATTCTTCATCAGAAATACCATTCTTATTGTCCTTTGGTGACATTAATTTCATCACATCAATTACGTTAATGTAGCGAATCTTAAGATCTGGGAACTTGTCATGCAAAATATCAATTGCTGCCAAAGTTTCAATTGTTGGTTCAGTTTCTGTTGAAGCAAAGACAATATCTGGTTTTACACCTTTATCAGTTGAAGCCCAATCAATGTAACTTAAACCTTTATCAACTAACTTTTGTGCTTCCTCAATTGAGAACCATTGTGGACGAGGTTGCTTTGAAGTTACTAAAACATTAATACATTCACGATCAGTAAATGCCTTGTTACCTACAGCAAGTAAAGTATTAGTATCTGATGGCAAGTATTCATGAACTAAATCTGGACGATTCTTTTCATATAAGTGAGTTAAAATGCCTGGATCTTGGTGAGTGTAACCATTGTGATCTTGTTGGAATACTGTTGAAGTAGCAACAAAGTTAAGTGATGGATAATCATGACGCCAATATTGTTCTTTAGCTTTTCTAAGCCACTTCATATGTTGAGTAAGCATCGAATCTACTACACGACCAAATGCTTCGTAGGTTGCAAAGAAGCCGTGACGACCAGTTAAAACGTAGCCTTCAAGGAAGCCTTCGTCTTGGTGTTCTGATAATTGTGAATCGATAACGCGGCCACTTGGTGCCAAGTTTTCATCATTTGGTTCATGAACTTCAGGTTCCCATTGACGCTTTTGATCATCTAAAAGTTTAAATAAACGGTTTGATTTAGATTCATCAGGACCAAAGCCACGGAAAGTAGTTGGGTTAAGTTTAGCAACTTCGTTTAAATATTTAGCCCATTCAACCATGTCTTGTGCTTCAACTGAACCTGGCTTGTCAAACTTAAGTGCAAAGTTGCGATAATCTGGTAGGTTCAATCGTTTAGGATCCTTACCACCATTAGTGATCGGATTCATTGCCATACGTTGATCACCCTTAGCAGTGTTTTCAGTAACAATTTCCTTTGGTGAACCATCTTCGTTGAATAATTCGTTTGGCTTATAACTTTCAAGCCAATCAGTCAACATATCAACATGTTTCATATCGTATTGTGAGACAGGAATTGGAATTTGGTGTGCTCTAAATGAGTTTTCAATTGGATTGCCGTCAAGATCCTTCTTTGGACCGGTCCAGCCCTTTGGACATTGGAAGATAATCAATGGCCAATGTGGCAAAGTAGCATCATTATTTTCACGAGCATGCTTTTGAATAGCCTTAATTTCTTCAATTACTTCGTCCATGGTTTTAGCCATTTCTTCGTGGACTTGCATTGGATCCTTTTCACCGTCAAAGCGGCCACCCTTAAATACTGAAACAAAGTGCGGATCCCAACCCATGCCACGGAAGTATTCAGTTAATTCTTCATCGCTCATTCTTGAAACGATAGTTGGGTTAGAAATCTTGAAACCATTAATTTGAAGAATTGGTAAAACTGCACCATCCTTAATTGGATTAATAAACTTGTCACTGAACCAGCTAGCTGCAAGTGGACCAGTTTCTGCTTCACCATCACCAATTTCAACGGCAGCAATTACATCTGGATTGTCTAAAATAGCACCTACCCCATGTGAAAGTGCGTATCCTAATTCCCCACCTTCATGAATAGAACCTGGAGTTTCAGGAGCAGCGTGAGAAGCTACACCACCTGGGAAACTAAAGCGCTTAAACAATTTAGCCATACCCTTTTCATCTTGGGTAATTTCTGGATAACGTTCAGTATATGAACCATCAAGATATGAATTTGAAACCATCACTTGGCCACCGTGACCTGAACCTTCAATATAGAACATATCCAAGTCATATTTTTTAAGCGCACGATTTAAGTGAGCATAAATAAAGTTTTGTGGAGCAATAGTACCCCAGTGACCGATTGGCTTAGGTTTTACATCTTCAGCTGTTAAAGGTTTCTTTAACAACGGATTTTTCATTAAAAATAATTGTCCAACTGACAAATAATTAGCTGCACGCCAATATGCGTCAACGCTCTTTAAGTAATCTTTAGAATCGTAATTAACTGTCATTTTTTCTCCTTTGAGCACACTAACAATTACTCTTTACTTATCTTTTTCTTTATACTCTTATAATACCAATTTTAAAATAAATATCAACTATTTTATAAATTGGACCCTACCATTCAAATGAGGCTTTATTTTAAATCAATATGTCTAAAAGCTTGAAGCAGCAACATTTATGTTTTTTAATATAAGTGTTTCAGCATTTATATGCTGATAAATACTGATAAATAAATATAAAACGCTGAATAAATAATTACTTTTTTATTTGATCATGATAATTTACTTACTGGAGATACGAAATGATTCAAGAAGAACGATTAATACAAATTAAGCATTTGCTCAAAAAAGAGCATCAAGTATCAACTAAAGAAATTGCCCAAAAATTTGGTGTATCGTTTGATACTGCCCGCCGAGATGTAATCCATCTGACCACAACAGGCCAAGCTGTAAGAATACATGGCGGTATGATGGAAATTAATCAAAATGACGTACCTAATTTTTTAGCTAGAAATCAAGTTCAGTCTCCTGTGAAATTGAAAATGGCCCAAATGGCAAAAAGATTCGTCCATCCAGGCCAATGCGATTTTATAGGTCCTTCTACCATTCTCAAGCAGCTCTGCCCAATGCTTAATGGTATAAATATGCAAATAGTAACCAACTCAATTGACAATGCTCTGAGCTTACTTACTACCGAATTTCCTTCTGTTAGATTATTGGGCGGTATGATTAATAAGCAACAACGTTATATTTATTCTGAAACTACACTTGAAACTATCAGGAGAATTCGTTTTAATACTGCTTTTATAGGTGGTTCTAAAGTTGATACTGATGGTGTTTATACAACTTCAATGGCAGATGCCGAAGTTGTACGTGCAGCAATCAATCGAGCCAATCAAATTGTATTAGTTGCTGAAAAGTATAAATTCACGAATCAAATTACTTCTCCATATATGTCAATTCCGTTGGATAAAGTTGATGTCTTAATCACTGACGCACCTTTATCTGATGAAATTAAACAGCATTTTAATTCTAAAGCACAAATTATCCCAGTTCTAAAGGAGTGATTATTATGTTCAGCCTTTTTAAATCACATACAACTAATGAAAAAGAAGTATATCAAGAACTTAAAGAATTCTATGATAGCTTTTTCAGTGATATTTACAATGAAATGAATATCGATCGTTACCGTCAAATCAGAGATGTAATTGGTCTCGTTATCAATAAGTTCGATGAAAACGATCATCCCCTTGAATATACGAGTAAATTAGTAATGTACATTCAAGCCAGAGTTGCAATGAGTCATTTACACCTTACTGATGAACAAGTAAAAATTATGAGAAAGTTAACAGAATCTACAAAATATATAAATCTTTCTTATGTTTATCTGAGTCCAATTGATTCAGCAGAACAATTTGTTAAGATTTAATGTGCTAGACCTGCTCTAGATCAAAAAAATGAATCCAAACACTACTGGAGTAGATCCGCTTAAATAAAAAAATCGAAATTCTTACTTGGATTTCGATTTTTTTATTACTTCTTAAATTGATTATGAACATATTGTGCATAAAGCGGTGTTGACTTGATTAATTCTTCATGAGTTCCAGAGCCTGAAACTGTTCCGTGATCAATAAAGTAAATACAATCGGCATCAACAATTGTACTCAATCTGTGCGCAATAACTAGAGTAGTTCTATCCTTCATTAAGGTATTCAATGCTTTTTGTACCATTGCTTCAGATTCTGAATCAAGGCTAGCAGTTGCTTCATCAAGCATTAAAATCTTTGGATCACGTAAAAATGCACGCGCAATTGCGATTCTTTGCCTTTGACCTCCAGACAATTTAATTCCACGTTCACCAATTTGCGTATCAAGTCCATCATCCATTTCTTTTACAAATTGATCAGCATATGCCATTTTCAAAACACGCCATAGCTCGGCCTCGGTAACATCTTTATTCAATCCATAAACTAAATTTTCACGAATTGTGCCAGGCATTACCGCAGAATTTTGCCCTACCAAGCCAATTTGCTTACGCCAATCACTTAAATCAATATCATCAATTTCAGTATTACCAATTACAATTTTGCCAGAAGTTGGCTGATAAAATTGTTCAATTAATGAAAAGATAGTCGATTTACCACCACCAGATGGTCCAGCAAAAGCTACAACAGTATTAGGTTCTGCCTTTAGATTAACGTTATGAAGAATTGGCTTATCTTTTTCATATTCAAAACTAACATCTTCAAATTTTAAAGTCTTATCAGCAATATCTATCTTCTTTTTGTCAGTCTTTGTTTCCTCATCTTCTTGCAAAATCTGGTTGATTCTTTCTGTTGAACCACTAGTTTGGGAAAGGCGATTAAAGAATTGACTAATAATAATTACTGGAGACATTATTTGGAAAAGATACATTAAGAAAGAAACTAATGCACCCATGGTCATTGAACCATTCATTACTCGAATTGCGCCATAACCTAAAATACCCAAGAACATGATCATCATTAACATGTTAGTAATAGGTGAAGTAAGTGAACTAATCCAAGCTTCTTTTACACCAATTCCATAAAGATTATCGATACGGTGATTACCATCTCTTAGTTCTTTTTTTCACCAGTAGATGATTTAACCAAACGAATTTCGCTTAAAACACTGGTTGAATCGCTTGAAAAATTAGCCAACTCATCTTGCCGTTTACGCCCAATACTACGCGACTTTTGCATAATTGGGATAACAGCTAAGACGATTAATGGTACACCAATAAACATTAATAATGTCATCTGCCAATCCATTGCCATCATAATAATCAATGCACCAAAAAATTGTAAAATTGAAGTCATTGCATTAGGCAAGGTTGAAGCAAGTAATTCTTTAACCTGTGAAGTATCATTTACTAAACGCGAACTTATCTCACCAGTTTTAGTATTATCAAAATATGAAACAGGCATATTGAGCAATTTTTGCCATAATTTTTTGCGCAGTTTAGCAACAACATCTTCACCAAAAATACCTAAAATAAGTCCTGATAGTGCACTAATAACTAATCCACCAATAAAAATAACAATCGTTAAAATAATCAAATTAGGACTCAAATTTTTAAAGCCATTAATTAAACGCTGTGCTAGTTGAGGAACAAATAAATTAGCAGCTGTAGCAATAAATCCCAAAATTGTTCCAATAATTAGTTTGGAATAATGTGGTTTTAAACTATTAATTAATTTGAAAAAGCTGCTAAATTTAAACTTATTCGCTTTAGCACCATTATCTATAGAAATATCTTCATGGTTCATGGTATACCCTCCCAATTAAATAGTTAAGTATCTAACTTTTTAATCATTTAAACACTTAGGTATCTAATAGTCAAGTATCTAATTTTTACTATCAAGACTTTGGATAACGTTTTCCAAACTAGTAAGCAAATTATCAATATCTTTCTCATCTAATCTATCAACAATTTGCTGGTTTAAACGATTCATTTGATCCTCGATATCTTGGGCAATTTCTTCACCTTTTTTAGTTAAATAAATTCGTTTATTCCTGGCAGACTTAGGATCAATTTTTCGTTCAATTAATCCATCACGCTCTAAATTTTTCACCATATTCGTAACCGAAGCATTACGTAAATGAAAGAAATCACTAAGTTCACGCTGAATTAAACCCGGATGCTTTTTAATATAAGCTAATGTATGGGCTTGTTGCGGTGTAACTTGTAGAATGGAGATTTGTTGCATAATGAAACGCTGTGTTTGAATCATGTAAAGCCGAAGCAAGCGATTTACTTCAGCAAATTTTTCTTTTTTTGTTGGCATAGTATTCCTCTTTTCGTTTTTATTAATTATAACAGTTAGATAGCTAAGTATTATAATTGTTAGCGCTTAATTTTTAGCTTATAATAGAATATTGAAAAGATATAGATTTTTAAAAAGGACAAATAATATATGAGTAAATTACCCTTTAAAGTTGTTGCTGTCGATATGGACGGCACTTTTATGCGTAACGATCAAACCTTTGATCATCAAAGATTTAATCGTATTTTGAATCAATTACGAGCAGACGGCGCTCACTTTATCGTTTCAAGTGGTCGACCTTACACTAGATTGCGAGAAGACTTTGCAGGATTTTTAACTAGAATTGATATGATTGCAGATAATGGGTCATTACTCCTCAAGGATAATGAAATTATCAGTAGCCACCTGCTTACTTATCAAACTACTGTTGATCTAATCAAATTTGTGCAAAAGCATTATCCTGAAAGCTCAGTTATCGTCACCGGGGTATATCATTCATATACCACCATTGATGCATCCCCTGACTTTAAGAAAAAAATGAGCTTTTACTATCCAGAAAGCATTGAAGTCAACGATCTCTTAGCGGCAGTCACACCTGATGATCAAATTACAAAAATCACTTTAAGTTACCGAAAAGACTTTTCGGCGGAACTTGAAAAAGAATTTAACAAACACCACACTGAAAAAATTCACTGTACTTCAAGTGGTTTCGGCTTGCTTGATATTGTGCCATACAGCGTTAATAAAGGTAGTGCTTTACAATACTTCCTACGCTACTTTGACGCTAAGCCTAGCGAATTAATTGCCTTTGGCGATGGAATGAATGATAAAGAAATGCTAGAGCTGGCTGGCTACAGCTACGCAATGGAAAATGCTGAGCCTGCACTCAAAAAAATAGCTAAATATGAAGCCCCTTCTAATAACACCGATGGCGTTTTGGAAGTGCTAGATAGTTACTTGAATAAATAAAAAAAGTTGAGCGAAAAACTCAACTTTTTATTTACCCTTAATTTTCAGAATTGAATAACTTGATCGGCTTTATTAATTAATTCATTGTCATACACATGAGTAACATAGAGTACTGTTTTATTCGGTAAAGAAAAAATTTTATTTTCTATCTTTTTAAAAGTTTCTTTATCCAATTCCGATGAAAATTCATCTAAAATGATGATTTCTTTATTTTGTAAAAGAATACGTGCAAGTTCAATTCTTTTTGCTTCTCCTCCTGAAACAGATTCTGAATCAATTTGCTTATTTAAAGCCTCTTCATTTGCCCACTTTTCTAGTTCCACAAATTGTAAAACCTTAATTAAATCTTCTCTTTCTTTTTCTTGGAATAATGATAAGTTATTGGCCAAGGTTGTTTCAAATATATGGCCATGTTGTGGCAAATATCCAATTTTTGAGTACAATTCTCGATCTGAGATATTTTTAAAATCCTGACTATTGAAAGTAATATGACCACTATAATCTAATATCTGCTTTGTTAGTATCTTAAGAAAGGTGGTTTTTCCACTACCACTTGGCCCTTTTATCAAATATTTTTTATTTGCTAAAATACTAAGATTTAATGAATTAAGTATCATTTGTTGTTTACTTTCAAACGATACATCTTTAAATCTAATTTCTTTAACTGTTCCTAAATTTCCAATACCATTAGAATCATTATCTTTAATTAATATTTGCTTTTCAATCTTTTCAAATAATTTTTTACCACCAACTATTTGAGAAAACATATCAGCACAACTATAGATTGGAAATGAAATATTAATTACTAATTGAGAAAATGCTACAACTGAAGCAATAGTCATTTGTCTATTTAGTATAAAAAAAGCCCCAATCAACCACGTACCTAAATACAATACATTTGAAAAGGCATGATTAAACGCTGTTGAAAGGTTTTGTGCCTTTAATTCTCTCCTTTGTGATTGTAACAGTTGCTTATTTTGCATACTTTCTTGCTTATTAATAATTTTGTTACCACTATTAATTTTCCAATCTGCAAAACCAAACAAATAATCTGATATTTTAGCAACATAAGAATCTGTTTGTCTTATTGTAGCGATTTTAGAACTTTCTAGAGATTTTCTAAAAATTAATGGCAATAGTAAATTAGGAATACATAATATAATTGCTATACCAGCCATGGCAGGATTTATAATAAGTGCTATGACACATGCAACTATGAATTGAATCACTAAATAAAAAGCCCAAAATATTGCAGCAAAATAATTTTCATCAAGATTATCCATTTGTGCAGTCATTAATGAAACATAATTACTAGGAGATTTAGCATTAAAAGTTGATATAGGCTGACTCGTAATTCTTTTAAAGACTATACCACGATATAAATTTATTGCTTTTTTAGCTAAGTATTCAGAATTAAATTGTTGAAAATAATATACAAAGCCTTCAATTAGAATAAACACGATAACTGACAAAACTAACACATAATATGGTATTTTATTAGTATTTCTAACATTATTAATAATAAATTGCAAAACTAGGGCATCTGACACCGTAATAGTTGCAAGTAATACTGAAAGAATAGCAAAAAGTAAAATATGTTTAGGATAATTTCTTACAACGTATTTCATACCACTCCCCCTTCTAACGTATACTCCCTCCATAAATTTTTACTGTATTCTACATAACTATTTTTATTTTATAAAATTAATTCGATATGTCGAAATTTAGCCGCTTAGCTAAAGATACATACCCACATCTTTCAAGCAAATCTTTTAATTCTGCTATATGTTTTTGATCACCATTCAAGTAATCTACATAATATTGCCCCACCATTTTCTTTAGTCCATAAATATCATTAGCTGGGAGACTTTTTATTAAATCGAGTGATTCTTGAACATATGCATCTGTTTTATAAACGAAAATTGCATTAAATACATAATTTACACAGATAGTAGAAATACGACGCCGTACATCATCAGAAAATTTATTAATATCTGCATACTCTTTAATTACTTGTTTCATCCGTCGTCTTAAGACGGTTGAATTCATCCTTGGCATAGAATTTCCAAATAATCTCAAAGCCTCTTTATTTTTAACCCAATCATTTGATCTATATAAATAATTACTAATCTTATCTATTGTATTTTGATCTAATGATGCCATATGATCTTTCAATTCCGCTGCTATTAAAATAGCCCTATATTTCAAACTTAATGAAGCTCCTGAGTTCATAAGTATCTTTTTTCTTAACTCGTCTGCCCTTTTTGCATCCCAATTGTTAAAAGCCCGCGATAATTCTAAAGACAGCTTTTCAGTTGAAGTTGAGCCTTTTGACAAATTTGAAAAAAATTCTCTTACATCTACATTATTGCTTTCAAGAAGTAAAATAAGTTGCTCACTGCATTGCTTTCAAGAAGTAAAATAAGTTGCTCACTGCCTATATCTGCTTTTTTACCGTTTTTTATAACCCCGTTTTCAATTTCAGAGTACCGAGACACAGAGATATGAATATCTCTTATCCACTCACGTTGCGTTTTATTTTGCGCTAATCTCTCATTTTTTAATGCTTGACCTACATTTAACATATATATTCATCTCTTCAAAAAAATTAACTAAAAAAGTTGAGCAAATTGCTCAACTTTTTATTTGCCCAAATTTACAAAAGTATTGAAATTCATATAGTGGTAGTGCACCCGCATATTCGAAACCTCAAACGGCGTACCATCATCTAAGAAAAAGATACCATCCATCACACCTACAGGTTCCGTAGGCTTTAAATGTAATTGCTCTTGATCTGTCTTATTTGATGGCTCAACCGTGATATTCAAAAATGCCTTAGTAACGGTCTTGTTTTGCTCGTCTTCTAAATAATTGAACAATGACCCTTGAAGCGTTTCAGGCTTCAATTCCGGCATAATCTTAATTGGTAAATACCCTGTTTCAATCAAAAATGGTTGTTCATCTAAAAGACGCAGACGCTTAAATTCATAAACGAAATCATTTTCATTCAAAAATAAATCTTCTGCAATTTCCCTAGTAGCCTTAACTACATGAAAATCGAGCAACTTAATCTGCTGCTTTTTGCCAGGCACCTTAAAACTATCAGTAATCCCTAAATTCGAGCCATCATAGCGAAACATCGCCTGATTTTTCAAATAAAGTGGATTAATAAAAGTCCCACTGCCTCGCTTTTTAAAGACGATTCCTTGTTGAGCGAGCAGTTCCAACGCCCTTTTCATCGATGAGCGGCTAACGCCATAGTGCTCTGCTAAACTACGCTCATCGGGAATCCGCATCCCATCATATTTATTATTTAAAATATTCTGTTTTATATCCTGCATTACTGTCCGATAAACGTAATTAGCCATTATTATTCTCTTCCTTGATCAGCTTTTTTGATACTATCGATAAACCATTTTGCAAACTTGTCTAAATCAACATCAGTCGCAATTTCCGCATTTGCATGCTCTTGATCCATGAAGTTGATGACACTTGCACCATAAGTGAATTGGCCACGAAGTTCAATTTCAACGTTGGCCTTTTTCATTGTAAACATTTCAGGATGAAGCAAAATGCCTACGGCTGTTGGATCATAGATCTTGATTCTAGGATCACCATCTGGTTCGTGAATGTGTGAAAAGAGTGAGTAAAGCATATTACCCACTTCACCACATTTTTCAATCTTACTCATTTGATCTGGTGTAAGATGAGCTTTATTACCAATTTCAAGTGGAGCCACCTTGATTGGTAAACCGCTATGAAAGACCACTTGAGCTGCTTCTGGGTCACCAGCGATATTGTATTCGGCAAGCGGACTATGGTTACCGCGACCAATATTTCCACCCATGATCACGATTTGTTCAACATTATCCTTTACTTCAGGATATTGCTTAAAAAGTAAAGCAAAATCAGTCAAAGGCCCAATCCCCATCAATGTCACTTTTTCTGGACTATTCTTAATTTCTTCAGCCATTAAAGTGGCAGCAATCCCCGGCTTAATGAGATCAGTATTCGCCTTTTCAAATTCAAAACCGGCAATTCCAGTTTTTCCATGTACTGATGCAGCACTAATCATTGGTGCAACCAGTGGTTGATTGGCACCAACTACTACAGGAACCTTGGTGTGTAAAAATTTTTCCAAATTAAGCGTATTTTGCACAGTATATTTAAGTGCTACATTCCCCCAAGTTGGAACGATCATTCGAACATCGAGTTCGTCCGCAAAAAGGCTGATAGTCATTGCAGCGATGTCGTCAATTCCTGGATCAGTACTAATAATTAAAGGTTTTTTGGTCATAAAATTTACCCTTTCTAAGCGTATTAATTAACTTAATAATACAAGAAATCAACCAATAAAAAAAGTGGTTCGATCTAATCTAAAAAAGCCTAGCTTGGCTAGACTTTTTTCATTTACTTTTTAGTTTGTTTCTTAGGTTTAATTCGCTTAATATAGCTTTCTTGATGCTTGCCTAAGATCAATGGTACTCGTTCTACCACAGTATCTGCATACTCTAAACCAAACCAAGAAGCCGGGTTAGAAGATAAATTTTGCAGCCAGACTCTAGCCTCGACCATAAACTTCTCATAACCAGTCAATTTAGTTAATGGACTAATTACATCATTAACAATGACGAAGGAGAAGTCACCTACATCTCTACCAGGAGTAGTAGTGAATCTTTGTGGTTGAGCCTCAATAGTACCATCTGCAATCAATTCATGAACAATTTGCCGTAAGTAGACGTTAACGCTAGTTTGCTTTCTAAAACCTAGATAAAGCTGAACGTTGATTACGTTCTTAGTACCGTACGTATTTACTGCATATTCTGCAGTATATGGTTCGTTTGTTACATTGACAGTAACAAACCAATAGGCTTTAGCACGTTTAGGTCTTTTATCCAAAATTGAATAAAGCATCTCACGCTTAATGAACTTGTTATACTTAACCTTTGCCATATAAACAACATTAGTGGCATAAACAGGGTAATCTTCGCAGTGGCTTAAATCTGTCAGCATTTCTGTATACTCGTCTAAACGAACGTAAGCATTCTTAGCCTCACGCTTATCACGAATCTTATTTCCATAAAACCAAACATACATGATTACCAAGATAAAGCCAGCAATTAAAACAGTTACGTAACCGCCGTGTAAGAATTTAGTCAAACTGGAGATTAAGAACATCCCTTCAATAAAAGCAAATGCAATCAAAAAGATCACGCGTAAGTAAAGTGGTTTGCCTTTTTTACCCAAGTATTCAAACAATAATATTGTAGTCATCAACATAGTGACAGTAATTGCCAAACCATATGCTGCTTCCATGTGGTGTGAAGTTCTGAATAAGAACACAATTGCTACAGTTACCACACAGATCATTTTGTTAATTAATGGAATATAAATTTGTCCTTTTTCAGTTGAAGGATAAATAATATTCATTCTTGGTAAAAACTTTAGACTGCTAGCCTCAGCAACCAAAGTAAACGATCCAGTAATCAATGCCTGGGAAGCAATGATAGCTGCGATCGTAGCCAAGGCAATGGCAAAAAGACGCAAATTGCTAGGAACAACTTCAAAGAATGGATTGAAGTCACCATTACCAGCATGATAGCTAACATTATGCAAAATCCAAGCGCCTTGGCCTAGGTAGTTTAATGAAAGACAAACAAATATATATGGCCAAGAGCCTATAATATTCGCTTTACCTACGTGTCCAACATCTGAATATAATGCTTCAGCACCAGTAGTAGCCAAGAAGACAGAACCCAAAATTAGAATCCCGACTTTATTAGCTGGACTAAACAAAATTCGAATAGCATGAATGGGATTAATCGCTTCCAAAAGACTCCAGTCATGGCTCAAGTTAGCAATGCCAACTACTCCTAAAAAGGTAAACCATATCAGCATAATTGGACCAAATGCTTTACCAATAACGCTGGTTCCCATCCTCTGAATTGAGAATAAAATTACCAAAATGATGATAGTAATCATAATTACAACTTCTTGAGAAGGAACCGGAATCACATCACCAAAGCGCATATTCTTTAACCCTTCAATCGAAGTGGTAACGGTCACTGCTGGTGTCAAAGTACCATCGGCAAGCAGAGCTGCACCACCAATCAGAGCCGGGATGACCAGCCATTTGGCTCTTTTTCTAACTAAAGCATAAAGAGAGAAGATTCCTCCTTCGCCATGATTAGTTGCCTTCAAAGCAATCATGACATATTTGACAGTAGTCAACAAAGTTACTGTCCAAAGAATTAACGAGATTGAACCAACGATCAATTCTCGATTAACGTTGGCAATCCCGCCATTTTCAGTCACAATTGATTTCATTACATATAACGGACTTGTTCCGATATCACCATACACAATACCTATGGCGATCAACAATCCCGCAAAACTCATCTTTTGCTTTTTAGTAATTTTATTCATGTCTAATAATCCTCTATAACACTTAAAAATAAAATCTTCACTAGTATAGATAATTAATCCAGTATTTACAATAAAAATATATTTTTAACAAAAGATATTAAAAAAGGCAAAATAAAAAATGGTTAAAGTTAACCATTTTTGCTAAAAATTATTATTTAATCTTATCTTCAATCGTACCATCGCTATGAGCAATAATTACTTCATCACACATATCAAGGAACAAACCATGTTCAACTACACCAACAGTATGATCAAGGTAGTCTGCTAAACCATGAGGGGCAGGAATTGGATCAACTGCTAAATCAATGATGTAGTTGCCATAGTGAGTGATGTAACGCTTGTCACCATCCGTACGCCATTGTGGCTTCAAGCCCTCTTGTTCAAAGCGTCTGAAGTTTTGCTCACAAGAGATTGGTAATACTTCAACAGGAAGAGGGAATCCGCTCAAACGGTGAACCAACTTAGATTCATCAACGATCCAAACGATCTTCTTTGAGTTAATGACAACGTTCTTTTCAAGAGTTAAGGCACCGCCACCGCCTTTAATTCCGTCTAAGTTATCAGCAACACGATCTGATCCATCGACAGTCAAATCAGCTTGATCAATATCAGCAAGTTCGCTAACTTCAAAGCCTAAACTCTCAAGTTGCTTCTTACTTCTATTACTGGTGGTCACGATCGCCTTCAACTTCAAATCTTCTTCATCTTTGCGCTTACCTAAAGCATCAATGAAAAAGGCTACAGTAGATCCGGTACCTACACCTAAGATCATGCCGGATTGAACCATATTTGCTGCTTTTTCAGCAGCTTCTTTTTTCAAACGATCTTGTTCTTTTTTATCCATTTATTCGTCCTCCATTGCTTGCTCGACTTCTTGAGCAGTAGGAATTGATGGTTGGGCACCTAAACGTTGTACAGCAATTGATGAAGCACGACTGGCAATTTTGGCAGCATCTTCAAAGTTAGATAAATCTTCATTTAAGTTACTTGCCAAATACCCAATAAAGGTATCGCCTGCACCAGTAGTATCAGTTGCTTCAACCTTATATGCAGGGATTAAAGTTTCAATGTCTTTAGTAGAAATATATGATCCCTTATCACCATAAGTTATTACAACGTTCTTTACACCAAGTAAATGCAACTTTTCAGCATTCGCAGCCAAAGATGACTTATCTTTAATTTGAATTCCTGTAATCTTAGCACTTTCAGTTTCATTTGGTGTAATGATATCTGTATACTTCAATAATTCTTCTGGAATTTCTTCAACTGCAGGAGCTGGGTTTAAAATAGTAATTTTACCAGCCTTTTTGGCCATCTTAAAGGCAGCTGTAGTTACTTCAATTGGTGTTTCAAATTGGGCGATAATACAGTCCCAGCTCTTAATCAAATCACCTGCTGCTTTAATATCTTCAACAGTTAATTCATAATTTGCACCATGGTCGATAACAATATTATTTTGACCCGCTTCATTTAATGTAATATACGCATGCCCTGTCTTAACACCCATCGTAGTTTGAACATAAGTAGTATCTACACCATAACTCTTTAATTGATGAGTAATATAGCCGCCTTCACTATCTTCTCCCACACGATTAATAAAATAAGTCTCTGCGCCACTTTTAGCAGCAGCAATAGCCTGATTGGCTCCCTTACCACCAGCTGCAGTAGTAATTTCTGTAGCGTTGATAGTTTCACCAGGTTTTGGAAAATCCTTTACATGCAATGTAGTATCTACATTGCTTGAACCAATAACAACAATCTTCTTCATTGAGCATCCCTTCTTAGAAATGTATTTAATCATTTTAATTATATCAAAAAAACGCATCCAAATATCTGAACACGTTTTTTGAAATCCTAATGTAAAATACCACCATTAACGAAACCTTTTAATCGTTCTGCTTCCCACTTCAATGTATCGGAATCATCAACTTGCGAAATTTTGTAACCAACAAAATAAGGCGAAGCATAAAAACGTGGAATAATTTTACAACATGTCCCCTGTCCATCATTAATTGGATAAAAGAATAAGTTATACGAATCTACACCATGGGACAAAACTGAACGAACATATTGCGTCCCTTTTTGAATCAAATCTGCCCAAGTACCCAAATTAGTATTGTCATGAGTAATGATATTCACTTCTTGATAGCCTTGAACAGGGTAAGCTGAAAGATTCATTTCAACGGAACCAGATTTGCCAACTTCAAATCCTTTAAAGTTATCCGGCCCTATATCGTGATAGCCATCTTTATGATAAAGTCCAACAATTTGCATGTGTGGGTGTGTCAAAGAACCATCTGATTTTGGCCCGAAGTTTTTGTACCATAAAACGCTCTTATATCTACCAGAGTTATACATTTTTTGAAAACATTTAAGTGCAAACTTCATTAATTCTTGATTATCTTCACGTGTATAAGTTGAAATATCACCTTGATGGTCACTTGATTCAATTAAAATGGTCTGATCAGTATCCTGTAGGGTTGGATATTTATTTTTTAACCAAATCTTATCGCCGTCTTTTTCGAAGATATTTACTAAATGACGGACATCACAGAAGGGACAGCCAGCATTCTGGTTACCTTGGCGGTTACCATAATCATAATCATATGGCTTACGCTTACCGATTGAATATTCATAAACTAAAGGATTTTTATCCATAATTTTCACCTGCTAAAAAATTACCTGTTTTCATCTTAGAGATTAAATTATCTAGTGTCCATTTAAGAACATTTAGTTAAATTTGTCTATGAATAGTCCGTATGTTTATGTTAAACTTCTCTTTGTAGGAAAGAAATTGAGAGGCAAAAGAAAAATAGAATGAAATTTTATAAAAAGCTCGCACTCGTTAGTACAGCAACAATCGGTTTAATCAGCCTTAGCGCTTGTTCAAACAATAGTAATAATTCAAGTTCTACAAAGATTCCAACTAAAATTACTAAGAAGACTACTATTAACTTCTGGTATTCATTAACTGGAACTTCACAAAACGCTTTGAAAAAATTGACTAAGGATTTTGAAAAGAAAAATCCTAATATCAATATTAAGTTGCAAAGCCAAGGTGGTAACTATTCTGATTTACAAGCAAAGCTTGTTTCAGGCTTGCAATCACCTAAGGACTTGCCAACTATTACGCAAGCTTATCCAGGTTGGCTTTACAACGCAGCTAAGAATAATATGCTGGTTAACTTAACTCCATATGTTAACAACAAAACAATTGGCTGGGGCTCATACAAGGATAGCGGCATTAAGCAAGCTCTTTGGGATGGAGCCAAGATCAACGGTACTCAATATGGTGTCCCATTCAACAAGTCAGTTGAAGTACTCTTCTACAACAAGACCTTACTTGATAAGTATGGCGTAAAGGTGCCTACTAACATGAGTCAACTTGCTAGTGCTTCTGCTGAAATCTACCGTAAGAGTAACCACAAGGTACGTGGTGCTGGCTTTGACGCACTTAACAACTACTACATGATGCAAATGAAGGAAACTTATGGCAAGGACTTCAACAAGAACGTCAACTTTGCTGCTAAGGATTCCGTTAAGGCAATCAACTACTATGCAGAGGGCGTTAAGGCTGGTTACTTCATGCAAGCTGGTACGCAAAAGTACATGTCAACTCCATTCAACAATGGTCAAGTTGCCATGTTCATCGGTTCAACTGCTAATGAAGCTTACCTTAAGCAAGGACTTAAGAAGGGCTATGTTTATGGTGTAGCTGCTCGTCCAAGTTCAATGAATGTTCAACAAGGTACTGACATCTACATGTTCAAGAAGGCTAGTGCAATGCAAAAGGCTGCTGCATTCAAGTACCTTAAGTTCTTGACTTCTAAGTCTTCCCAACTTTACTGGGCAAAGCAAACTGGTTACATGCCAGTTAACACTGCCGCTTTGAATGATTCAGCTTACCAAAAGGCTAAGAACAGCAAGATTCCTGCAATTTTGTCTAAGACTTCAAAGAATTTATACTTCTTACCTGTAACTAAGAACTCAATTACTGCATATGATCAAGTTAATGTGAATATGCAAAACATTTTGGCTAAGGCAAGCAAGGGTCAAAACTGGACCAGCGATATTAAATCTGGCAAGGCTAAACTTGACGCTTCTTGGAAGCAATAAAAATTTATTTAGATAATTAAAAGGCATCGCTTAAATTTGAGCGATGCCTCTTTTTATGTGATCAGAATGTTGGACTCTGCATTAGATACACAAAGCCCAGTATTAATCAAACATTAATTCAAAATTTAGTGTACAAAATTCTCAATAAGGGGAATTATTTTTCTATCGCAACACATAGCAAGTATTATCCTTGCCCAAGTTATACTGATCAAACAACTTGCCAATCTCTACATTGAAATTCTGGATCAAATCATGGGTGTTCTCCGCACTAAATTTCATTGCTAGATCCGCAATCACTGCATCCCTGCTTCTCACAAGATCTTCCACCGATTCCGCTCCAAGCATCGTAACACTCACATCCGACTTCTCTGGCAAAAAACGCAGCTCATGATCAAAGACTAACTTATAACCATAACGGTTAGCCTCATTTTTTAAATAAAAAACAAACTCCACCTTGTTAGGATCTTTCTTCATCTGCCCCGTCAATTCCTTAAACTTCATGAAGTTCACAAAGAAATCGTAAAAATCACCGTAAAAATCATCATCAAAATGATCAATCACTTCATCATCAATCACTTGCTTAGTAGCCAATTCCTCTAGTTTCACTTATCTTCATCCTTTAACAACTCATTCTTAAACATAGCAGCCAACTTCGACAAACTCTTATGATCAGGATAACGCTGCGCTAATTGATCAATCTTTGCCATTGCCATTTTCTTAATTTGTTCGCTAGAGCCAATCTTTTCAATAAAGTCTGATACTTCACCTGACCGACTAAGCAACTTATGTTCACTACGACTTTCAGCTAAAAATGCCTGGTCCACTTTTCGCAACTTCAAGCTACCATCCGCATTAAACTGATATCCGCCCCACATGTGCTGCTTAATTGGTTTCATTGGTTCACTATCGACATAACACAACTTACCTACCATGTGGTGCGTTTCCGTAATACCTAAAGTAACGGGATCATAAATATCTACATAATTATAAATCCGCTCACGCATCTTGGCTACACACCGCCGCTCTTTTAATGTAAGCAATAACCATATATTAGTTCCCTCATATAAATAAGCGGCTGCAATTGCCTCTGGATGCCTACAATTAGCCAAAGCAAATTGTGCATTTATCGAGCCTAAAGAATGCCCATAAATATAAACACGACTCCCTCTAAATTGGCTAATTACATGATTTAAAAATTTGCTCGCTGACTTTAACTGACTAGGAATTCGTCTTTCATGTGATAGCATCGCTCTTAGTATTGGCAAATTAGTTTTAAACCATTCATCACGCCAAGTCTGTGGCGTACCCTTTTTAATGCCATAAGAGCCCTTATACAGGATAGTAATTTCGTTCGGATTACTAATTACGAATGCTCGCATGCCGTCTTCAGCACGCTCAACTCGACAGACGATACCAAGATGATGTTGACCGATAGTAATACTTTCACCTAATTGTAAATTTTCATAAGATTTCTTAGTTAATTCAACCCGTTCTTGATCAGTTAATTGTTCATTTACACTCATAATATTTTCCTAAATAAAAAAACTAACTCTTACCACCATAGTAGCATGAGTTAGTTTTTTTGAATAAGATTATAACCCTTAATTGTTGTACTTCTTTTGCAAGTAGTTAGCTACTTGAGACAAGCAGAAGCAGACAATGAAGTACATAATCGCAATGATTACATACATTGGAATTAAGTAAGTCGTGTTTTGACTGTAAATAATTTGTGCGTGATAAAGAAGTTCAGGCAACACAATGATTGTTGCAAGTGAAGTATCCTTAACAAGTGATACGAACTGTGAAAGAAGAGCTGGAATCATATTGTGTAAAGCTTGGGGCATTACAACATGATACATTGCTTGACCATAAGTCATCCCATTTGAACGAGCACCTTCCATTTGACCTGGATCAACTGAACCAATACCTGAACGCACGATTTCTGCCAGCATTGCACCTTCAAAAATTACTAAGGCTGCAATTGAAGCCGTCGTTGGATTAGTCACGATACCCAGTTGTGGCAAACCAAAGTAAGTGAAGAAGATGATCAAAAGTAATGGCAAGTTACGAATAATATCAATAATAAAACCGACAATTGCTGAAAGATACTTAATTTTCATATAGCGAACTAGCCCTAAGATAAGACCAACTACAAAACTAAGCGCAATTGAAATTAATGAAACATAAATCGTTACCCAGAGACCTTGTAATAAGAAGCGGATATCGACCCATGAATAAGCATGAATAAAAGTTTCCATTTTCTATCCCCTTCCTATTTAGCCATTTTCTTTTCTAAGTGACGCATGTAGTAACTAAGCGGCATAGTCAAAATCAAATAGAAAAGTCCAACGATAATATATGTATCAATAGTTCGGAAGGTTGAAAAAGCGATCAACTGTGCTTGATACATCAAGTCAAATCCAGCAACAAAGGCTAAGACTGAAGAGTTCTTAACTAAGTTAACGAACTGATTGCCAAGCGGTGGAATCACGATCTTCATAGCTTGGGGCAAGATAACGTAACGCATCGCTTGTGTGTAAGTCATACCATTTGAAAGTGCACCTTCCATTTGACCTTCACCAATGGAATTAATACCTGAACGTACAGTTTCAGCAATAAAAGCTGAAGTATATAAAGTAAGTCCGATCGTTCCAGCTTGGAAACCTGATAACTTAACAATATAACGCGGTACAATCAAGTAAAAGATCATAACGATAACTAATAATGGAATATTACGAAAAACTTCAATGTAAATTTTGGCAATTACGCGTCCAAACTTAGGCGGTGCAACTTCAAGTAGCGCAAAGACAACACCTAAAATCAAACTAAAAATCAATGCGATAATACTACATAAAATAGTATTCCAAAAACCTGTTAAAAAGCTGCCCCAATTGTTGGTGAGAATCTGCCACATTATTTCAAAACCCCCTTCAGACTAAAACCAGGAATTCCTGCAAACCATTTTCTAATCAAACGGTTATATGTACCATTTGCTTCGAGTTCATCTAGAGCTTTGTCAATATGATCAGCCATATCTTTTTGTCCTTTATTAACGGCAATACCATATGGAGCATCACTATAAACGCCACCAACTAATTTATAACCTGGATTTTCTTGAGCAATACCAGCAAGAAGACCATTATCTGTTGTCAAAGCTACACCTTGGTTGGCTTTTAATGCGGACATTGCTTGACCATAATCATCAAATTGAAGAACGCGTGCTTTAGGTGCAGATTTATGAACATCATCAACCGCAGTAGTACCTTTTACTGCTAAAACAGTCTTGTTGTTCAAATCCTTAACACTTTTAATTTTACTATCGTTTGGTACCAATAGAGATGATCCCGCTGGGAAATATGGCTTACTAAAGGTTACTTGTTTAGCACGCTCTGGGGTAATAGTCATAGTAGCCAAAACTGCATCAATATTACCATTTTTTAAGAGCGGAATTCTAGTATTAGCAGTTGTAGTTACAAAGTCTGCTTTTGCATTTTTACCTAACATTTGTTTAGTTAAAGCTCTAGCTAAATCAATTTCGAAACCTTCAATTTTACCGGTTTTAACATTAGTTAAACCAAAAAGTCTAGTATCAGCTCTAACGCCCCAAACAATTTGTTTATCTGCTTTAACTTTTCGATAGACATTTTGAGAACTCTTATTGCCACAAGCAGACAAAGTCAGTGCTAGCAGCATCAGCAAAGGCAGGAAAAGAAATTTTCTTAATTTTTTCATGGCACGTCACCTTTTAGTCTTTTGAAATAATCTTGCTCAAGAATTGACGTGCACGTTCTGTATTAGGATGATCAAAGAATTCTTCTGGCTTACGGTCTTCTAAAACATGTCCTTGATCAAAGAAAATCAAACGATTACTTACTTCTCTAGCAAAGCCCATTTCATGAGTAACTACCACCATTGTGATACCTTGTTCAGCAACGAATTTCATAACTTCAAGAACATCTTCAATCATTTCAGGGTCCAAAGCACTAGTTGGTTCATCAAACAAAATAACTTTAGGATCCATTGCAAGTGATCTAGCAATAGCCACACGTTGTTGTTGCCCACCTGATAATTGACGTGGATATGAGTTAATCTTATCTGCCATACCCACCTTTTCAAGATATTGCATTGCGATCTTACGATTTTCATCATCAGGACGCTTTAATACAATCTTAGGAGCCAACATAACATTTTCAAGTACAGTATGATTATTGTAGAGATTGAAGTGTTGGAATACCATCCCTACATTTTTACGAATTTTATTTATGTCGGTCTTTTTATCAGCTAAATCATAACCAGTTACAATTAATTGACCACTGTTAATTGGTTCTAATCCATTGATTGTTCTAATTAAAGTACTCTTACCAGAGCCTGATGGACCAATAATTGAAACCACTTGGCCTTCATCAATTTTTAAATTAATATCTTTCAATGCATGGAGCTTTCCATAATATTTATCAACATGCTTAAATTCAATAATTGCTGTCATGGTTTCTACCTTTCCTTCATTGTATGTAACACTATTATTTTACCCTTTTTTAACTAAAACTAAATACTTCCAAAAGACAAAATGAGACAATTGTATTATAATATATATCTTTTATTCGTCTTTTTTGACAGACTCCAGTATTTTTCTTAATAAAAAATATTTAATTGTGGCATTTTACGAATTTAGCATAAAATTCACAATATATTTTAGAGTAAAGAAAAAACCTTCGTCCCTGTAATCAAGGGACGAAAGTTTTCCGCGGTACCACCCAAATTGTCTAGTAATAGACCTCCTCATGAAGCACAGTCATGCTCCACCGGCGTGGTAACGTACCGGAGACGTCTCAACCTACTTTAAGAATTATTATTTCGGTGAGCTGCTAAAAGTGTTTTTCAATGATTCAGGGTCTGTCGGATTTCCACTGTCGCCAACTCACTAAAAGATTGAATCATTTACTCGTCTTTTTCATCGCTTTTTAATTTGTTTATATGTATTTAACATTATTTCTTACAAAAAAGCAAGCTATTTTCTTTTTCAAGTAAATTAGACATAGAATTCACTAATTTGATAGAAATGAATTCGATTTCAAGCAAATAAAAAACTGTTAATATTCGGAAAATGTCTTAAAATATTTATTGATATATAGAAAATAAAGGAGTTTATATGGGAAAACTTGAAAAACCTGTCATTATCGGAATAGCTGGTGGATCAGGAAGCGGTAAGACTACTATTGCTCACGAAATTGGAAATAATATTGGGGCTCACGATCGTATTGTGACGATGACACAAGATTCTTATTATAAAGATAACACTGGCGTACCAATGGAAGAAAGAATGAAGATCAACTATGATCATCCAGACGCTTTTGATATGCCCTTGCTTGAAGCCCAACTTAGTCAACTAATGCACAGAAAGCCAATCGAAATGCCTATATATGACTTTACTGAGCATACTAGAAGTAACGAAACTATCCATGTTGAGCCTGCTGATATCATTATTTTAGAAGGTATTTTAGTTCTATTTAATGAAGACATTCGCAATTTGATGGATATTAAGGTTTATGTTGATACAGATGATGACATTCGCTTTATCCGACGTTTAGAACGTGATATGAAGGAGCGCGGTCGTTCCCTTGATTCTGTAATTAATCAGTACCTCGGCACCGTTAAGCCTATGTACAATCAATTTATCGAACCAACTAAGCGTTATGCAGACATCATTGTTCCTGAAGGCGGAGAAAACGATGTTGCAATCGATATGTTAACTACTAAAATTCAATCAGTTTTAAACTAAAATAAAAATGGTACGGAAAATTTTCGTACCATTTTTTATTTTATCTAAGCAACTTTCGGCTTTAAAGCTTTATCAAACAAATTAGTAATTAACTTTACCAAAACTCCATCAAATAAAAGTGCTGAAATTATACTAGTGATAAACATCATAATTTGTAAATTTACACTGTAATGACTCCAACCATATAAAAAGTATGATGGAATAAAGCCTCCCAAGTTAGCAAAAAACGCCCCAGTTAACACGCTTGCCCATGAAAATCTTTCATAGCGTGTTTTTTTAGGGAAAAAGCCAATTTCATTCGCTGCCCCTTGAATTAATCCCTCAAGCACGGTAAGAGCACCCCACTGGCCACCAATAGCCATTTCCACTGTTGCAGCCAATAATTCACCAATAGTACCTGAACCAACAGTTGGGACAAAATACATTGCAAGCGGAGCAGCCATATACCACAGCCCAGTAAAAATATTATCAACCACTGGTGCATAACCTGTTGGTAAAAAGCTTAACTTTACAACATTATAAATATTATTGAAGCCGTATGTATAAATGACTCCCATAATTATCCCAATAAGTGCAACCAAAATAATCGACTTAACATTCCATTTCGATGAACGTGTAAACATAAAAATACTCCTAACTAACTATTTATAGTCAGAAGGAGTACAAAAAATAAGATCTATAATTAGCACTTTCCTTATCGCAAGCATTACCTTGTTCAAGTTCGAAGGGTATATCTCAGCTTTTCAGCACCCCTAGTGACTTATCGTTTAATTAGTTTTAGTATACCACATTATTCGAAAGCCATCTGATCAGTGTAAAGTTTGTAGTAAAATCCTTTATCTTTTAATAGCTTTTCATGGCTACCTTCTTCAATTACCTTCCCGTCTTTTAAGACAACTATCTTATCTGAATTCAAAATTGTCTTTAAACGGTGCGCAATCACGAAACTAGTTCTACCAGCAATAACAGCATCCATCGCCTTTTGAATCTTTTCTTCTGTAACGGTATCCACGTTAGAAGTTGCTTCATCCAAAATTAAGAAATCCGGATTAATCAAAATAGTTCTAGCAATTGAAACCAATTGTTTTTGTCCGGTTGAAAAGACAGAACTACTATCGCTTACTTGAGTTTCATAGCCATCTGGTAAACTTTCAATAAAATCATGAATATTTGCTTGCTTAGCAGCACTGACTACTTCATCCATGCTTGCATCAGGTTTACCATAGCGAATATTATCCGCAATCGTACCACTAAATAAAATGGAATCTTGCAAAACAATTCCTACATTATTACGCAGTGATTCCAATTTAATATCACGTACATCAGTACCATCAAACGTTACTTTACCAGAATTTACATCATAGAAACGGTTAAGTAAGTTCATGATAGTAGTTTTACCTGAACCAGTTGGACCCACTACAGCTACAGATTTACCTTTATCTACAGAAATACTTACACCATGTAAAATTTCTTTATTCTTGTCATAGCCAAAATGAACGTCTTCCAATTTAACTGATTTCTTCAAGCCATCCAAAATTTTACCATTAGGTACTGTACCTTCATCCTTTTGTTCTTCAACTGTAGCTAGTCTTCTAGCACCAGTTAAGGCAAGCTGAATCATTGAATAAATTGAAGTAATTTGAGTCAAAGGTTGGAAGTAAGTTTGGGAATATTCAACGAAAGTTACAATCAATCCCAGTCCCACTGCTTGAGTTACTTGACCTGAAATAATCATCCAAGCACCCATTGCGATAACAATTGCTAAGTTAAGCAAGTTCAAACCATTCATTAATGGGAAAAGAATTCCTGAATAAAATTGTCCTTTAAACATCGCATTTCTAACACGATTGTTGTAAATTTTGAAGCCATCAACTGATTCTTTACGTAAATTATTAGTAATAATTACCTTTTCACCATTGATTTGTTCAGTAATATAACCGTTAAGATCACCAATTTCATCTTGTTGTTTATCAAGATAAATTCTTGCTTTTCGCATAATAAATACACTAACAATAAGAATCAATGGAGTTGTTGCTATCGTAGTCCATGCTAATTGTGCATTTACAGTGAACATAATGATAATCGTACCAATGAACATTATTCCCTGTGAAATAATTTCAAAAATAGCGTTGTTCATTGCATTGAAAATGTTATCAAGATCAGAAGTAAATAATGAAAGGAGTTTACCATCTTGATGAGTATCAAAATAACGCACTAACATTCTTTGGAATTTAGAGAAAAGATTTTCTCTCATATCATTAGTAGAATCTGCGTTAAATTTTGACATAACCATCCAAGCGATGAAGATAGCTACTTGACTTAACACATAGAAGAACAGCATTGACCACAGTGCACTATAAAAAGTAGATAGACTAGCTGTACCTTTTCTTAAGTCAGATAAATAGGTAGTTAAGTCTGTTACAGCTTGCCCCAAGAATGCAGGAGCAACAACTTGTGCACCACTTGAAACTAAGGAAAGAACAACTACAATAATAATTCCTTTCCAATATGGCTTTAAATATTTAATAAAGTATTTGATTGCCTTTTGTGTATCACCCATTATTCCACTCCTTTCCTACCCTTTTGTGTCTTAAAGATTTCTTGATAGACAGGGGATGTCTTCAACAATTCTTCATGTGTACCTTGTGCAACAAGTTTACCATCATCTAAAACTAAAATCGTATCTGCATTAACTACAGAAACAATCTTTTCTGCAATAATAAATGTAGTTGTATCAGATAATTCATGTTCTAGTGCTTGTTGAACTTTCTTTTCTGATTCAGCATCCAAGGCTGAAGTTGAATCATCCAAAATTAAAATTGGAGACTCAGAAATTAAACCACGAGCAATAGATAATCTTTGTTTTTGTCCACCCGAAAAGTTAGCGGATCGTTCTTCTACTTCATGTTCAAACGAATCATTATAGCGGTTAATGAATTCTGAAGCCTGTGCCATATTAGCTGCTCTTTGCAATTCATGAAGTTTAGCTTGTTCCTTACCTTGACGTAAGTTAGAAGCAATTGTTCCTGAAAATAAAATTGCACGTTGCAAAACAAAAGAAATAGTATTACGCAAGGCAGTCTCAGTTATATCTTTAATATTTTTTCCGCCAATTTTAATTTCACCTTTAGTTGGATCATATAGTCTAGCAATTAATTGAGCCAAAGTAGATTTACCTGATCCCGTTGCCCCAACAATACCAACCATTTGTCCAGGTTTTACTTTAAAAGAAATATCCTTAAGAGTTTCGTCATTACCATCAGGATAAGTAAATGAAACATGATCAAATTCCACACTACCCTTTAGTGGCTTAGTTGAGCCATTTTTAACAAATTTAACGTCTGGCTCTGTATCCAAAACTTCTTTAATACGACCAAGTGAAATATTACCTCTGGCAAATTGCATCATAGTCATACCAGCGATCATAATTGTCCAAAGAAGGGTCAATATATAATTAACAAATGGACTAACAACTGCAACATCGGTAGGATGTTGACTAATGCTGCGACCGATTAAATAAACAACTAAGGTAATAACTAAGTATGCAATTAATTGGAAGGCTGGCATGATTGCTGAAAACCAATAACCGATTATAATATTGTAGTTATTTAATCTATCTGAAGTTTTATCAAATTTTTTAATCTCTTGTGGTCCTTGATTAAATGATTTAACTACTCGAACACCTTGCAAAGTTTCTTGGGCTTGACCTGAAATTTTGCCCATTGTTTGTTGAAATTTTTCAAACAAGCTATTCATTTGTTTTAATACATACGTACCAAAACCCATGATTAAGATAACCATCACAACGGTTGCCCACCAAAAGCGCGGAATGATCACAATACAAAAAATAAACGAACCAACAATTAAAATCGGCATTCTAAGTAATTGCATAAAAAGCTGCATGATCATATTCATGATCTGGTTCATATCGTTAATTAAACGTGTAGTTAATGAACCGGCCGAAAATTTTTCAATATTACCAAAAGAAAAACTTTGGATCTTAGCATAAGTATCTTCACGCAAATCACTCGTTACACCTTGCGCTATTCTTGCTGCATAATAAACATTAAAAATCCCAGCAATGATCGCAATTATTCCTAAAATAATTAGAACAATTCCATCTCTAATTACAGATTGTCTTTGGTCAGCCATAATTGCTCGTTGAATATTTTCAAGTAGCCTTGGCTGATATAATGTAGCAAAAGCTGAAACTATAATTGCAATCATTGCTGCAAAAACGTCTTTTTTATAGCGTTTGAAATATGGTGTTAAAATCTTAAAAGTTTGCATTAATTACTCCTTTCTTCATTTAATAAAAAATGCCAAAATGTGTTACTCCATTCCTCATTTAAAGCAGTTAATTGCTTCATTTTTTCTTTACCCATTTTCTGAGCTGTCTTCTCTTCAATTTCAAATAAAGATTGCAACTTCTTATGAGCAAATTTTCTTCCATCTGCGGTTAATTCACAAAAGCGTACTCGTTTATCTTCTGGATCAACCGTCATCGTCAAATAACCTGCCGCACTTAATTGCTTTATTCCCTTGTTAATTGATTGCTTAGGCAAATCTGTCATATCTACTAACTGCTTTTGAGTTAACCTTTTACGAATTGTTAACTCATATAAAATCATCGTTAAGTAGCTAGTCATACCATGAGTTTGATCCCAATAATTATAGGCACGACCGCCATGAACGATTGCCAGATTTAATTTTTCTGTATCGTTAATTTTCATTCCATCACCTTGCAATTAGTCTCCTTATGTACTAATCGCTATATTAGTACATACAGGGACCATTGTCAAACCTTATCCTGAAAAATGTTATTATTAATATAGTTATAATTTTTAAACTCGCTAAATTAAGGTTTTTATTTTCGTAAGAACTATCTGTTATAATGAAAAAATCAATATTAAAGATAAGGTGGAGGTATATGCGCAAAAAATATTTTTTATCTACTTTCTTAATAGCTTTGCTTGCTATCACACTATCTGCATGTGGCCAAAACAAAAATCAAAGCATTTATCAAACGGTTAAAGAAACCAAATCAATTACCTGGGGAGTCAAAGCAGATACACCATTATTTGGCTCAATGAGTATTAAAGACGGCAAGGTTCGCGGTTTTGAAATCGATCTTGCCGAAGCATTAACTCATAAAATACTTGGAAAGCAAGCTAAAGCTAACTTTGTTACTACAACTGCTAACACTAAAATTCAATTATTAAAAAATAGAAACGTCGATGCGGTTATTGCCGCAATGACAATTACACCAGAACGTAAAAAACAGGTTGAGTTCAGTAAGCCTTATTTTCCTGCTGGACAATCAATTATGGTTGCTAAAAATAGCAAAATAAATAATGTTAAAGATCTTAATAATAAACGGGTGCTTATTGTTAAAGGGACCACTTCTGCAGATGCAGTACGTAAATTTGCCCCCAAAGCTGAAATTTTGCAATTCGATGATTATGGTCAAGCCTTTGCAGCTTTAAAGGCTGATCAAGGGGATGCATTTGTAACCGATAATGGTATCTTAGCTGGTATTTTGCGTGATAATTCTGGTTACAAAATAGCCGGTGGTACTTTCACTAACCAACCATATGGTATCGCTGTTAATAAAGGACAAAACGAGATGATGGAGCACATCAATTTGGCCTTAACTCAATTAGAAAAAGATGGCACCTATAATCGTTTAGTCGAAAAATGGTTTGGTAATATTCCTGGATTTAATGTAAAAGAAATTGAGAAGTATTAAAAAAGTCTAGAAATTAAGTCACATTAAGACTTATTTTCTAGACTTTTTGTTTATCATCTAGTATCTATTTTTGTGCGTTATAAAACGCCTTCCAGATTTCTTCCATCTTAGCTAATCTATGCCAATCACCATGTTGACACATTTCATACAATTCAAAAGCGGAATTATATGCAGTTGGTTCATTTTCATGCTTTCCTAAATAAGCTCCTACTATATTTATCAACATAAAACGAAATCTTTCAATCTCATTTCTATTGAAATAAGTTTCATAATATTTAGCAACTAAGCGATTTATTCGCTGATAAGAAGCTCGCTGTAAAGTAGCTGGATTTCTTCGATAATTATAAAGGGCAAATGTTGGAATTCCTGTCGCCTTACTCAACGTTGTAATCCTAACATCCCTATCGGATAACAATTGCTCACATCTTTGAATATCAGTTAAAACATGTGGCTCATTCAGCATTTTGGGCATTGGAATTGATTTATCCAATTCTGAAATGACATTATTCGCCGCTTTTTTCATCGTAGCAATAGCTGTATTTTCAGAAATATTTTTCCCATTCATTTTCCCCACAACAAAGGTATGATCTGTCACTTCATATACCTTAGTTGTTGGATTAAGATTATCTCCAACTACGCCTCCAAATGTTACTTTATCATCAGTCACGTTGGCATAATTAAAGAATATCCCTTCTTTACCCCCATTCATCGGTGAAAAAGGTAGATTATCAGTAGTAAAAACTTGGACATAAACTGAATAACTTTCCTTTTCATGATCGATAAACATTTTTACTTCACGATCTTGAACAAAATCTTCAAAAATAATGCTTTGATCTCTCACCTTAAGTCCCCTTTCAACTAGTCCTTATAATACTATAGCAAACCTATTATCGCCGTTATTATAACAAAAAAAGTTAGCTTAATTGGCTAACTTTTTTCTTAATTATAAATCTTTTCCACTTGTTCTTGAATACTACTTTTATCCAAAAATTCATCATAGGTTGTGTCTTGTCGACTAACAATTCCCCTAGGACCTACTTCAATAATATGGTTAGCAATAGTTTGAATAAATTCATGGTCATGAGAAGTGAATAAAATGGAGCCTGGGTGGGAGACCAATGCATCATTTAATGCGGTGATTGATTCCAAATCAAGGTGATTAGTTGGATCATCCATAATCAATACATTAGCAGGTTCAAGCATCATACGAGATAACTGACAACGAACCTTTTCCCCACCGGAAAGAACTTTAATCTTCTTTTCAATTTCTTCACCGCTAAAGAGCATTCTACCTAAAAATCCTCTAAGGAAGGTATTGTCATCTTGTTCCTTAGTAGCATATTGTCTTAACCAATCTAAGATAGTTAAATCATCATTATTGAAGTTAGCATTTAAATCACGTGACATGTAGTTAAAGGCAGTAGTTTGACCCCATGTAACACTACCTGTATCGGGCTCAATCTTACCGGCAATGATATCAAGCAAAGCAGTCGCAGCTAAAGAGTTGCGTGACAAAAACGCTACCTTATCTCCTGGACGAACGATAAATGAAACATTGTCCAAAATCTTTTCGCCGTCAACTGAATAAGAAACGTTTTCCACTTTAACCAAGTCGTTACCAAGATCACGGTGCATTTCAAATTTTACAAATGGATACTTACGAGAAGATGGTTTAATATCGTCTAAAGTAATCTTATCCAGTTGCTTCTTACGTGAAGTAGCTTGACGTGATTTAGAAGCATTAGCTGAAAAACGAGCAATAAATTCTTGTAATTGCTTAATCTTTTCTTCCTTCTTAGCATTTTGGTTAGCTGCAAGTTCATTAGCCAGCTTACTTGATTCATACCAGAAATCGTAATTACCAACATAAAGTTGAATCTTGCCACGATCGACATCACACATTTCCGTACATACTTGATTTAAGAAGTGACGGTCGTGGGAAACAACGATCACAATGTTAGGATAATCAGCCAAAAAGTTTTCAAGCCACTCAACAGTGTGCACATCAAGACCGTTAGTTGGTTCGTCAAGTAAAAGAATATCGGGGTTGCCAAATAATGCTTGTGCAAGAAGCACTTTAACCTTTTCAGATTCTGGCAATTCTTTCATAAGTACTTGATGTTCATCTTCAGGAATACCTAAAGATTGGAGCAGCTTCGAAGCATCGGCTTCGGCATTCCAACCATCAAGTTCGGCAAATTTACTTTCCAGTTCCGCTGCTTTTACACCATCTTCATCACCAAAATCAGGCTTTGCGTAAAGAGCATCTTTTTCCTTCATTACCTGGTAAAGTTCTTTATGCCCTTGAATTACGGTGTCCATAACAGTGAAATCATCAAAAGCAAAGTGATCCTGATTCAAGCTAGACATACGTTCATTAGGATCGATACTAATTGAACCAGTTGTTGGATCAAGCTTACCTTCTAATAATTTAAGAAAAGTTGACTTGCCGGCACCATTTGCCCCAATTACGCCATAGCAATTACCAGGAGTAAATTTCAAGTTTACATCTTCATAAAGTGTTCGACCACCAAATTTAAGACTTAAGTCGGATACTGTAATCAATCGTCATACCTCACTTTTAAAATATAAAATAATGTATAAGTATACTAAAAAAGCAGTCCCCAATAAATAGGAAAACTGCTTTTTTAATGATAATTAAAACTTCTTGAAACTATCCAACTTTTCCTGGGTAATATCACGGATAATTGCAGTAGCCAAATCTACAGAAGCCTTGAAGTCCTTATAGCTACTGAAGCAATATGGTGAGTGTTCATAACGAACTGGGATACCGATAACAATAGTTGGTGCACCGTTTTCGTAGTAAATTGCGGCACCATCTTGTCCACCACCGGTTCTAACTGAACGAGTGTATGGAATGTTGTTCTTGTCAGCTAGGTCGCAAGCATATTGTTGGAACTTAGGATTTGGCAAGAAAGTAGTATCCATATCACGTAACATTGGTCCCCGCTTTAAACCAGTTTGAGAAAGCCAGTCCGGAGTAAAAGTATCATCTGCTGGACAGCTTTCAAGCACAATACATAGATCTGGCTTAACTTTTCTAGCAGTTACGTAAGCTCCGCGAAGCCCTACTTCCTCTTGACTAGACAAGGCTGCCACAACATCAAAGTTAGTTTCTTCATCCTTTAAATTATCCAAAACATCAATCATTGCTCCAGCACCGAAACGATCATCGAAGTCTTTACCAAAGAATAACCCTGATTTTTCATGATATTCACACTTAACATCGACAAAGATTGGACAGCCCGTATCGATCTTATAATCATTAATGGTTTCTTCGCGGCTACTTGAACCAACATCAATTGACATATCTGCTACATCAGGGACATTATTTCTTTCAGCAACAGTCATAAAATGTGGTGGTTTAGTAGCTACAACGCCAGGGATATATTCACCATCACGATTTCTCACCTTCACTTTTAGAGCAGGAATGTTGTATTTTACCCAACCACCAAGTGGCACAAATTTAATTAAACCATTTGGACGAACAGCTTGAGTAATAAAACCAACAGCATCTGAGTGTGCATCAAGTTGAATTACTGGGCGATTGCCTTTATTTTCCTTCTTTGCTGCATATACATTCAGCATCCCGTCAGTCTCAATATTGGCAGTTTTTTCTGCGTAGCTAATAAAAAGTTTAACGAATTCTTCTTCAAAGCCAGATGTAGCATTAGCATCTGAAAAATCTTTAAGCATCTCAATTTCTTGTGCTTTTTCCATCTTTTTCTCCTTTATCGATCATTTGTATTTATTATCTCAAAGTTTAATTAAAGTAGCTAAAAAGATAATTAATGGAATAGTAGCTACCGCACTTAATGTAGAAAGACACATCAACTTAGTTGGAAACTTTACATCATAGTCACTAATCAAACTAAATAAAACGACAACACCAGCTACAGGACAGGCAGCCATAATTAACATAGTTATTTTAGCAGTATAACTAAGTGGCATTAAAAGTAATATTCCTAAAATAAGTAATGGAAAGATGATATTTCTAACTAAAACGCCGCTCCAGGCCAAGCGATCATGCCAATCATTTTTCAAATCAATCGCACCTAAATTTGTACCAATGACGATCATACTTAATGGCGTATTAATATCGGCAATATAATTCATTGGAGTTGCAATCAAATCTGGAATCTTAAATTGAGTTACAAACAAAAGCAATCCAATCACTGCAGCAATAATATTGGGATTAAGAACAGCTTGACGTACCTGCTGATCAAAAGAATGATGCTTATCTTGAAACATGCTGATGCCATGCGTCCACATAAAAATATTGTAGACGATTAAATATGGGACAGCGAAGAATACGCCGTTAGTACCTAAAATTGCCTGTACAAGCGGAATCCCCATAAAACCTGCGTTAGTATAGGTACCTGCATAACGCAAAATCGTTCTTTTTTGCTCATCTGCCACAGTCTTTTTATTAAAAATACCAGCACTAAGTAAAATTTTAAAGATGAATAAAAATGCAACCAGAGCAAAAAGCACACCAAATCCCACTAATCTTGCATATGTAAATTTTTGTTTAAAAGAATTGATAATTAAACACGGGGAAACAATATAAAGTAATAAATTAGTTAAATCCTTGGCCGTTTGTGTGTGAATGAATTCAACTTTATAACATAGCCAGCCGATCGTCATTAGGATAAACATAATAATGACCTGCTTAGTCGGAATAATAAATGCCACTGTATCAACATCCTTTCATTATTGAACCTATTTCTACTATAATGTTCTATCTATTTATTGTCTATTTTTGATACTATTGAGACAAGGGGAGGAGTTTATTTTGAAAGAAAAACCCATTTGGAAGCGTAATTTATCTGTCTTATCAATTGCGGTCTTTATTGCAGGGATCGCTTTTTCAGAAATTATGCCTTTTTTATCGTTATACATTAACACGTTAGGTAATTTCTCTCACCAACAACTTAGTTTCTGGTCTGGGATAGTTTATTCTGGTACGTTCATTGTTTCAGCAATCGTCTCTCCTTGGTGGGGCAAATTAGCTGATAAAAAAGGACGCAAGCCGATGATCTTACGAGCTGGAATTGGAATGTCGCTTGTAATAGCTAGTATGGGACTAGTGCAAAATGTTTGGCAACTACTTTTACTCAGAATGTTGCAAGGGGTATTTGCCGGTTTTATTTCCAACTCCAATGCGTTAGTAGCTACCGAAACACCTAAAATAAATTCTGGCCAGGCTTTAGGGACTATCGCTTCAGCTACCACTGCCGGAACTTTGCTTGGACCGCTTGTTGGTGGTGCTTTAACTTCTATTTTTTCATACCGAATTACCTTTATGATCACTGGCGGCTTGCTTTTAATCTGCTCAATTTTAGTATTATTCTTTGTTCATGAAGATGACTTCAAGCCAGTCACTACTAAAAAATTGGATAAAGCAAGTGGTGTAATCAAGTCGCTTCGTTCACCTCATTTAATTTTTGGCTTATTATTAACCACCTTAATTATTCAAGCAGCTAACAATTCAATTAATCCAATTGTTTCACTCTATGTACGTCAATTACTTAATGACCACGGCAATGTTGTTTTTATTTCCGGTATCATTGCTGCTCTTCCTGGGATTGCCACATTTTTAGTAGCATCCCACTTTGGCGCACTTGGTGATAAAATTGGCACTCATAAAATCATTGTTGCCGGCTTCATCGCAGCATCAATTTTCTTTTTCTTAACGGCTTTTGTACAAAACACAGTCGAATTAGGAATTTTGCGCTTTTTGGTTGGCTTTTCTGATGCTTGCTTATTCCCTCAAGTTCAAACGATGTTAACTAAAAACTCTCCTGCCGCTGTAACGGGTCGTATTTTTTCATGGAATCAGTCAGCCATGTATATTGGAAATATTGTGGGCCCGCTACTAGGATCATTTGTATCAGGGATGTTTAACTATAGTATGGTCTTTATTGTCACTACAGTAATTGTGCTGATCAATCTACTTCTTTTCAGAATCAATGTCATTCAAAATTTGGCAAAAAAATAAAGCTTGAGCTAGCTCAAGCTTTTTATTCTGCCACCTTTTTAGCTTCTTTGCGATTATAAATAAAGTTAATGACATATGCGCAGACCACTAAGAATAAAGCAACACACATAATCTCAATAATTCCCGAATGGAAAATTGTCCGCATTGTTGGCAACATTGCAGTCGGTAAACTCTTAGCTGACTCTGCATCACTCAACTTATTCATCATGGTCATAGTAATACCACGGTGACCCGCGATTCCTCTAGCTAGAGCCAAGTTCATGATTACTCCATAAATGGCCGCCATGATCGTTTGAGCCAAAATTCTAATCAAAAAACTAAGCGAAGTTGCTGGTGCCATGTCTTTTTCACTAGCATCAATCTGTACCTTAATCTGCAAAATAACAAAAATCGAACCAACACCTAACCCAGAAAAAGCCGCAATAAGCATTAAAATCCAATATGAAGTATTTAGCGGTACTAAAATCAACCCTAAAATGGTAATTGCAATCAAAGTAAAATCAACGATTAACAAATGATAATTACTAAAACGTCGCAAGAAATATGGTGCAGTCTGCGAACCGGCAATATCTAAGATCGAGTTAGGAATTAAAGTCATTCCCCCAATTAAGGCAGATGTACCTAAAATAGCCTGTGACCACATTGGTAAATAAGTATTGACGGCAATATATGCACCCCATGCTAAAGCAAACAATACAAAGTCGCCGACAAGTGCTTTATTAAGAAAAACACTTAGGGGAACAATGGGACTCTTCGCTTTTTTCTCAATAAAAATAAAGCTAATAAGCAAAATAATACCCACAATGACAAATAAAGCAACCATTACGTTACTTGCTAAGCCTAACATCTGAATACCAATCAAAAAGCAGGTCAACCCTGCAATCAAAGTAAAGGCACCCATTTTGTCAAACTGTACTTTTTCTTTAGACTTATGGGCATCGCGATAAAAGGCAATACTTAAAATAATTGAAATAAGTCCTAATGGTACGTTGATATAAAAGACCCAATGCCAAGAAAGTGCATCAACGATCCAGCCACCAACTAAGGGTCCAGCAATACATGCCGCACTAAAGCTAGCAGCGATATAACTCAAAATAACCGTTCTTCGTTTAATATTAGGATAGATAAAGCCGACAATAACATAGGGAAGAGAGCCCATGCCGCCAGCTCCTACTCCCATTAACACCCGGGAAATGAGGAAGAAGTAAATATCAGGTGCCACCCCTTCAAGTACCGATCCTAAAATAAAGAGCACTAGCGAAAGTTCAAAAGCAAATTTATTACCCATTCTTTCACCTAATTTGCTCCAAATTGGCACTGAAACAGACATCCCTAGCAAGAAGCAGGCAACGATCCAGCCCATATATTGAATTCCATGTAGATCAGAAACGATTGCCGGAATTGCAGTATTAATAATGGTAGCGTCTAGTCCTGACATAATATTGGCTAATAATAAGGACCACGTTACCATTGAAATTTGCTTTTTATTCATTCAATCTCACCCTTTTACTTGTAAAGTTAACTAAAACTAGTATGCAAGATTTCCTCTATTTTTGTCAAAGCAGTAAGCGATTTCATGATAAACTAAAATCATCAAAATTAAGGGAGAAATTTTTTATGATTAAATTAATTTCTGTCGACATGGATGGAACGTTTTTAAACTCAAAAAGCAAATACAATGAAGTTAGATTTAAGAAAATTCATGATCTGCTTAATAAAAAAGGCATTCATTTTGTCGTAGCTAGCGGCAACCAGTATTATCAGCTCAAAGACTTTTTCACCAATTACAATGACATTGACTATGTTGCCGAAAATGGCGCGCTAATTCGAAACTCAGAAAAAGTTTACGCAGTTCATTCTTATTCTACCGAAGCTGTTAAAAAATCGAAAAGTTCTTGTTTGATCAAGTTCCTAACCTTAACTTCTTAGTCTGCGGTGAAAAGACAGCGTATGGGCTTGATATTTTACCAGAAAAATATTTTAAGATGTCCAGCCACTACTATCATCGTTTGGAAAAAGTTAAGTCTTTCAGTGATATCCATGACAAGATTCTAAAATTTGCCATTGAATGTCCTGTTGAAAAGACTGACTACTTCATTCAACTTTTCAAAGACAAATTAAATCAATATAGCGATGTTACTAGTAGCGGCCATGGGGATATCGATATTATTCAACCAGGGATTCACAAAGCTAATGGCTTAAAAGAATTAGGTGATATCTTAGACATTAAGTTAAGCGAAATGTGTGCCTTCGGTGATGGCGGCAATGACTTAGAAATGATCCGCGAAGTTGGCGATGGCGTTGTGATGAAGAACGCTGTTCCCGCTCTACTTGAAGTGGCTAACCACGTTACAGATACTAACGATGAAGAAGGCGTTTTGAACTATATTGAAAAGAACATTTTGTAGGATAAATCTTGACAATATCCGCATTTGCTAGTTTAATATAAGAAAAAATATAGTGATGACCTTTAAAATTAGTCCCGTGAGGCTAAGAAGGAAATCTGCGTGTGCTAGTCTTTTTTGTGCTAGCAGAAACAGAAAGACCATCTTGGACTCAGTGTCCTTGGTGGTCTTTTTCTTTCGGTCATCTCCAGAAAGGAAAAATATATGGCAAAAGAAATTATTGATGCTATCAGTATGAAACGTGCCTTGATGCGAATGACCTATGAAATCATTGAACGTAATAAAGGTACTGAAAATCTAGTTTTAGTTGGGATCAAGACTCGTGGCCTTTATTTAGCACAAAGAATTGCTAAAAATCTTAAGAATCTTGAAGGCGTTGACGTACCAGTTGGTGCAATCGATGTCTCACAATACCGTGATGATCTTCCTGAAAATGAAAAAGAGAAAATGATTCACAGCCAACAACTTGACTTCGATATTACTGATAAAAATGTAATCTTGGTCGACGATGTTTTATTTACTGGCCGAACAATCAGGGCCGGACTTGATGCAATCATGGATCAAGGTCGCCCAGCTAAGATCAACTTGGCTGTCCTCATCGATCGCGGTCACCGCGAATTGCCAGTCCGCCCTGACTTTATCGGCAAGAATATTCCTACAGCGTTAAATGAAGAAGTTAAAGTATCAATGACCGAAGTCGATGACAAAGACGGTATTGATATTACGAGCAAATAGGAGTGGTTAGAATGAGTGGAAAAGAAAAGTTTAGAAACCCGGAAGCGATTTTAGACGTCTACGAAAAGCCTGAACTCGGTCAGGGCATACTGCTCTCCTTGCAGCACATGTTCGCCATGTTCGGTTCTACCGTTTTAGTTCCAATTTTAATCGGAATCAACCCAAGTATCGCTCTCCTTTCATCAGGTATCGGTACTTTGGTGCACATGATCTTAACCCGCTTTAAAATTCCAGCATACTTAGGTTCAAGTTTTGCCTTTGTAGCAACAATGCAAGCCTTAATGAAGGCTGACGGCTACCCTGCAGTTGCTCAAGGTGCGATTGCTTCTGGTTTAGTTTATGTAATCGTTGCCTTGGTCATCGCTAAAGTTGGTTCAGGCTGGGTTAACAAGGTTTTGCCACCAATTGTGGTTGGCCCAATTATCATCGTTATCGGTTTGTCGCTTGCAACTACTGCAGCTAACGATGCTATGATGAATCACGAAAAGTACGATTTAACTTACTTCGGTGTTGCCATCTTTACTTTGGTAATGACTTTAATCTTCCAAATGTGCTTTAAGGGCTTCACTAGTCTAGTTTCAATCATGCTAGGAATTGTCTGTGGATATATTCTTGCTTGCTTCTTGGGTATTGTAGACTTTTCTGGCGTTGAAAAAGCAGCTTGGTTCTCAATGCCATCACTTGATGTAATGGGTATTAGTTACCACTTCAAATGGTATCCAGCAGCCATTCTAGCTATGGCACCAATTGCCTTTGTTACGATGACTGAACACATGGGGCACATTATGGTGCTTAACTCACTTACTAAGCGTGACTTCTTCAAGAATCCTGGCCTTCACAGAACAATGATGGGTGACGGTCTTTCAACAATTATTGCCGGCTTCATCGGTGGTCCTCCTACTACTTCATATGGTGAAAATATTGGTGTTTTGGCAATGACTAAGGTTCACTCAGTATGGGTACTTGCAGGTGCTGCAGTTTGTGCGATCGTCTTCAGCTTCGTAGGTAAACTTGCCGCACTGATCGAATCAATTCCAATGCCAGTTATTGGTGGTATCTCATTCTTACTCTTTGGTACTATTGCCTCAAACGGTTTGAAGATTTTAGTTGATGATCAAATTGACTTTGGTGAAAAACGTAATATGTTGATTGCTTCAGTTATCTTGGTTATCGGTATCGGTGGTGCCTACTTACAACTTGGTAGTTTCCAATTAACTTCAGTTGCTCTTTCAACTATCATTGGTATGCTTTTGAACTGGTTATTACCTAAGAAGGCTGCTAGTGAAAAGGCACTTGAAGAAAAGAACAAGGAAAAGCAAAAACAAGACGGTAAGATTTATCAATAAAGATATAAATTAACTGATTAACCAAAAAATAAGAGTTCCAATGGAACTCTTATTTTTGTAGTCTTATCTCACGATCAAACATATCTCGCATTTCTTCATTAAAATTATGAGCAATAAACACAATCGTAGCTTTACCTTTTAGCAATTCTTCTAAAATAGAAATCGTAGCATTTTGATCGATAGCACTTGTTCCCTCATCAATTAAAATTATGTCACTTTTAGAATTTTGGCTCTTGCAAGTACTATTTTTTGACGTTGTCCTCCTGGAATATTTAAATGATCTAAATTAATCTTTTGATCTATTCCTTTTTCAAACTTCTTAATGTCTTTTGTCAGATCAACCTCACTTATCATCTGCTCAACTCGATTAGACAATTTAGAATTAAACATAGTAATATTGTCCGCAATCGTAGCCGGAAATAGTCTTGGCTTTTGAGCAATATAACCGATTTTACTTAAGTCAGGGGAAATTTTCTGATTATTTTTATCAAAATAATTAATTTTACCAGTGGTTGGCTTTAACTCACCTAAAATCAATTTAAACAAAGTAGATTTTCCCGTTCCACTATCACCAGATAAAAGGATTTTTTTACCACGACTAACTTGAATATTTGGATAGCTAATTTCTTCCCCTTGATCATATTTAACTGTTAAATCCTTAATCTCTAATTCAGCTAAATCTGAATCTAATTTTTCATTAGACTCAGATATATCTTTTTCTAGTTCTTTTATTTGATTATTGACGGTTTTAATAGATTTAAACTGAATTATTGCTTGCTCATATACAAAAAGGGCATTAAATATTTGACTAGCAAAACCTTCGGCAACTAAAGTTGCACCAATTGACAATTTTCCTTGAAAAAATAAAATTCCCGCCCATACTCCAAATAGTATTTGTGAAGCAACGTTAGTAAAATCACTGATAAATATTGAAAGTGACATCGTTTTAGTGCTTTGAACATTGCTATCTTCAAGTTTTTAATTTGATTTATTCATAGCATTAAAAAGGGCCAAAAAAGAACTATATCTACGCAGTTCTTTCATTCCACCCATCCAATAATCAATTGCTTTCAATAATCTACTATTTTCAATAGATACCTGTTTATTAGCTTTATCGGTAGCCTTTTCCATTATCTTAGGCGTAAGTAAGTTGATTACAGCTAGGACTGCAGTTAAGACTAATAAGCTCCAATTCAATTGAATTAGGGCCCCAATAATCATGATCAAGGTAAAACTATTACCAATTATCGTTTGCAATGGCATAGCATAATTATCTGCCAACATATCCAAGTTATTACTTAGATTGTTTTGCATCTCTGAAACAGATGTGTCAATTTTAGCATAAAAATGGGATACGATTTTTTGTCTTAATAAGCCTAAATATTCTTGAACTTGTTTAGAATACACAGTTTGAGCAAATGCTTCAATCACAATACTTAAAAGTCCAATTAAAATCATAATAAAAAAGTAACAGAGTGTATTCTTAAGATTATCCTTTGCCAAATAATCTACTGCTGGCTTATAAAGATAACTCGACATAGTATTAGCAAATGCAGCTAGAAATAGTAATAATATAATTAAACTAAATCTTCTACGATTGCTTTTATATAGTCCTTTTAGATCCATACTTTCACCCACTTTTATTTTTATATTTGAAAAAAAGTATTTTTAAAGTTGGTCTAATTATATACCCTAAATATTAAATATTTAAGTAAGATTATTAAAAAATTATTTTTTTATTAAAATAAATACTAAATTCATAATTGACGTTACCCGATAAAAATAAGAGCTCCAGTGGAACTCTTATTTTGTTAGTTATTTTATCTAAAACTTTCAGCTATTTCCGGATCCATCTCATCTTCTAAGATGCTATGGCCTTGATCCAAAGTCTTGATCTTCTTCATATCATCTGCATCTAGTTCAAAGTCAAAAACATCATAGTTTTCGGCCAATCTCTTCTTATGTACTGACTTAGGGATCACCACATAATTTCTTTGCAAGAACCATCTGAGCATTACTTGGGCGGTAGTCTTATGATGCTTTTCGGCAATCTCTTCTAGAAGTGGATTGGTAAAGATATGGTTAGCACCTTCCGCAAATGGTGCCCAAGCTTCAGGTTGCACGCCCTCTTTTTCCATGTATTGTTGCGACTTCCACTCTTGATTCCAAACATTGGTTTCAATTTGGTTCACGGCTGGCTTCACGTCATTGAACGTAATCAGGTCAGCAAGACGTTCATTCCAAAAGCTGCTGACCCCAATCGCACGGATGCGACCTTCTTGGTATAAGCGCTCAAGTGCACGCCAAGTGCCGTAATAGTCATTATAGGGCTTATGAATCAGGTAAAGATCAATGTAATCCAGTCGCAGCTTCTTCATCGAATCATCAAAGGCCTTGAGAGTATTGTCGTAGCCATAGTCATCGACCCAGATTTTTGAAGTGATGAAGATATCTTCACGTGGGACATTGCTATGTTTGATTGCATCCCCAACGGCTTGTTCATTGCCGTAGATTTGTGCGGTATCGACTAAACGATAGCCGACCTCCAGACCATCTTCGACAACTTGTTGAGCTTGTGCTAGATCATCGATTTGGTAAACACCGAAGCCAAGGCGTGGCATTTTGATTCCATTGTTTAGTGTGACGAATTTCTCCATATTGTTTTCCTCTTTGATACTGCCTGCCTTGTGATATGCAATTTCTCTGCAAACTGTGTTTGCGATAAATTATTTTCCCTTCTCAGTTGTTTAAGTTGATCACTAAATTCCATCTCTTTCACCTCACAAGTTAATTTTTACAAAACAATATGAATCTAACAAGAAAACACTGCTTGCATAAGCGACAGCAGTGCTTTCCTTTTTATTTTTCGACCTTAGCTTGATAAAAGCCAAAACTCATTTGACGTAAAGTTTTAATGAAACTATTTTTATCTAATCTTTCACCAGTCGTCAAAGCTTCAAATTCTCCATCTGGATCTTTCAACTTCTGATCAGTTCTATGGAAGCCATTTCTTTCATAGAATTTCAACCGACTAACACGTTGTTTGTAATTTTTCGCCTTCTTAGTCACAGGTTCAATATCAATCACGATTTGCTTATCTGGAAAATTATCTTCCAGCATAGTTAAAATCTTCGAGCCATATCCTTGTCCACGCAACTTCTCGCTGACTGCTAAATAAGTCAGGTAGACAGTGTTGTCATTTTCGGCATAATAGGTAATGCCGCAAAATTGATCATCATCATAGATTGCGTGAAACTTAACATTACGGTGAAGTGACATTGCTAAGAGTGAAAACATTGAGAATCTTTCCCATGCAGGAAATGCCTTCATGTACAGTTGCTTAGCGTCACCATATGCTTTTGTGCCCCATCGGGCGGGCTTAGAATCTAAAATAGTATCCTTCTTTTCTATTTGACTAAAAATATAATATTTTTACACACATATTTTATCAGAAAAATGTAATAGCAAGCAAAAAGAACAGGTCTAATGATCTGTTCTTTTCAACTCAATCTTTTAACTTATATTTTCGTAAAATTATCATTTAACCTTTAATATAATGATTAACGGCGCCTGTACTTCCTAAATATCTAGGAAGGAGGTGAATTGTCGTGTTTAATGTTTTACTTACATTCGTTGGAACGATCTTGGCTAGCTTTGTATCACATATGCTTAACAAAGCTTACGATAATTGGCTAAAAAATCGTATCCACAGTCGAAAAAGATTGGCAAAATCCAAGCGACGACACAGACGCCGTTAGCCTGTCAAGTTAGTTAACTTGGCTTTAAAATAAAAACGTCACCCATTGTCCAATTTAGGGTGACGTTTTTTCATATGCTTATTTAGTTCGGTGAATACGTCGTGTATAATACTTACTTACATAATGTATTCTAACCTATTTACATCATTTGATCAATTATAAAGGCTAAACCAACTTATACTTCTTAAGCAATTCCTCTATATAAGTGCCCTTAACTTTCTTGAGCATCCCCTTAATTGCCAACTTTTCAGCAATAGGCAAATCAAGATCTTCAAGCTTCTTTTGATCATTCAAGTAGTACATTGCGTTCATGAGCATTCTGACATCGAAGGCAGATGCAAATACTTCTGGCACACCACGATCAATGTTAAGCAAGGTGTATACAGCTTCCATCGCAGTTCTGACAGAGTATTCAGTGGTAAAGACAGTGTCTCTTGGCGTTTCAGCAAAGTTACCAATGAAGGCCAAGTTCTTTGAGTGGTCTGGCACAACCTTGGGTCTGTCGCCTAATGCTCTTGGCATGAAGTATGAAGTAATATATGGCATGTGTGCTGGAATAGTCGTAGCAGCTGAAGCCATTTCTGGGATTCTTTCTTCAGGAACACCCATGTGGTAAAGCCATTCTTCACATAATTCAATACCGTTACAGTCAGGCATAGTCTTTTCAACATAGTTACCTTTGGTGTCTGAGAACAAACCATAAAGCCATACAATCAATTCGTTAGGCTTTTGTGCTTCAAAGTGAGGCTGACGACTGATTGAATAACCAAGTAGCCAGTTAGAATCCTTAATCGTAGTAGGCCCACTAGTTACAATTGAGCCGCTGTGTGGATCCTTCTTATTAACTGCTTCAATGAATGGCACAATATCATTATTCTTAAAAGTAATTGTAGCAGACATTACCCAGTTAGCCTTTGGAATATCCTTGCAGAAGACATCTGGGTGACCGAAGTCATCATCTTGCGCTGCCAAGTTTTGCCATAATTTCCAAGTAGCACCTAATTTATGTTCCTCAGAAGCTGGGTGCAAGTTATCACCATAAGTTGTACTTTCAGTAATTGAACCGTTAGTAACGAAGACGAGGTCATTTTCTGTTAAATCGATGCTCTTTTTTTCACCGTTTTCAGTTAAAAGAATTTGCTTAGCAATCTTTTCACCATTTGAACGGTTAACAAAGATATTATCAACAACGGTGTTGTAATGGAATTGCACGCCGCGATCTTTCAAGTATTTAACCATTGGTAAAATTAATGATTCATATTGGTTATACTTAGTAAAGCGTAGTGATGATAAATTCTTAAGTGTAGAAACGTGTTGAACAAAACGCATTAAGTAACGACGCATTTCCATCGCACTTGCCCATGGCTCAAAGGCAAACATCGTTGACCAGTAAAGCCAGAAGTTTGATTCAAAAAATTCTTTACTAAAGACTTCATTAATTTTTTTATTTTGTAAATCTTTTTCAGGAGTTAAGCAAAGATCAATAATTTCTTTAACAGCCTTGGGAGTAAGAAGTAATTGACCGTCAGTTGGAAGTTCATGTCCGCGGTTAACAATGACACGAGTCTTTGCGAAACTTGGATCTTTTCTATTTAAACGGTAAAATTCATCCAGGACCGATTCATCTTTATTTTCAGCTGATGGAATCGATCTAAACAAGTCCCACAAGCATTCAAAATGGGCTTCCATTTCACGACCACCACGAATGATGTAGCTTTCTTTTTGCTTATTATAGATCCCATCCATTGAACCACCTGGAAGGCTCAATTCTTCAAGGATATGAATTCTATCACCCTTCATGTGACCATCACGAATTAAAAATACAGCACTAGCAAGCGATGCCAAACCTGAACCAACAAGATATGCGGACTTCTGATCGACATCCTTAGGTTTACTTGCGTTTACAAAAGCTTCATAATTACCACTACTATAATGCATAATTTACACTTCTTTCAAAAATCGTCACATCTGCAACTATTTACAACTATAATGATAGTGTAAGTGCTTTCATATGTCAACTAATACAAATATAAGGGATAATACACTATGAACATGAAAAGCATGCGAACTCAGCAACAAATCGAAAAAACTTTATTTTCATTACTACAAAAAAAGCCTTACATAGATATCTCTATTACAGAGATAACCCGTAAGGCAGAAGTTTCACGAACCTCTTTTTACCGTAATTATGAAAATAAAGATGCCGTTTTGGTACAATTTTTAGCTAAGCAATACCAAAAATTTATTGATGATATTAATAGTCATCAAATTAAGACTTTAAAAGATCAACTGAAAACCTACCTAGATTTTTTTAAGAAAAATCCGCAATTGATGAAATCACTTCTTGCGGCCGGTCTCGAGGGAATCCTACTTAATTTCCAAACTCGCTACTTAAATAAATTATTAAAGATTTATCATCCAGACTTGCATTTGGAAGATTATGCTATCGCCTATCAATCCGGTGGCATTTATATGCTCTTAGTCTGGTGGTTTAAGCAGGATTATCAGACGGACTTAGCTGTGTTAATCGATTATGCGCAAAAACACATTATGTTATAGGAGAAATAAGATGATTGAAAAACGAAATTTCAAGAAATCAATTGCTATCTGGATCTGTTTATTATTAGTGTATACATTGGCTGGTCTAGTACTGCGACCAATCAATAATTTAACCTTACGCTTAGCGATCCGTTGTTTTATTGCTCTAGTTATTACAGGATTCTGTTTTTATTTTATGCATGGCAGCAAGCTTTATTCTAACGAGCTTAATTTGCGACACATTAAAATTTATAACACTATTTTTATTATTATTGTTGCTATCTTCTATTTATTTTTTCGCCTGCCAATTTGGATTGAATTATTTACTACTCAAAGAAGCGGATTAATCAATTCTTTACTGATTGCAGTTTGTGCAGGATTTTGTGAAGAAGCCTTGTTTAGAGGAATGTTGTTTAATATCTGCGCTAATTATTTGAAAAAACATCGGTATATTTGGCTTGAAACAGCTTTAGTTACTTCAATTCTTTTTGGACTAATGCACTCAGTCAATTTGCTTTCCAGTGAGCCACTACCCTCTGTAGGTACACAAGTTTTTTACGCTTTTGCCAGCGGATTAATGTTTGCATACCTGCGTTTAATGTCTAACCATCTTTGGCCAGCTATCTTGGCTCATGCTGCCTTTGATTTTACAATCGTACCTAAAAATGCGGTATTTGCAATCAACGCTCAAGGATTATCACTAGTTTACATAATTTTTGGTATTCTTACCGTTATCTATTTATTGTTCATTTGGAGCTTCAACAGATTGTACAATGAAACTAAAGCCTAATAAAAAAAGTTGATTCCTAGATTGGAAATCAACTTTTTATTTACTGTAATTTCTTTTGTTTCTTACCGAAGTTAAAGTAGCAGTTCAACACCAAAGCAATCACCAACAAGACCACAGAAACTAGCATAATTTCTTTAATCCCAGAATGGAAAATACTTCTCATTGTTGGCACCAAACTCTGTGGCAACAATCTAGCACTTTTGGCATCACTCAACTTATTCATCATTGCCATTGTAATGCCAGGATGAGTATGAACGCCGCTTGCTAAATTCAAGTTCATAATTACGCCATATACTGCGGCCATTACCGTTTGAGCTAAAATTCTAATCAAATATGAAGTTGAAGTAGCCGTTGCCATATTCTTAAGACCAGCATCAAGCTGCACCTTTAATTGCAAAGCAACGAAGATAAAGCCAACTCCGATTCCTGAAAAAGCACCAATAAAAGTTAAAAATTGAATTGGTGTATGCAAATCTGCTAAGTATAAGCCGCCGGAAGAAATAAGCATAGCAATAATACCAATAAGAGCCAACATAAAAGTTGTCATTTTCTCTTGAATAGCCGCTACACTTTGAGAAGCAATAATCTCCACAATTGAATTAGGAATTAAAGTCATTCCGCCAAGAAGGGCTGATAAGCCAAGAAGGGCCTGTGCCCACATAGGTAAGTAAGTGTTAACAGCAATAAATGCTCCCCAAGTAAAGGCAAATAAAAGAAAATCACCATCAAGATTTTTGTTTTTAAACAAAGATATCGGAATAATCGGATTTTCAGCATGAGTTTCCCGAATAAAGAATAAAATAATAAATACCACGCTGACAATGATTAGACTAATCACAATCCAGTTAGCGGTTAACCCAACGAGTTGGACACCCATTAAGAAAAGTAACAAACTGACAACTAACAAGCTTGCACCAGGGATATCGAAAACTGGTGTCTTTTCTGGTGTAACAGGTTTGTAGTAAACCAAGCAGATAATAATTGCTAATAATCCAATTGGAATATTAATATAAAATACCCAGTGCCATGAAAAAGCATCAATTAACCACCCACCAATAAGTGGTCCTAAAATAGCAGCCCCATTCCAACTAGCAGTTAAATATCCTAACACCTTAGTTCTAGTCTTAATATTTTTAAAAACATAACCAGCAATTATGTAAGGTAGAGACCCCATACCGCCGGCACCAATACCCATGATAAATCGAGAACATAAGAAGAAAATAATGTTAGGAGCTATACCTTGCAAAGTTGATCCAACTACAAATAAGACCAACGAAATTTCAAATGCACGCTTGTTAGTAATCTTTTCTCCTACTTTAGTCCAAATGGGGATAGAAATTGACATTCCTAACAAAAAGATCGCTACAATCCAGCCCATAAATTGAATTCCATGTAATGCAGCAACAATCGCTGGAATAGCTGTATTAATAATCGTTCCATCAAGACCCGACATAACATTTCCTAGCATTAGCGCAATCGTAACCATCATAATTTGCTTTTTATTCATTCTTATCCCCTGTTTCAACATAAAAAGTCTGAGAAATTCATCTCAGACTTTTAAACAAAAAAATATGGAGGATACAGGGCTCGAACCTGTGACCTCCTGCTTGTAAGGCAGATGCTCTCCCAGCTGAGCTAATCCTCCATTATGGGGCGGAATATGGGATTCGAACCCATGCATGCTGGATCCACAAACCAGTGTGTTAACCCCTTCACCAATTCCGCCATATACGGTCCATGTGGGATTTGAACCCACGATCTCCTCCGTGACAGGGAGGCGAGATAAACCACTGCTCCAATGGACCAAACAAAGGAGGATGTGGGATTTGAACCCACGCGCGACAGAACCGCCTAACGGTTTTCAAAACCGTCCCCTTAAGCCACTTGGGTAATCCTCCATAGCCGAACAGATACTATTATACTAGAGTGAGATAAATAAGCAAGTACTTTTTGTAAAAAAATACAGATATTGCAAAATCATGGCAATATCTGTTTGTTTAATCATGTAAATTCTTTTGGTACAGTAAATATTTATATTCTTTATCTGCAATTTCAACAAATCTTTCGGTAGCAATATTACGCCAGCCAAAATGCTCAAAGAATTTTTGAGCATTTTCATCACCATCAATGCACCATAAATAGATCTTACCATAGCCCATCTTTTTCAATTCATTTTCGGCGGCATTCAATAAAGTCTTGCCAACATTGTAGCCTTTATACTCTGGACTGACGTATAATGCCATCAATTCACCACAGCCAAGCATTCTGGTGTCTCGCGGACGGCCATAGCTAACAGCAGCTTGAACAACATTATTATCATCTTCAAAGATTAAATTATGGCGACCACTTTCGTTAAGTTGCTTCACCCAAGCATCTTGAGGAATATTATCTAAAAACACATTAGGCAAAAGTCCCTTATATGCATCTTGCCAAGATTTTTGAAAAAGTTTACTAGTTTGTTTTGCTTCGTCTTCAGAAATTAACGGTTTAATTATCATTTATTTACTTCTATCTACTTCTTTTTTACAAATATTACTAATGAAAACAATCCAATTTTTACTTAGTTATTCTAACACATTACCCAAGAATCAAAATACCGCCTTGATTTATTTTTAACAAATTACAGAAAACGAAGGAAAATTTATTATTTATAACTGCCAACGGTGACCTCTACTACACTTATACCCAAAACTATGATGATTACCAAGCCAAGAATAAACCCAAGCAAGTCATTCTCTTATCTGATGAAGTTCTTCATATTGCCGGACTAGGTTTTGATGGTTTGATTGGCTATAGTCCGATTGCGATGGCTAAAAATGCAATTGGCTTATCAATGGCCGCTGAACAATATGGGTCAACTTTCTTTAAAAACGATGCCACACCCGGTGGCGTACTTGAACACCCTAACGTGGTCAAGGATCCGGAACGCCTACGTAAAAGCTGGCAAGCCCAGTTCTCGGGTTCTAACAACCATAGTATTGCGGTTCTAGAAGAAGGCATGACTTTTCACCAGCTTCTTACAAGGTCAATCAACTGGACATATTGCCAAGCAGTTAAATACTCAGCAAATTCAAACCCAGCGTGGTCATCATTGGTGGAGCAGTACCATCATTGATATCCTGCGTAATATTAACTATACCCGTGATATGCTATGCCAGAAAACCTACCGCGATGATCAATACCACCGGCATTTTAATCAAGGCGAACTAGCACAGCATTTAATTGAGGACCATCATAAAGGAATAATCAACCATCATGACTTTAATCAAGTCCTAGATCGATTGAAACAAGTCGCACAAGAACGGCACATTGAGTCCGGAAATCACAAATACCAGCAACACTACCTATTCACCGGGAAACTCATTTGTGATTATTGCGGTTCTGCGTTCAAACGACAGACGCGGCCAAATAAAATCTGCTGGGCTTGTCAGAAGCATTTGCATTCGGCAAAACTATGCCCAGTGAGAGCAATTCCCGAGGAATGGATTCAAAACGCCTTTTGCAACATGATGAATAAACTGACCTTCAGTAAAAAGTTCTTAATGTTGACTTTAGCGCAACAATTAAGGGACAACTTTATCAATGATCCTGCCGGGAAGCTAAGTCAATTTGTCAAGCAGATTAAAGAAAATGATGACAAGGCGGAAACATTAAATAAGCTGTTACAGACAGGTTTAATTGATCAGTCATTGTATATCAATCAAACCGCTGAACTGGAACAAAGCAACTATCAGATTCAACAGCGAATTAAACAAATTAACAGTAATCACACTGACGATGCCAATAATCTGGAGAACTTTCGCGAACTTCTCCGCTGGTGCCAGCAAGATCAATTTCTAAATACATTTGATCTGGCACTGTTTCAAACCTATGTCCAATCAATTAAGATCCTTAATCAGCACGAAATTAGTTTCCAGCTTAAATGCAGGTCGAGTTTGATCGAACATCTTGTCAATAAACAGCCTGTCAGTGAGCGCTTCTATCGAGATGTTATTCATCAACGGTTCAATGAACCTATTAAACAGGCTGAATATCTATACAGTACCATTAAAAGTGAGGTGGACCTAATTGGGTAAAGTACATATCATTCCTACTCATCAGCAACGTGGTAATAGTGTCCACCGTTTACCAAATGAACCACAATCAGAAAAACTACGAATTGCGGCCTACTGTCGGGTTTCAACTGAACTAGCTAACTCATATGAAACACAAGTTAGTCACTATAAAGAGCTGATTCAAAAAGATCCCAGCTGGGAAATGGCTGGCATATTCGCCGATGATGGAATCTCTGGAACCAGCACCAAGAAGCGAGAACAGTTCAATAAAATGATTGCCGCTTGTAAAGCCGGTAAAATTGACTTAATCGTTACTAAATCAATTAGTCGTTTTGCCCGAAATACAATTGATTGCCTAAAATACATTCGTGACCTAAAAGCTATCAACGTGGCAATTTTCTTTGAAAAAGAAAACATCAACACGATGGATGCCAAAGGAGAAGTGTTGATTACTATCATGGCTTCCCTCACCCAGCAAGAAAGTGAATCTTTATCGCAAAATGTTAAACTTGGTTTGCAATATCGTTACCAGCAAGGCAGGTTCTGATTAACCATAATCACTTTTTGGGCTATACCAAGGATAAAGATGGCAATTTAGTGATTGAACCAGAAGAAGCTAAAACGGTTAAACGAATCTTCTATAGCTACCTGCAAGGCATGAAGATGAAACAAATTGCCGAATCACTCAAGGTAGATGGTGTCTTAACCGGTAGCAAGGGAACCAAGTGGGGATCTAGTGGCGTTAATCGGATCCTCAAAAATGAGAAATGTATGGGTGATGCACCCCTCCAGAAAACTTATACCGTTGACTTTTTAACCAAGAAACGAGTTAAGAATAAAGGGATCATGCCCCAATACTACGTTGAAAATGACCATCCAGCGATTATTCCTAAATCGGTCTTCATGCAAGTACAGAATCTAATCCGTCAATGGCGTAACGGCATTACTACCAAAAATGGTCGTCACCGTAGAGTTAACGGCAAATACTGCTTTTTGCAACGGGTTTTTTGCGGAAAATGCGGTGACATCTTCCAGAGAAACATGTGGTATCGGCCAACCAAAGTTGCTGTTTGGCGTTGTGCCAGCCGAATTAGACGCAGCAAGAAAGGTCGACGTTGTATGATCCGTAATATTAAGGAACCATTATTAAAAGTGGCAACCCTTGATGCCATCAATCAGCTAATCGAAAGCCATGAGCTAGCCGATAAACAAATTAAGGCTAACATCATGAAGATCGTGAAGAATTCCAAAGGGCCAACAATTGAAGAACTTGATAAGCAACTGAAAGATGCACAGTTAAAACTAATTCAAGCTGCTAACCAGCACCAAAACTGTGACGATCTCACTCAAGAGGTCATGGCTCTACGGAAACAAAAGGAAAAAGTGCAGAGCATAGAAACAGAAAATCAAGTTAAACTACACAATATCAACCAGGTCAGCGATTTCGTAGATGAGCACCAGCACGGCATCCAAGAATTCGATCCGCAACTTGTCCGCCGCCTAATCGAAAAAATCACCATCTTTCAACGTTACATGGAGTTCACGTTCAAAGATAGTGAAGTGGTTAAAGTTAAGATGTAAATATTCAGGATCTGCGGCACTCAGTTATTTTAGCTTTTTTAGAAGTTGATCAACAGCAGCCTTGATTTGAACCTGAGCAATATCAAACACTTGAATGTTCTTGAAATCTTCCTGTCCTAAGATTAACGACAATTCGGTACATCCCAAGACTGCACCATCAAGGTGATCTTTTTGAACCATCTTATTGATAATTGTCATTAACTGCTGCTTAGTCTCTTTCTTAACAATCCCGTTTTCGAGTTCGTCTACAATTTTTTGATGAATTATGGATTGATTATTTTCACTGGGACGGCAAACTTCAATTCCGGCCTCTCGAAATGGCTTGATGAAAAAGTTATTTTGCATTGTAAATTTGGTGCCTAGTAAAGCCATTGTTGAAGGTGCAACTGCTGAGCAGCCGCTAGCGCTGTCTCGCCAATGTTTAACAATGGCAAATCAGTGCACGCTTGAATCTGATCAAATAATAGATAGGGCGTATTGCCATACATCAATCCAAAATCGCACCCGGCTTTCAATAAATTATTGGCCGTAGCTCCTACATAACCGGCGACTTTATCATACTGTTGAGCATCAAGCAGACGGAACATGTGATACATATTAATGGATTCGATAGTGATACGAGGCAGCTCTTTATCAGTCCCGATCCGCTCCTGATACCGCTTAATGATTGCCGAATAATAATTCATTGTTGCTTCTGGGCCTATACCACCGATAATGCCTAGTTTCTGCATCTGGATCATCCGCTAATTATTTAGAATTATTTGAATTCTTCTTTGCAGGTCTGGAATTACCTGCTCCTCGAACCATGGATTTTTTGCCTCCCAAATTTTATTTCGTGGTGACGGATGGACGATTGGAAAATAGTCTGGCAGGTATTGCTGATAATTCCTGACAATATCAGTCAACCGATCTTTATATCCTAGGTGAAGGTAGCTTCTCGTCGCATAAGCGCCCACTAAAATGGTTAACTGAATATCAGGCATTAATTTCAATAGCTGTGGATGCCAATTTTGAGCAAATCCTTTACGCGGTGGGAGATCACCAGACTTGCCTTTCCCGGGATAATAAAAATCCATTGGTAAAATTGCAATCATTCCAGAATTATAGAAAACGTCTCTCGAAACCCCTAACCAGGTCCGAAGACGATCACCACTAGGATCATCCCAGAATTTCATTTTTTCTTGGGCAATTCGTCCTGGTGCTTGACCAATGATATTTATTCTGGCAGATGAAGAAGCATAGTAAAGTGGCTTGATCCCTTGCTTTGTAAAAGATTCATTATCAGGATCTGCTTGAATTTCTTGAAAAATTTTTTGAAATTCACTTTGCATATAATATGACCCGCCTTTCTCTTATTTTCTAAACTGATATAACGTGTATATTATCAACTAAGCAATAATTGCCTAATTAAACTAATTTTCGAATAATTCAATTCGACGTAATTGACGTTTCAGTTGACCTTGCTTTTCTAATAAAGCAAATTTACGAGACAGGGTCTCAGGTGTTGTTCCAAGGTATAAGGCTAAGTCCTTCATTTTTAAGGGTAAGGTAAAATTATTTTTACCAATTTCATCTGCATATGTTTGTAAATACTTTAATAACCGGTCTTCAACCTTCGGCAAAGCCATCAAGTGAATTTGTTTTTGCATTTCCGAAACTTTAACAATACTTAGTTCCAATAATCGAATACTTAATTCTGGCTGTTTATGCATCAGCTTCAGTAGATCCTGCCGCTTTAATAAACAAATTTCACTGTGTTCCGTAGCCTCGACGTAATTATTGATATTTTTTTGACCAAAAAGCCAATCCTCACCAATATAATCACCTGTATGCAAGATTTGCAAAACATTCTCATAGCCGTCTTCATCTAAGGTGTACTGCTTAGCGTTACCATCAGCTACAATTACTAAATTATCATTTATCGTTGGATCAATTATCACTTCACCCTTTTGATAGTTTTTATGCTGAACTAATTTTTCGATTTGCATCTTCTCATCCTGAGGTAAAGCATCAAATAGTGGTACTAAGTTAACACATAAATCAGCCATTAAATTCATCGTCCTTTAATTAAAAGTCATCATCGTCTTCGACATACAATCCTTCTTTTAGTTCATGACCTAAGAAGTCTTGAGTTACCCGAATTTGCTCCTTAATCCAAGCCATTAAATTAGTTAAATTAGCAGATAATTCTAGCCAACTTTCATTGTTAGCTAAAGCAATTGCCTTAGTAATGAAGAGCGTTTGCGTATCAAAATCTTTTACCAAGGCAAACAATTGCTTATCACCTGCTAAATATTTACTACTGCCATCTTCTTCTAGCATAGTATATTCCTTAAATTGAGCTGTAATTGTTGGAATACTTTCACCATTATTAACCAATAAGTGATTCAATTGGTCAAATTCCTGACGTTCATAAGCAATCCAACCAGCAGCTTTTTCGGCTAAAAAAAGACTAGCAGATCCTTTAGCAAATAAGTTAGCTTGGTTAATCTTTAAAGAATGGATTAACAAGTTAGAAATAATGTGACCAGTCATGGCAGCTGCAGTTGGCTGATGGTGATCAAGGTCGCTTTGCTTCAATTCCGCCTGGTATTTTTCTTCTGCATTCATCAGTTAAGCTCCTTTTCCTTAATTTCTTGTACTTCATAACCCATTTTTTCAATAGCTGTCTTGACGTCAACAGTTTTAGTCTTATCAGGATCCAGCGTAAATTTTAGCTTTCCTGCATTGAATAAAACTTTTATTTGGTCGGTTCCATCCAAACTACCAACCGCCTTTTCAATTTTGCTTAAGCATGAAGGACAGGTCATGCCAGATAATTTCATCATTACTTTTTCCATGATTAAATTCCCCTTCCTTATTAATTTACATATCTAATGCTACTTTGTTTTGTTGATTATAAACTTGATGATCGTCAATTTTTTGTTGAAATTTGATTAATCTCATCCCGTTCAAGATAACAATTAAGATACTAAATTCATGAATAAACATCCCACTTGCCATTTCAACATAACCCGCAAACAAACCGATGAACAACAATAAGACTGTCAGTAAAGCCATCACGATATTTTCATTCATGTTCAAAATTGTCTTCTTGGATAAGCCAAGGGCATAAGCGATCTTCCGCAAGTCATTTTTAACTAAAACTATATCTGAAACTTCAATGGCAACATCCGTTCCACTACCAACGGCAATTGCAACATTAGCATTAGCTAGGGCCGGACTATCATTGATCCCATCACCAATAAAAGCAATATGGTGTCCCTTAGCTCTTTCTTTTTTAACAAAAGCAGCCTTGTCTTGTGGCAACATTTGACCATGAACTTCATCGATTGATAACTTCGCCGCAATTCGTTCAGCAGTTTCTTGATTGTCTCTAGAAAGCATAACTAACTTTTTAACCCCTAATTCTTTTAAGCGGGTTAAAGCATCATTAGCTTCTGGGCGCAATTGATCTTTAATGCCAAAAACAGCTAATTGACTTTGGTCTTCATTAGCAAAAGCGACAATTGAATTACCTAATTGACTCAAATGATTAATTGTCTTATCCAATTTTGCATTGGTACGGGTATTTTCAACGATTAAGTCTTGGTTACCTAAATAATATTTTTGATTATTTAAGGTGGCGATGATTCCCTTACCCTTAACAGTTTCCACTTTAATTGAAGCTGGCTTTTGTTTATTTAATTTGGCAATTGCCTGAGCTAAGGGGTGGTTACTTTGACGCTCAATTTGAGCAGCTAATTTAATAATTTCATCTTTGGGCCCATTTAATACCTCAATTGCACTAACTTCTGGATATCCAACAGTCAAAGTGCCGGTTTTATCAAAAGCAATTTCATCAATCCGGTGAGTTTGATCCATTACTTGCGACCCTTTAAACATAATGCCGCTTTTAGCACCATTACCGATACCAGCAACTGTAGATACTGGTACACCAATAACTAGAGCACCTGGGCAGCCCAGCACCATGACCGTAATGGCTAACTTAAGATCTTTAGTAATTAGACCCACAGCAATCGCAATTACAAGTACGGCAGGAGTGTAATATTTGGAAAACCGGTTAATTAACTTTTCTGTATATGACTTTGTATCTTGTGCTTCTTCAACCATTTCAATAATTTTACCGAAAGTCGTATCTTCACCGACTGCGGTAGTTTCGACAGTCAATATACCGTTTTCAAGGATAGTTCCTGCATATACTTCATTACCGGCTTTTTTATTAACTAATTTAGATTCACCGTTAACACTGGCTTCATTAAGATAACCAGAACCTGAAATAACCTTGCCATCGACTGGAACTTGATCACCAGTTTTAACTAGAATCTTCTCACCAGGATCAATGAAATCGACATCTTCTTTCTCAGTTGAGCCATCATCTTGAACAACTAACGCAGTCTGTGGTGCCATTTTGGTTAAATCAGCAACGGCTGACCGCGTTTTCTTTAGGGTTAATTCTTCCAGTACATCTCCTAACATGAATAGCCAAGTAACAATGGCTGCTTCATTAAATTTACCAATAATGAAGGCACCGATTACCGCCAGCGATACTAAAACATCAATAGAAATTAATTTAACCCTTAAAGATGAAATAGCCGTCAAAGCAATTGGAAGCACTCCGACAATCCCCACGATAAGCATTAAAGCCTGGTATGGTAAATTCATGTGTAATAGCCATTTAGATCCTTCAGCAAGCAACAGCAAAATAGTATTAACAAGCAAAAGCTGCTTTTTGTACCTCATAAAAAATTGTTGTAACTTAATCATTTTTCACCTCTCCCTTTCTTGACACTACACATTATAGGTAAAAAACAATTTAGGTGACTTGACTGTTATCAAGATACTAGTGTCTTTTTATATTTATCTTTTAAGCAAAAAATCACAGTTTTATCGTGTAAATTTCGTTTAATAAAAGAGAGAATATACAAAAAAGACTAGAAACCATGCAAAAAGCATAGACTCTGGCTTTCAAATTTCAGTTCTATAAAAATTAATGTGCCAATTTAATCTCTCCAGCAGCAATTGGCAAAGTTGTATGTGCATCATAACTCATAACATTACCGGCAACGCTAGATGGCAATTTAAGATCCGCTGGTACGCCGTGAATATAAACTACTCGTTTGTCTAATTGAAGATCGTCACTACCAAATGCTTGCTTAAATTTTATTTGTAAATCTTTTAATGAGACATCCTTATCATATTCATAATGACCGTATTTATCTGCAACCGGGTAGCTATCATGGGGAATGCTCATTTCTTGTGGTGCATCATCAAAAGGAACCATCGTTGTCCCAGATACTGCCTCTGTTTCAGGTAAATCAATAAAGCCATCATGATTCACGTCCTGCATTAGCGTCGGAACATGAGCTTGTTTCCCATCTGGAAATGTTCCCAATGTTCAATATTGGCAGGCGTATCAAACATTTCCACATGAATATGAAGGCTATTACCATTTTCACTGAATGTTGCTATTCCATGCGCCTGTGTTTCAATTTTATCCGCATTTATTGGTTTAATTTTTGCAATATAGTTAACCATATTTCTCATCCTTCCATTTGATTATTGCGATATAGATCTAGCATAAAAGCATTTTACAAAAATTGATTAGAATCAATAAATTAAATCTTTGATTATAAATATCTTTAATAATTAACATCCATTATCTTATCGTCATGTCAACCATTACAGTTCTTTCCATCACCTTAACCAACGCAACTCTCTAAAACGAACACTTGCATACACAACCCGAAAATCCAGCACGCTATTCACTCGACCCTCTAGCTCAACAAACAAAAAGTGTACTAATCCCAATCATCAAAACAGGAATTAGTACACTTTTCATCTATCAAGAATACCGTCATACCGGTGATTATCGCCTATTTTTCTGTACGTTCAAGGACCGTAACGCTCTCAACATGTGGAGTCTGTGGAAACATATCGACAGGATCAATGCGATCAAATTCATAACCTTGCTCTTGGAATAATTGCAAATCACGAATCATTGTAGCTGGATTGCATGAAATATAAACAATCTTCTTAGGTCCTGTCTTAACAGTGGCATCAATAAATTCAGGAGTTAATCCTTTTCGTGGTGGATCAACAAATACTACATCGGTCTTAAGGCCTTGCTTAGCCCAACGAGGCATAATTTCTTCAGCCTTGCCCAAATAATATTCAGCATTATCAATACCATTTAATTCAGCATTGTCCTTAGCGTCTTTAATAGCATCGCGAACAACTTCAATTCCGCGAACTGCTTTTACATGCTTAGCTACACTCAGTCCAATTGTTCCAATTCCTGAATAGGCATCAATTACTACATCACTTGGCTTTAAAGCTGCCTTTTTGATAGCCAAGTCATACAAACGCGGCGTTTGCAGTGAGTTAATTTGGAAGAAACTTTGCGGTGAGATTCTAAACTTCAAATCACCAATCTTATCAGTTATTTGATCATTACCAAAGACAAGGTAATCTTTTTTACCCAAAATCACATTAGTCTTTTTAGGATTATGATTCAAAATCAAACCGGTAACACCAGGAATTTGACTAACTTCAGCAGCAATACGTGGTAATTGGGCAAAATCTTTGTGAAGGCAGATCAAAATTACCATGATCTCTCCCGTTGCTTTACTTCTGCGCACGTCAAGATAACGTACTTCCCCCTTATGATTAATTTCATCATAGGCGGGTACATTATTTTTACGTAAAATATCACGCACAGCTATAAGCACACGATCAATTTCCGGATCAGTGGTAAAAAAGTTAGTAAGTGGCACTAAGTCATGTGAGTGACGTCTAAAAAAGCCGATTTCAAGTTGCCCATTAACTTCACGTACGGGAACTTGGGCTTTATTACGATAACCTGTTTGTTCAGGACTAGCCATAGTTTCGCCCACTTCAATGTTATCCATGTGTGCCTTTTTAAGCAGGTTAACTACTTGATTTCGCTTGAACTCAAGTTGCTTATCATACTTAATATGAGCCAGAGATGCCAAACCAGTTTGAACCCATTGATTGAGCTTGATTTTTACTCGATCCGGACTTTCTTTTTTAATTTTTTCAATTTTGGCAAAGGCAAAATTCTTTTTAACTTTTAAAATTTTAGCACTAACCACTTCTCCCGGAAGAGCGTTAGTAACAAAGATTGTTAATCCTTCATAATGAGCAACCCCCATTGCCTCATATGAAAGGTCAGTAATCTCTAAGTCAACAATTTGGTTTTTCTTCATAAATACCAGCCTTTTTTATTTAATAAAACAATTCTTTATTATTATAATCCTTGACTAGATTTGTGTCTTGCAAATTATTTTTCATGAAAAGTGTTGACAGTTTTTTTTAATATTGCTATCATATTTTTCAACAATTAACGAAACAGTAGCTGCTTCGCTCAGCGTTCAGAGAACTGGTGGTAGGTGCAAACCAGACAGGCGGAGTTAGACGAATTACTTCGTAATTATTATTGCTCGGAAATGTTCAGATCCGTTACCATCTGATAGAGATTCAAGCTATGATGCTTGAAATAGTGGGTGGTACCACGGCAATCGTCGTCCCGTTGACTTAAGTCAACGGGATTTTTTTATTTGGAGGAATAAAAATGGAAAAAAAGAAAGTCCCCTTTTCAGAATCAATAATTATCCTAATAGTTTTATTAGTCATTTTAGGATTATCAGTAATTAAATTTGGTTTATCACCAGAAGTACCAGTTTTATTCACTGTACTTTTACTAACCTTTTGGGCAAAATTACGCGGCTTTAGCTGGCAAGATATCCAAAATGGGATTAAAGAAGGAATCAGCGTTGCGATTATTCCTATTTTTATTTTCATGTTGATTGGTGCCTTAATTGGTATTTGGATCAAAGCAGGGATTATCCCTTCCATTATGGTACTTGGTTTCCACTTAATCAGTGGTAGTTTCTTTGTACCATCTGTATTCATTGTCTGTTCCATCATTGGTGTTGCAATTGGTAGTGGGTTTACTACCATTTCAACTGTCGGAATTGCCTTATTCGGTATTGGTTCCAGTATGGGCGCTAACCCAGCTTTAGTTGCCGGTGCAATCATATCTGGTGCTGTTTTCGGCGATAAAATGTCTCCTTTATCTGATTCAACTAACTTATCCGCTGCCGTTGCCGAAAGTGAACTTTTTGCTCATATTAAAAATATGATGTGGTCAACTATTCCTTCATTTGTAGTATCACTTATTTTATTCTGGATTCTTGGTAACAGTGGCCATATGGATCCAACCAAGATTGAACACACTTCCAGAATTTTACAAAATAACTTTTCAATTACTTGGTGGGCTATTGTACCAATTATTTTAATGTTAATTTGTGCTTGGCGTAAGATTCCTGCCATTCCTACCCTGTTTATCAATATTGCAGTTACTGTAATTATGATTTTTATTCAAAGTCCTCACGAATCTATTCAAGCACTAGACACTTTGATCATGAATGGCTTTGTAGCTAAGACTAGTGACGCCTCAGTTAATGCATTACTTACTCGTGGTGGTATTTCTAGTATGATGTCTACGGTTGCATTAATTATTTCCACCCTGTCATTAGGCGGGATGCTTATGAAGTTCAACGTGATGCAAAGTGCAATGGAGCCTCTTGTTAAACATCTTAAAAAGCCAGGACGCTTAATTACTATTACCATTCTTTCAGGTATCTGTATTAATCTTTTTGTTGGTGAACAATACTTATCAGTAATTTTACCTGGCCGTGCATTCAAACCAGCTTTTGATAAAATCAAGCTTTCACCTTTAGCACTTAGCCGTGTACTTGAAGATGGTGGTAGTGTAATTAACTACTTGATTCCTTGGGGTGTTGCAGGTTCATTTGCCGCTTCTGCATTGGGTGTGCCCGTCCTCCAATTCTTACCTTTTGTCTTCTTCAGCTTGCTCTCACCTATTTTCTCTATCTTGAGTGGTGTTACAGGCATCGGATTAAAATGGGCTAAAAAAGAAAAATAATTAAAAATGACCGTCTCATTACACGACGGTCATTTTTAATTATTCATATTATTCATCCTAATTTGAGCTTTTTTATATTGCTCGGTATCTCGATAGGCATCAAATAAAAAATCAGTAATAATTATTTGATTTCCTTCTTCTTTATAGATAATTCTTTGATTTAATTCAGAATTTACTTCTCGACTTTTAAAACTATCTTTTCCTAATTTTAAATCATCTAATTCCCGATTAATAAATGTTTTTTGTGAGCCTGTCAAAACTTCATAATGCTTCTTAGCATTTTCCGTAAAAATTAGTTCTTTTACTGCATTTTTATCATTGTCTGTCAGAATACTACGCTGACCTCGAACATCATCATCAGAATATTGTTTATCCATAGAAATCACTTCCTTACTTATACAATAACAAGATAACCAATTAAAGTGTTAAATATTGACTTATTGAATTTAAAAATTTATATTTTCGTAATAAATACGGTAAAATATATAGAGCATATAAATAGAAAGAGTGACAATAATATGGACAACTTTTCAAGTCCTGAGCGTCGTCAAGTACATGACGTTTCAGAAGTTAACGGTTTTCTATCAAAGATGTATGGTTACATGGGCTTAGCTGTTTTAGTTTCAGCTATTGCTGCATTTTTAACCATGACAGTATTTAGATCAGCTGTTATGCAAATGCCAACTGCACTTATGTGGGTTATTTTGTTTGTTCCTATTGGTTTATCATTGGGGATCAGTTTTAAGGCTACAAGAAATCCCGTTGCTGGTTTTATCATGTTGATGATTTTAGCTGTAATTTATGGTTTTGAATTTGCTTTGCTTGCTGGTTACTACACCCAAGCACAAATTGGTACGGCATTCCTTTCGTCAGCCGCAGTATTCGGTTCCATGGCTATCTTTGGTACATTTACTAAGAAGAACTTAAACAACTTAGGTTCATACATGAGAGCAGCTTTAATCGGTTTATTCGTGGCTATGATTGTTAATATGTTTTTACGTAACTCCGTTGCAACATTCATTTTCTCAATCATCGGTGTTGTAATTTTTACCGGTTTAACTGCTTATGATGCCCAAAAGATGAGAAATATTTATAACAGTTATGGTGATCAAGTTTCAACTAACGGTCTTGCCGTTCTTGGTGCTTTGCAACTCTACCTTGACTTTATAAACATTTTCTTATTCTTACTCCAAATCTTTGGTATGGGTAATGATCGTAGCTAATAGCTATATTTTTATATGTGTATATAAAAAGAGCTCAGCAATTGCTGAGCTCTTTTATTTTAGCTAATTTTTATCCACCAACATAAAATTCAATATGTTGCTGTAAATTATGAAAATCAACTGGACAATATCCACCGATTTCACCATCAAGGTTTACTGGTAAATCTTGTCCTGCACTCTTACCAATAAGTTCCGCCTTTAAGCTTCTAGTCTTGGTATAAATGATGTTAGGATCATCAACGTGCTTACCATTTAATGCTAATGCCATTAATTTCATCATGCTGACAGGGTCAGAAGGTTTAACTACAATTAATTGGAAAAGTCCATCACTAAGTTGTGCATCAGGCATAACTTGTTCAAAACCACCAATTGAATTAGTCATTCCCAATAAGAACATTGAGAGTTTACCTTCATAAACACCATCATCATAGGTTAAGCGCATCTCATTTTCAGTTAAGTGTGGCAACATTTCTGCTCCCTTAATAAGATATGCTGCATAACCTAAAGCTGACTTCACTTCTGATGGCACGCCATATGTTAATTCTGTTAAAGAACCGCTGGCAGCAATATTTACAAAATATTGAGTTTGATTACCAAAGATTGCTTTACCGATATCCATTTTCCGTGTCTTATTCTTTAAGATAACCTTAGCAGCATCAGGAATATTATCACGTGGGATAGCCAATGCACGGGCATAATCATTAGTCGTACCAGCTGGAATAATTGCCATCTTAGGTCTGTTTTCTAAAAAGGCGATTCCATTAACTACTTCATTGATTGTACCATCACCACCAGCTGCAACAATCAGATCAAAACCTTCTTTTGCAGCACGTGTAGCTTCATTACGAGCACTATTTTGTTCAGGTGTAGTTCTAAAAGCACTAGCTTCATAACCAGCTTGCTCTAATACATCTAAAATATCGGCCACATTTTTGGGCATTTGCTCGTGACCGGATACAGGATTATAAATTAATCTTGCTTTACTAGTCATAATTACTACCTTAACGTTCTAAAAATTAACGACTTTGCAATTCTTGGTTAAGTAACTTATTAACCATCTTAGGGTTAGCCTTACCACGAGTTTGCTTCATGATTTGACCAACTAAGAAACCAATTGCACGATCCTTACCATTCTTGAAGTCTTCAACTGATTGAGGGTTATCATCAACAACCTTCTTAACCATTGGTTCCAAGACAGAAGTATCTGACAATTGAACCATGCCATTGTCTTCAACGTACTTCTTAGGATCAGTACCGTTAGCAACAGTTTCAGCAAAGACCTTCTTAGCGATCTTAGATGAAATAGTACCATCTTGGATCAACTTAATCATCTTAGCTAAGTTTTCTGGCGTAAGCTTGATATCTTCTAAGCTTACACGGTTATCATTCAAATAACCATTTACTTGAGTATTCATCCAGTTAGCCGCAAGAGTTGGATCTGCACCAGCTGCTACAGCTGCATCGAAGAAGTCTGAACTTTCCTTAGTTTGAAGCAAAACATTAGCATCATATGGCTTCAAACCAAATTTGTTTACATAGTCATCGTAACGATCGAATGGACTCTTTGGAAGTTCCTTAGCAATTTGGTCAATCCATTCTTGACTAATATGATCAGGTGCAATATCTGGTTCTGGGAAGTAACGGTAGTCGGAAGCACCTTCCTTAACACGTTCCAAAACAGTCTTACCAGTAGCCTCGTCAAAACGACGAGTTGAAAGTTGAATATGACCACCAGCTAAAAGAACTTGTTCTTGACGCTTTTCTTCGTACGCAAGTGAACGTCTTACGTGGTCAAATGAGTTCAAGTTCTTCATTTCAACCTTAGTACCAAGTTCCTTTTGACCTGCAGGACGGATAGAAATGTTGGTATCAACACGCATTGAACCTTCTTCCATCTTAACGTCAGAAGCACCAGTAAATTGAACAATCTTACGCAACTTTTCAAGGTATGCGTAAGCTTCTTCTGGATCTTCCATGTCAGGTTCAGAAACAACTTCAAGAAGTGGAACACCCTGACGGTTTAAGTCAACGTATGAGTAACCATTAGTTCCGTGAGTGTTCTTACCGGCATCTTCTTCGATGTGCATTTCATGAATACCGATTCTCTTCTTCTTGCCACGAACTTCAACTTCAATATAACCATCACGAGCAAGTGGTTGGAAGAACTGAGTAATCTGGTAAGCCTTTGGGTTATCAGGATAGAAGTAGTTCTTACGGTCAAAGTGAGTAGTTGGCAAAATATGTGAATGTGTTGCTAAAGCAACCATAATACCTAAGCGGTAAACATTCTTGTTAACCATTGGCAAGGTACCAGGCATGGCCCAGTCAATAACATTAGTCTCCGTGTTTTGCTCAGCACCGTAGGTTACTGGTGAAGGAGAGAAAATCTTGCTCTTTGTCTTTAATTCGAAGTGGACTTCAAGTCCGATAGTCGATTTAAAATTCATTCAATTAGTCCTCCATTCCAGTTGGTGTTTTTTCATAAAACTTGTTAGTACGTTCAATAAAGTCAGCAGTCTTGAAGATACTACCTTCATCAAAACGCTTAGCCATAATTTGTAAGCCGACAGGCATACCATCAACTAAACCAGCTGGAACACTAGCTGCAGGAATACCTGCTAAGTTAGCAGAAATAGTTAAAATATCGTTGTTGTACATCTTGATTGGGTCAGAAACTTCTTCACCAATACCAAATGCAGGTTCAGTAGTAGTTGGTCCAACGATTACATCATTTTCAGCAAAGATCTTGTCAAAGTCATCGCAAATTAAAGTTCTAACCTTAGCAGCTTGTCTAAAGAATCTGTCGTATGAACCAGCTGAAAGGGCAAATGAACCAAGCATAATACGACGCTTAATTTCTGTACCAAAACCTTCAGAACGTGACTTAACATAAACCTCAAGCAAGTTCTTAGTGTCCTTAGCACGATAACCATAACGGATACCATCGTATCTTTGTAAGTTTGATGAAGCTTCACTTGAAGCGATGATGTAATAGTCCGGAACAGCGTACTTAGTATGTGGTAATGATACTTCGTTGATAATTGCACCAGCATCCTTTAAAGTATCAATTTGCTTTTGAATAACTTCACGCATTTCACCACTAACTGCATCCATGTATTCTTTAGGAACAGCTACGCGAAGGCCCTTAACATCTTGACCAATGAACTTAGTAAAGTCAGGAACTTCACGAACTGATACAGTTGAATCATGTTCATCGCCACCAGCAATAACGTTTAATACTTCTGCTGAATCCTTAACGCGCTTAGTCATTACACCGATTTGATCAAGTGAAGAACCAAATGCGATAAGACCCCAACGAGATACACGGCCATATGTTGGCTTAATACCAAAAATACCGTTAAATGCTGCAGGTTGACGAATTGAACCACCAGTATCTGATCCAAGTGCTGCAACAACTTGACCACCAGCAACAGCTGCTGCTGAACCACCAGATGAACCACCTGGAACCTTATCTAAGTTCCATGGATTGTGAGTAGCACCATAATATGAGTGTTCAGTTGATGAACCCATAGCAAACTCATCCATGTTGGTCTTACCTACAAAAGTTGCTCCAGCCTTCTTAAGCTTAGAAATAACTGTTGCATCGTACATTGGCATGTAGTTGTACAACATATGACTTGCAGCAGTAGTCTTAACACCATTAGTGATGATGTTATCCTTAATAGCAATTGGAATACCTGCTAACTTGCTCTTTGAGTAGTCAAGGTTTTCTGCAGGCTTTGCATCATCCAAAACAGTGATCCAAGCATTTAACTTCTTATCAGTTTCCTTAATGTTTGCCACAGTGTCTTTAGCTAATTTATCTGCTGATAATTCACCGCTGGCAAGCTTTTTGTTTAATGAATCAATATTTTCGTTTAAGTAATTCATTACTCATCCTCATCCTTATTAATAATTACAGGAACCTTAATGTAACCGTTAGCCTTTTCAGGAACGTTTTCCATTAATGTTTCTCTAGTTTGTCCTTGCCAGTGTTCAGGAATGTCTTCTCTGAAGACAGTGTCACGATCAACAACTTGAACGGTTTCCTCAACGCCTTCAGTATCAACTTCACTAAGTTGATCAGCCATATTAATGATTGATCCCATTTGATCAGTAAATTTATCTAATTCTTCCTCATTAAACGCAAGTCGCGAAAGAGTCGCAACGTGTTTAATAGTATCTTTGGTGATTTCCACGCAAATACCTCCTATTCGCCGCCATAAACATGGACTTGATAATCACTATCGCCGGTTTCTTTTGCAATTAATGCTTGTACGTCATCAACTGATCCAATCTTGATTTCAATTGGAATATTGTTCGGCAAATATTTCTTCGCTGTTGATAAGGTTAAACGAGTAAAACTTTGAATTTGCTCATAACCATAAAACTGGGTCGTAATTGAAATATTTTCTTGAGCCAGCTTGCCATTATCATAACGCAAAGTTGCCGTTACTCCACTAATATTAGGGAAGTAATTTTGAATTGCCGTCTTAAAATCATTGAAATGAGATGCGTCGTCGCTATTAATTGCTTTTTCATTACCAGTTGTCGGTAAAACTTGCATTTTTTCCGACATGGATTTCCATTTAGTTATTTTACTACTATTAGCGGCCGCTGTCCCGTAAGCAAAGTAAGTTCCGCCAACTAATGAATCTTTTCCTGTTTTAGAGAATAATCCAATGGTAATTGGAATATTCTTCAAGCTCTTACGCTTACGCAAACGAGCCACAATTTCATTAGCTATTTTCTCACCTTGAGCACGCTGGGTAGCTTTGGAAATATCAGTTTGAAATTCTGCACCATCACGCTTTTTTTGGTAATAGTCAACGGAATTCATTGCTAAGCCAAGACTCATACCACCTAATTGATACTTAGAACCTGAACCAGTTAAATAATCTTGCTCAACAATTTCTTCTAAATAAATTGGATTTCTAGTATCAGTTCCAGTCTTACCATTATTGACTGGATTTAATCCTTGAGGATTAGTCTTTGATTTTCTGGTTAACCAATCAGTTACAGTTGAAGTATCCAGTTGTTGTCCTTCTTGGAAAACATACTGATTAGTTGAGAATTGATTCTTAGAAATTTGAATCAAGCCACGTTCTAATTCTCTTGTATCAACTGAATTATCATTATCGGTTGCTGTTAAACCAGCAATTGGACTAACTACATAGCGTCCATTTTTCAATAAAACAGAATAGCCACTATTACCGGTATTAGTTGTTTGATAACTCTTTTTCTTAGTTGTTGAAGTAGTAGTTGCATTATTCGCTAAACTAGAGTCTTTCAATCTCCCACAACCAGTTAAAGTAATGGCTATCCCTGCTAAAGCCATAATTTGCAAATATTTTTTCACAATAATTGTCCCTTTTATTTGATTTGTGCAATTGCTTCTTCTTCTGTTAAAAGCGGAATCCCCAATTGCTCAGCCTTATTATATTTAGAGCCAGCATCTTGACCATAAATCACATAATTAGTCTTTTTAGAAACGGATCCTGTAACTTTAGCTCCTAAGGCTTGCAATCTCTTAGTAAATTCACTTCTAGTATAATGCTCTAGTTTTCCAGTTAATACAACTGTCTTGTCCTTAAATGGATTATCTGGAATATCTTCAGGTTCATCTTCACCAAGATATTCCATATTTAATCCACTCTTTTCTAAGTCAGCGATCATTTCTTGTGCTTCTGGTTGAGCAAAATAAGTTGTCATTGATTCTGCAATTGTCATGCCTATTGTATCTATAGACGCAAGATCTTGCACCCCTAGAGACATAATCTTTGCCAGATTTTTAAACTTTTGGGCAATTAATCGAGCAGCTTTAGCACCGACATGGTCAATTCCAAGACCAGTAATCAATAATTCTACAGAATTTTTCTTCGAATTATCGATTGCAGTTAATAAATTGTTAATTGATTTTTCTTTAAAGTGATCAAGCTGTGCTAAATCTTCTGCAGATAAGTGATAAAGATCGGCAACATTATGAACCAAATCATTAGCAATTAATTGCTTCACAATTTTTGGTCCCAAACCCGCAATATTCATAGCAGGTCGTGAAGCAAAGTGCGTAATTCCTTCTTCTACTTGAGCTGGACAAGACGGATTGATACAGCGAAGTGCTACTTCATCTTGTAAATGAACTAGCTTATGTCCACATGAAGGACAATTTTCAGGAATTACATAAGGCACTGAATCAACTGGTCTTTTTGATAACACAACTTCAGAAATTTCTGGAATAATATCCCCAGCTTTATGGAGCTTAACTGTGTCACCAAGACGAACGTCTTTTTCATTCAAATAATCAGGATTATGAAGTGAGGCACGTGCTACCGTGGTTCCCGCAAGCTGAACCGGATCCATTACGGCAGTTGGTGTAACTACACCAGTTCTGCCGACTGTCCAGACAATATCGCGGACAATAGTTTCCTGCTCTTCTGGTGGAAACTTATAAGCAATCTCCCAACGTGGCACTTTAACAGTATTGCCTAAGCTTCGTTCAATATTTAGATCGTCAATTTTTAAAACAATTCCATCAATACCATAAGCTAGGCTATCACGCCTTGCAGTATATTCATCGATAAAAGCAAAAATTTCCTCAAGGCTTGCTAATTTTTGCCCAGTTTCATTAGTGTGAAAACCCAATTCTTGCATCCGTTTAATTGCTTCGTGCTGACTAGTTATATCTTCTGGTGGATTTACCCAAGTATAGATAAAAGTACTTAATTGTCTTTTTTTAGTTACTTTGGGATCAAGCTGACGAAGTGAACCTGCAGCAGCATTACGCGGATTGGCAAAAACACTTAATCCTTCATTTTCACGTTCTTCATTTAACTTGGCAAAAGCTTCTTTACCCATGTAACATTCTCCGCGAACTTCAATAGTCAAAGGTTCAGGTAAAGTCTGCGGAATATCTGCAATATAACGCGCATTGGCGGTTACGTCTTCACCAACATAACCATTACCACGAGTTGATGCACGCATTAATTTACCATTTTCATATTCAAGTGACAGTGATAAACCATCAATCTTCAATTCAACATTATACTCGACTGGATGACCCACTAATTTCTGCATGCGTTGATCAAAATCTTTCAACTCATCTTTTGAGAAAACATCCCCCATAGAAAGCATCGGGATAGCATGTTCAACTTTAGTAAAGTCACTGTCGATTTCGCCACCTACTCGTTGAGTAATTGAATCAGGCGTGACAATCTCTGGGAATTGTTTTTCTAATTCAAGCAAGCGGCTATATTTTTGATCATAAACATTATCTTCAACTTCAGGTGCATCTTTTGAATAATATGCATCAGCCCACTTATCTAGCTGATTTCTAAGTAAACTAGCTTCTTTTTTAGCCTCATCAAGAGTAATATCTGCCATTTTTACCTCCTGATTTAAATATCTCTTATTTATTATACCTTTTTAATTGGTGCAAAAGCAGCAAGAAGTCTCTTGATTCCCTTGCCATTAAAAGCAATATCTAATTCCATATCTTCTCCGCTTCCGCTAACTTTAGTAACAACGCCGTGACCCCAAGCTTTATGCTCTACTTGATCGCCGACATTCCAGCCCTTCTTTTCAGCTCCAACTGCTCCAGTTGCCTTTTTAGCAGTATAAACTTCTGCGCGAGCTCTTTCCGCTCTATTGGCAAATGGTGCAGTTTGATAATGAGATTGAATAAAGCTATTTTGTAATTTTTCATTTGCTTCTTTTTGAATATCTTTAGGTTCAATTTCATCTAAAAAGCGTGAAGCTGGGTTATTTTGCGTTCTACCATACATCATTCGTGAATATGCATTAGTTAAGAATAGCTCTTGCTTAGCACGGGTAATGCCTACATAAGCTAAACGCCGTTCTTCTTCCAGTTCATTGTCATCCATCATAGCGCGTTGAAGCGGGAATAAACCATCTTCCATTCCAATTAAAAAGACGACTGGAAATTCTAGACCCTTAGCTGCGTGCAGAGTCATCAAAGCCACTTGATTGCCATCATCGTCAATATCATCTTGATCGCTTAGTAATGATACTTCAGCTAAGAAATCACTCAATGGATTGGAATCATCATCTTCTGGTTCATAATGATCATCAAAACGTTTAGTTACTGTTAAGAATTCGTCCAAGTTTTCAAGACGAGTTTCAGCTTCAATAGTATTTTCTCTTCTTAAAGCCTCAGTATAATCAAAGTCTTCTAAAATTTTTTCTGTTAAACCAGTTACGCCATGAATTTGAGCATAAGCAATTGCATCTCTTAACTTAATACCAAAATCATTTAATTTTTTAGCAGCACGAGTACTAATTGTACTTTCAGCCACATGCTCCATTGCGTCTAGTGCAGTATAGTTATTTTCATCAGCAAAAGTTAACAATTTATCTACTGTTGCAGCACCGATCCCCCGCTTAGGAGTGTTGATAATACGGTTCATACTCATCGTATCTGCTGGATTGGCCACTAGCTTTAAGTAGGCCATAATATCTTTAATTTCTTTTCGATCGTAGAATTTATGTCCACCGACAATTTGATAAGGAATATTGGATTTTACAAAAGCTTCTTCGACTGTACGTGATTGAGCGTTAGTCCGGTAAAGGATTGCGAAGTCCTTATATGAACGTTTCTTATCTTCTACTTCTTTTTTAATTTTAGAAATAATGTAGTGTGCTTCATCATCGCCGCTTTGAGCTTGATAATATGTGATCTTTTGGCCATCACCTTGATCAGTCCACAAATTCTTAGCTTTACGATTTTGATTATTTTTAATAACTGAGTTAGCAGCTGACAAGATGTGCCCAGTTGAACGGTAATTTTGTTCAAGCTTAACAGTTTTAACACCATCTTTTTTGTAGTCTTGTTCAAAATTCATGATGTTTTCCATATTTGCACCACGCCAACCATAGATAGACTGGTCAGCATCCCCAACCACACAAATATTCTTATGCTTAGCTGCTAATGAATGACACAATTCATATTGTGCTTGGTTAGTATCCTGATATTCATCGACTAAAATATAGCGGAATTTATCTTGATAGTATTGTAAAGTTTCTGGGCTCTTTTTAAATAAAACCAAAGTTTGCATGATTAAATCGTCAAAGTCCATGATTTGGTCTCTACGGAGTCTTCTTTGATATTCTTTATAAATTTTAGCCGTCATCTTTTCAAAAGGTGAAGATGCACTTGCTTCAAAAGCATCCGGATCAAGCAAATCATTCTTACCATTAGAAATTGCAGACAAAACGCCTCGTGGATCATACATCTTAGGATTAATATTTAAATCCTTTTCAATATGCTTAACTAACGTCAATTGTTCAGCTGAATCGGCAATTGAAAAGTTATGATCGTAATTAATCTTATCAGCGTCTCTACGTAAAATTCTTACACAAAGAGCATGGAAAGTTGACATCCAAATATTTTCAGCAGCAGGTCCTAGCAAATCTTGTTCACGCTCACGCATTTCACTAGCTGCTTTATTGGTGAAGGTAATGGCCAAAATATTCCATGGTGCAACATTATTCTCTTCAACTAAGTAAGCAATTCGTCTTGTTAAAACTGAAGTTTTACCCGAACCCGCCCCAGCAACTACTAAAAGCGGTCCTTCAGTAGTTTCAACGGCTTTTTTCTGTTGCGGATTTAAGTTAGCTAAGATAGATTTTTCGCTCATTATTGTCCCCTTCACAAAAAATAATTCTTTTAATAGTAACTGAAATATTATACCAAAAAAGCAACGATCATTTCGTTGCTTTAATCATTACTTATCATATTTTTCTAGATCAAATTGTTCAATTAAATTGATCAACTTATCTGCATAATCTGGATCCGTCGCATAGCCATCTGTTACTAATGCTTTAGCCTGTGTCTTATAATCTTTAGACGCTAAAACGTGCTTATATTGGTCGTGATTCCACGTTGTCCCATTCTGGAATAATCTAGCATGGGCTCTGATTGAAGCCTCATATGAGTCATATATTTGAAAACGAGCCTTAACAGTGATCCACTTTCCTTTAACATATTCTTTGGTCGTCATCACAGCCGAAGTATTTGGATTGGTCCCCTTAACGCCAAACAAATTGTTATATTTTTGCGACAAATCACTTTGACCATAATTACTTTCAAGGCAAGCTTGAGCAATCGTGATACTCGGCAATAAATCGTATGACTTATCTACTGCTTGTGCAATCGGGCCAACTTTTTTGATAAAATCTTTTTTCTGCTTTAATAATTTTGCTGCTTCTTGTTCTCGCTGCAGCTGTGCTTGTCTAATCTGCTCTGATTGAATCGCATATCTTCTATAATAACGAAAGCCAATAAAGGCTACAAGCAAGACAAACAAAATAATAAATGCGCGAACAACAATTTTTACACTTTTGGGTATTCTTGATTTATGCTTTTTTGCCATAATTTCTATTCCTTTAATTTCATTAATTAAAGTATAACCGATTTTTAGGTAAAAAAAAGAAGTCGCTTACTGCGACTTCTAATTGGTGCGGGCGAGAAGACTCGAACTTCCACGATCTAAAGCGATCACAAGATCCTTAGTCTTGCGCGTCTGCCATTCCGCCACGCCCGCGGCACATCAACTATAATAGACTAAAAAAAGGAGATATGCAAGAAAAAATTGAAATATTTTTAATTTTTTTGCTTTATTTTTGAAAGCTTTGCTCTAAATGTAGGCGTCCCTTGCATTTTCCACACCGATATCTTTGGATATTAATGCGACGAATGCGGAAATATTTTAGTCTGCAGCTTTCACAAACATATAAATACCGATATTTTTTTCTACGCTTTAATCCAATATCTGGAGCATAACGACTACCACCAACTCGTTTAAGTAAAATTTTAAAGTCATAGTCTTTATGCCTAAAACCTCGGCCTAATAAATGTAAATGATAATGCGTTAATTCGTGTTTAATTATACCAATCAAATCTTGATAATATTTTTCTTCTAAAAAATGGGCGTTAATCTCAATATGATGATCATCTAAATGATATCGTCCGCCGGTCGTTGTCATACGACGATTAATTTTTACTTCATGCAAAAAGGGACGCTTAAAATAGTCCCTAGAAATTTGCTCTGTTAATCTTTGTAATTCTTCTTGATTCATCGAATCCACTTGGCATATAACCCTGCCTCTTTAGGTGTATTAATATGACGCTTAAGGAAAGTGACAAGTTTATGTTTAAATGAATGTTTTCCGTTCATCCAAGTTCCCGTAAATAAGTGAATCGAAAGTGAGTTAACAGACGGATTACATAAAACGCCATCTGGATAAACATGAATACCTTCCTTTAATTCCTGTTCCTTGTTACCAATCTTTAAACCATACCGATCAATCAGCATATCAGTAACGGAAACACTATTTACGCCTGCCATTTGATTATTTACATCATATTCAAAATTACGATCTTTATAATAATCAAGGATATCCTGCATAAATGGATGCCCTTTTTCTGCGCCAAAAATTGCAGCCGAAAGATAATTGTTGTTTTCAAAGCCAATAAAGGCCTTGTTATCAAGCAAAGGCGTCAGACTAGCAATTACACGCACATCTGTATCTAAATAAATCCCACCTTGTTCATAGATAGCTTTAGCACGAATATAATCTGAAACAAAAGCCCACTTTTTTGCCTTATAAGCTTGCTCAATGTACTTATTTTCGTGCATATCAAAATTATCTTCATTCCACTCAATAAATTGATAATCAGGTAATTTTTCCTTCCAAGTGGCAATACACTCTTGGATCAACTTAGACTTTGGATTATGACCTACCCAAACGTAATGGATGATTTTTGGAATCATTTTTAACCTCTTTTAAAGAAATTCTTGAATAATTTAATAATGTCTTCGTTAAAGTCGAGCTTTAATGCAAACATCAAAAGCATATAAACTAGCAACATCACAATTGATTTAAATGCCATATTGAAAAAGGCCGATGAAATAAAGTTAGGCATAAACATCCCAATGGTAAGAGTGATTAATGCAATTAAAATATATTTAGGAACATCGTGAAAAACATATGTAAAACTATAGCCGTCACGCACAACCCATAAACGTAGAACTAATACTACGGCTTCTGTAATTAAAATTGCAATCATCGCACCTGCTGCACCATACGGCCGATCTAGAACATAACTTAAAATAATTTCTAAAATTGCACCAATAACTACAGGAAAAGCATAATCCTTATCACGTCTATTGGCTAGGGCAAATTGATTGGCAAAAACACCACCGGTTGGAATCATGATAATAGTCAAAGTGAACCAAAACATCAACGGTGTCATCGGAATATATTTAGTGCCAAAAAAGAATGGTACGAATTGTTTAGTATTTGCCATAATAATTACAGCAAATAAAGTTCCTAGCATCACTGTAGCTTCTAGCGACTTTTTCATCACAACCTTTTGTGATTCTTCATCTTCACTGGCCATTTTAGGCATGATTACCAAGGAAATGCTAGTAATTACTCCTAAAATCATATTAGAAATTCGCTGTGAATTATCATAAAAAGAAACTTGGGTAGAACTTGAAAAAAGACCCAAAATTGGCTTATCTAATGATGTATAAATTTGGGTAGCGATTTGCGGAATCATTAAAGTTCCAATCGCAATAGCATTCTTCTTAAATTTATAAAAATGCGCTACTGGTCGACCCACATAACGGTGAATATCAAACCAAAAGACAAAAGAACCTAGCATTGTAGAAACAGACATAATCAGTAAATATTTCCACAAATCTGCTGGTGATTTTACCCATAGCAAAATTAAAACAACACTAACCAGCTTTACAGCAGTATTTTTTAAAACAACTCTACCAAAGTCGGCTAATCCTTGGAAAAACCAAGAAATATCTACCTGAGCAGAAATTAAGTATGGCACCATAAGTAAAAGGTAAAACCAGTATTGAATATGAAAAATAGTAGTTACTAAAATAGTAATTACAATCGTAATTGCGCCAGCAATACCTTGAAAATACCACAAGCCCCAAAATGCTCTAGTTAATTCTTCCTGTGTTCCGTATGTACGCGTTCTTGAAATCGTCCGCATCCCCACATAAGACACAGAAAGGATACAAAAAATCATCAAAAACTGTACAGTGTTATTAACGCTACTATAAATACCATATGTCTTAGGTCCCAAAACTCTGGATAGATATGGAACGGTAATCAGAGGAACTAATACAATAAAGATCTGATAAACCGCATTATACAAAATATTTAAAAATGTTTTGCGCAATATTTTATCCCCTATATTCCTGTGTCATGTATTTAAAGACATTTTCACAATATGAATCGCCATGAACCTGATTAGTTAAATTTAACCAGTATATACGACGGTTAACGATCTGTTGATTATCTAAATGATCAAGATTATTAATTAATTCTTGCTCAGAATTTACACTAATGCCCGGCGTAATTTCACTATATGGCCCCATTAAAAGACCACGCGTTTTTTCATATTGTTTCAAAAAGTTAGTTACAAATACAATTGGTTTATTTAAATGCAAGTAATCGAAATAAATTGATGAAAAATCAGTCATTAAGAAATCAGTATCGCCTAATAATTCATATAAATCATAATTGTGGTCAAACAAGTAATCATTGTTTAAAAAGGAAATATTGGAATACTGACTCTTGAAGTTATCGAACAAGCGCATTTCATAGGGATGCAACTTAACAATTAAATACTGATGGCGTTTTTTTAGTTCTTTATTTAGCTTTTCACCGTCAAAATCAGCAAAAGCAAAAAAGTTCCCCTCTTTAATCTTTTGCATAATTGATTTATCTTCAAGCTCATATCTAAAAGTTGGCATATAAATACCAATTGCTGCTTGTTCATCTTCTTGATCAAATAAGTCTTTTAACAATTCTTTTTTAGAAATAACTGGTTTGGACAAGAGATCCAATCTAGGAAAGCCTAATTTTTGATATTTCTTTGACTCAATTGCCATGCAGGCGCTCATCAATGTTTCATATAAATCTGAACTTGAAGCAACAATATCAGCATTCTTATGCCATAATTTTTCATTACGTTTATTGTCTTTATACCGCGTATTGTTAGCCATGATTCCCATTCTCTTCAATGGAACGCCATGCCATAGTTGCACATTTATTTGATGTTTACGTACTTTAAATGGCTGGTGCGTTGTAATCACGTAACGCGCTGCGCCAATCTTTTGCCAAGTTTCCCATTTAAGATGTGATGACGGCCACGGTTCGACTAAGGTCACATTAAATTCTGGATGGTTGATTAGTAGCCATTTATAAAAAGCATAACCATTAGAGCCTGAACGACCTGATCCATTTAAGACAACTACGTTATTGTCCTCCATAGTGGTAAATCTACTTAAAAATTTCATCCAGGCTAAATAAAGACGAAATAAAAAACTCTTCATTGTAGTAACTTCCTCAAAATAATCTTACTTTTAAGAATACAAAAAAAGCTTGAGAAACCTCAAGCTTTTTTCTCTATTTTTTGTCAAACTTTATTCTTTACCGGCTTTTCTCTGGAAGAATTTAACAATTTCTACAATTAAGATCATGCAGATACCAGCAATTAAAACTACAAGCCATTGTGCACCATCAAGTTCGGTAACGTCAAAGAACTTTGTCATAAATGGTAATTCAACAGCTGACATAATTAAAGCAGCAATGATAATCGCGCCATTAAACCATTTATTAGCAAATGTATGTTTACTGAAAATTGATTGGTGGATGTACTTGGAGTTAATTGCATGGAATAACTGAATTAAACCTAAAGTAAGAAAGGCCATGGTCAATGCATCCCCATGTTGCATAGTTGGATTATCAACGTGTGGTCCAACATGAAGACCGATTTGATAAGCACCTAATACAAGGATGCCTTCTAAGATACCTTGATAAATAATTGAGCTAGCAACTCCACCACTAAAGAAGTTAGACTTCTTACCACGTGGTTTACGTTTCATAATTCCTTCTTCAACTGGTTCAACACCTAGGGCAATTGCTGGCAAAGTATCAGTTACTAAGTTAATCCAAAGAAGTTGGACTGGAGCTAAAATATCCCAGCCAAGCATTGTCATCATAAAGACAGTTAAAACTTCTCCGACGTTACAACTCATTAAGTATAAGATAGCTTTCTGAATGTTGCTAAATACTTTACGCCCTTGCTTAACAGCTTCCACAATTGTGGCAAAGTTATCATCAGCCAAGACCATATCGCTTGCACCTTTTGAAACCTCAGTACCGGTAATTCCCATACCAATACCAATATCAGCTTGTTTCAAACTTGGTGCATCGTTAACACCGTCACCAGTCATGGCAACAATCTTATCATTTGCTTGCCATGCTTTAACAATTCTAACCTTGTGTTCAGGTGATACACGAGCATAAACACTGTAATCTTGAACGTGCTTGATAAAGTATTCATCACTCAACTTATCAAGTTCTGCACCAGTTAAAACGCGATTATCTTGACCTTTTTGAATAATACCCAATCTTTCAGCAATCGCTTGAGCGGTTGTTTGGTGGTCACCAGTAATCATCACTGTTCTAATACCAGCGCTCTTAGCTTCAGCGACCGCAGCCTTAGCTTCACCTCGTTCTGGGTCGATCATGCCAACAAGCCCTGCAAAGATCAAATCTTGCTCTACATTGTCCGTAGTTGGATCATTATAAACATGATCTACTTCTTTATATGCTAAACCTAAAACACGTAAAGCTTGCTTGGCCATATTTTTGTTTGTTTCAAGAATAGCTTGCTTTTCTTGATCCGTAACCGGTTCGATTTTACCATTACGTTCAATCTTAGTAATTCGCTTCAAAAGCATATCTGGAGCACCTTTAACAGCAACATAGAATTTATCGCCATCTTTATTAACGGTACTCATCAACTTACGATCTGAATCAAATGGCACTTCTTGCACACGCTTATACTTATCAAGCATAGCTTGTACATCAATATCATGATCAAAAGCATATTGAATCAAAGCAGTTTCAGTAGGATCACCTAACAAGTCCCCACCATTTTCGATCTTAGTATCATTAGCTAAAACCATTGATAACAATGCAGGATTTGTTTCTGCAATTTTTTGTGCATCATCGTGTACTTCACCATCATAAAAGACTTTTTCAACAGTCATTCTATTTTGAGTCAAAGTACCAGTTTTATCTGAACAGATAATGTCTGTTGCACCCAAAGTTTCAACAGCAGGCAATTTTCTAACAATTGCTTTATGCTTAGCCATCGCTTGTGTTCCCAGTGCCAAAATAATCGTTACAATAGCTGGTAAACCTTCAGGAATAGCAGCTACAGCAAGTGAAATAGCAACCAAGAACATATTAATCATCAAAGTAGAATTTCGGTCAGCTGGGTTAGCCTTTAGCACACCTACAATAAAGACAATTACACAGATTGCCAAAATCATAATTGTTAAAGTCTTACCTAACTGATTTAAGTTGTGCTTTAAAGGAGTATCAGTTTCATCGGCATCGTTAAGCATCGTGGCAATTTTACCAACTTCAGTAGTCATACCAGTTCCTACAACGATCCCCTCGCCTCGACCATAAGTAACATTGGTATTGGAATAAGCCATATTAACTCGGTCACCTAAGGCAATATCCTTATCTCCTGATAAAGTTACAGCATCTTTTTCAACTGGAACAGACTCACCCGTTAAAGCTGATTCTTCTATTTTTAAACTTCTAGCTAAGTTTAATCGTAAATCAGCTGGAACAACGTCACCGGCTTCCAGTAAGACAATATCTCCTGGAACCAGCTCTGTACTTGGAATAGTAATAATTGCACCATTTCTACGTACATGAGCATCTGGCGTTGCCATTTCTTTTAATGCTTCGATTGCAGCTTCTGATCTTGCTTCTTGAAACACACCCAAAATCGCATTCAAAATAACAACGATCATAATAATTGCGGCATCAGTCCATTCATGTGCTAAAACACCAGATAAAATAGCAGCAATGATCAAAACGATGATCATAAAATCTTTGAATTGATCAATAAACCGCATAAACATACTCCGCTTCTTTTTAGAAGCTAAAGCATTAGGACCATATTTTTCTAATCTAGCTTTGGCTTCGCTATCGCTTAAGCCATCTGCTAGAGAAGTATTGAGAGCCTTTTCCACATCGGGTACTGACTCAGTGTAATATTTCTCGGCCACTTTTCAATTCCTCCTTACTAAAGAAAAAGAGACTTACATGCTTGTAGCACATAAGTCTCACAAATTAAGATAAATCCAGAAGTATCTTTGCTTCGGCTGTTGGATTTATCGCAAGCAATTGCCGTTACTCCCTTATGACAAGTTCATTATAAGAAAGTTTTCACGCTTTAACAAGTTAAAGCGAATAGTTTTTATTTTTTGTAGAAATCATCAAAAACAGTAACGGGTAAATGACGTTTGTGTTTACTCTTGTTCCAAAGTTTTTCAATTTGGTCAGCTGCTTTTTCAGAAACTTCTTTACCTTCTAAGTAGTCATCAACTTCTTCATAAGTTACACCCAGAGCTACTTCATCTGGTAAGTCTGGCTTTTCTTCTTCAAGATCAGCTGTTGGGGCCTTTTCGTAAAGGTGCTTAGGGCAACCTAACTCCTTCAAAAGCATCTTACCTTGTCGTTTATCCAAACGGAATAACGGAGTAAGGTCTGCTGCACCATCACCATACTTAGTGTAAAAGCCACTAAAGTTTTCGGCAGCATGATCAGTACCCACAACTGCACCATTATTAGCACCAGCAATAGCGTATTGAACAACCATTCTTTGACGAGCTTTAATATTACCCTTGTTAAAATCAGTAATTTTTTGACCAGTTGCTTCTACTACCTTAACCATTGCATCAACTGGTTCCTTAATATTAACAATTAAATCTTGGTCAGGATTTTGGAATTTAACAGCATCGGCTGCATCAGCTGCATCAGCTTGAACACCATATGGTAAACGAACTGCGATAAATTGATATGAATCATCGCCAGTTTCTTCACGCATTTCTTCAATGGCCATTTGACATAACTTACCAGTTAAAGTTGAGTCTTGACCTCCAGAAATACCTAAAACATAGGATTTAAGAAATGGATTAGCCTTCAAGTAATCCTTTAAAAAGTCAATTGAACGTCTAATTTCCTTTTTAGGATCAATTTCAGGTAAAACATGCTCATAGGCAATAATTTCTTTTTGTAATTCTCTCATCGACCAATACTTCTTTCTCTAATTTTACGACGAATATCCTGAATAAGGTCCATTTTACTTTCATACAAGTTTTGTGACAAGTCCACAGGATATTCTTGTGGGTTCAAGCTACGCTTGTATTCATCCCATAAACCATCTAAATTATTAGCACAAAATTGCTTAATTTCATCTAGACTAGGTTGCTTATAAACCAGCTTGCCGTCTTTAAAGATATCATGTAAAAGCGGAATAGCAGTGTAATCAGTAACCACTTTATTGATGTAATTGTATTGAGGGTGGAACATAAATAATGCATCAAACTTACGTGGGTCTTCATTATCACGTGAAACCCAATCACCTTCATTTTTCTTAGCGGTATTAGCACTGATTCGCCATACTTGTTTTTTACCTGGCGTAGATACCTTAATTGCATTGGATGAAATTTTCAAAGTATCACGCATCGCATGAACTTCATCTTCCATAGCAACTAGCTTATATACTGCGCCAAGGGCGGGTTGATCATAAGCAGTAATATACTTAGTACCGATCCCCCAAACGTCGATCTTAGCACCCTGCATCTTCAAGTTGGTGATGGTATTTTCATCAAGATCATTAGATGCAAAGATTTTAGCATCCGGGTAACCTGCGTCATCCAGTTCCTTACGAACTTGCTTAGAAATATATGCCATGTCACCTGAATCAATTCTCACACCCAAGAAGTTGATCTTGTCGCCCATTTCATTAGCAACCTTAATTGCATTAGGTACGCCACTTCTTACAGTGTCATAAGTATCTACTAAAAATACACAATCTCTATGAGTTTCAGCATAAGCCTTGAAGGCATCATATTCACTACCAAAAGCTTCAACCAATGCATGAGCATGAGTACCAGAAATTGGAATACCAAATAATTTTCCAGCACGTACATTACTTGTAGAGTCAAAACCACCAATATAAGCGGCACGAGCACCCCAAATAGCTGCATCAGTTTCTTGAGCACGACGAGAGCCGAACTCCATTAAGCCATCATCTTTAACTGCTAATTTAATTCTTGCAGCCTTAGTTGCAAGTAAAGTTTGGAAGTTAATAATGTTCAAAATAGCAGTTTCAACTAATTGACACTGTGCAAGAGGACCTTCGACTTGTAAAATTGGTTCATTCGCAAAAACCAATTCCCCTTCTCTCATAGAACGAATATTGAGTTTAAGCTCTAAATTACGCAAATAATCAATAAAATCAGCATCGTAATTACATTCTTCTTTTAAATATTGAAGATCACTTTCACTAAATTTTAAATTCTTTAAATATTGAATGATATGTTCCAAACCAGCGTAAACAGCATAACCGTTTCCAAATGGTTCTTTTCTATAAAAAGTTTCAAAAACGGCATTACGATCTGCAATCCCCTTCTTGAAGTAGGTATACATCATATTGATTTCATATAAATCAGTATGTAAAGCTAGCGAATCTTCTTTGTCTAACTCTGGGTAAAACATTGTTTCCCTTTCTGTAATAAAATTATAATTTTGTTTTTAATTATACAGCCATTAACTACTCATTGCTATTTTTACAACCAATTAGCTCAAGTTAGATTAAAGTACTATAAACTTTTTCAATATCTGCTAGTTGATTCTTCACAGAAAAGTGTTCTTCAGCATAGCGTTTTTCTGTATAGGCCATTTCACGTAGCTGCTTTGTAGTCTTATTGACAGCTAATTCAAGCTGCTTGGCAATTGAATCAATATCACCAGTTTTAGCAATAAAACCATATTTAGGTCCTGGAATCATCTTATGGATGTCACCAACATCAGTAGATAAGATAGGAATTAAATTATCGGTTGCTTCTAATAAAACAAGGGGAAAACTTTCTGAATATGATGTTAAAACAGCCAGATCAATTCTTTTATAAAGTCCACTTAACTGATGATGAGTCATAAAGCCATGAAAAGTTACTTGGGGTGCCATATTTAGCTGGCGAGTAAGAGCTTTAAGTGGTTCAAGTTGACTGCCGTCTCCTGCAATATGTAAACGGATATGTTGATCGTTGAGCTTTTTAACTGCTTTAAGTAACAATTCTTGCCCTTTCACTTTTTCTGTACGAGCTACGTTAATTACATTAAAGTAAGTATGCTCATATTTAGCAGGGATTTCACTATCATTGTGGAAAAAGATCCCATTATAAATCACATGTACTTTATTTTTATCTAGTTGTGTTTGATTAACTAACAGATTGGCAAAACGCTTAGTGACTGCAAATATACAGTCCGCTTTTTTTAATGCACGTAAATTAAACTTAGTGAAAACTTTGCCTAAAAAGCCGCGTCCTTCAAAATCAAGATATGGGTTAGAGTGCACAGTAACGCACCATACAGCTGAGATTCTCTTATGAATTAAAGAAAGAAAAAGATTAGCTCGGGCACCATGTGTATGCACTATGTCATAATGTCCATCATTAATAAATTTGATCAACTTTTTTAAACTTGCCAAATTGTAGCGACTCTTTGCTCCAAGTACATAAGTATTAATTCCATGTTCTCTTGCTGCAGCAGCCACTGGACCATCAGCCAAAGTTAATAAATCAAAATCTTTATTTTCTCTTTTAGCCTCAGTAAGCAAATTTACAATATGCGATAACCCGCCACCATTTTCAAGACCAGCATTTACATGCAAAACCTTCATATTACTTAATTATTTTCCTTTCTTCGATTGTTTTACTCTAACAACAAACTGTGGTAAAACTAACATTCGCTTAAAACGCGATGGATTGGTAACCAAGCGGTAAAACCATTCAAGATGTGTTTTTTGAAACACTTCCGGTGCTCTTTTGACTATTCCAGAGAATACATCGAAACTACCGCCCACTCCCATCATTAATGCTGGAGTTTCGTTTTTACGTAAAATAGACAAGAGTTTTTCCTGTTTAGGAAAGCCTAATGCCGCAAAAACCATATCCGGTTGTGCTCGTTGAATTCTACGGGCAACCAACTCCAGATCTTCTCTAAAGTAGCCATCTTCTGCTCCCACCAAGTTAATATTTGAATATTCCTTGGCAATCTTAGCTTGGACTGCATGAATCACTTGAGGCTTAGCACCAATCAAGTAAACTCGACTGCCACGCTCATTTGCGACACTCATGAGCCAAGTGAATAGATCATAACCGGTTACTCTTTCAGGAAGTGGTGTTTTTAGCATTTGGGCTGCTTTTACAATTCCAATTCCATCTGCAGTAATGTAATCCGTATCATTTTGCAAAATTTTCATAAATTCTGGATTCTCATTAGCTGCCATCACAATTTCTGGATTAGCAGTCACAACAAATGTAGATACGTGATTATTTAGTCGATTAATAAATTCATTTTGAAATTGATTAAAAGTTTTATTGTCAAAATCAACGCCTAACACATTAACTTTGTTCATTTCCAACACCTCGTGCGTCTTTTTATCTAGTTTCTATTTTACCATTCGAATAAGCAAGGATACGTTTGATGTTCAAGTTTTAACTTTTCTTCAAACATGATAAGATTATTTTTGACAAAAGGAGAAATTATGAAAAAAGTAATAACTTATGGCACTTTTGACCTACTTCATTATGGTCACGTGCGCCTTCTTAAAAGGGCAAAAGAACTTGGCGACTATTTAATCGTGGGGCTTTCTACTGATGAATTCAATGAGTTCAAAAAGCATAAAGAAGCCTACAATACTTACCCTGAAAGAAAATATATTTTAGAAGCTATTCGTTATGTTGATCAGGTCATCCCTGAAAAGGATTGGGATCAAAAAATCGCTGATGTCAAAAAATATGATGTCGACACTTTTGTAATGGGTGATGATTGGCGCGGTAAGTTTGATTTTTTAAAGCCTTATTGCGATGTGGTCTATTTACCAAGAACACCTGGCATTTCAACTACTAAAATCAAAGAAGATCTAAAATAAGACAAAAAGAGCCCCAAATTTGGAGCTCTTTTCATTTACTTAGAAAAAGTGAATTCAAATCTTTCAGCCACGTAACGTGCACGCGTATATTCAAATGGTTGCCCACTAGCTAGTTCAGTTACCTGACGTCTAGTGATCAAAGCCTCACCTTTTTTTGCATTTAACAAACGTGCATCTTGTTCATTCGCAATTGCAGCGGAAATGTGTTCCGTAACACGACCAATTGCGAAGCCACCACTTTTTTCAAGCGTTTCATATAAGTGACTTGATATATCTTCTTTAGAAAAATTATTAACCAAAGAATAAGGTACAGTAACCACTTCATAACAAATTGGTATATCATCAGCGTAACGAATTCTTTCCATCCGCAATACTTTTTCATCGATTTTAAGTGATAAACGCTCTTTTTCAGATAAAGATGGATTACCAATTTGATAAGAAATCAGCTTACTTGAAGGAACTTGACCATTGGCTTTGGTGATATCAGTAAACGACATAATACCTGACATTTTTTCCTGTACCTTCTGACTAGCAACGTAGGTTCCGCTACCAAGGCGTCGTTCAAGAATCCCTTCTTCTTCCAGCGTCTTAATAGCTTGACGTAAAGTCATTCTTGAAACGCCAAACTTTACAGATAATTGTCGTTCTGCTGGAATTCGATCCCCCACCTTATAAACGTGATTTTCAATATCTCGTTTAATTTGATTGTGGATCTTGATATACATTGGTTCTTCCATATATACACCCCCAAAGTCTAGTATCAACTATTAATAATTATAAGCTAAATTGGTCTAGATTTCATTTAATACGACAGAATTAATTTTTTCGCATTATTTACCTTTAGCGGTCCATTGTAATCCTAGAATATACACATTAGGACGCTTATCACATTCAACGTTTAACTTAGTATTTTTATCAGCTAAAACATTTGTCTTAAGTTTTGCTTCACCTTGAACAGCTAAATTTGCATCATTAGGATGAAATACTAAATCGTGACCGTTAAGTTGAGCTGTGCCGCTTAATGCTAAAAAGTACTCATAATTCATATTACCCATAAAGGTTACTCGCGTTGCTTCACAATCTGACTTATCTTGAAAATCACTATGAGCAAGCACCACAGAATTATTCATCGTTACTTTTGCCTCATCGACTACAACCATACGATTAATTGTAGAATTCTGAATAATAGTCCGTGTCTGTTTATCAATATAAATTCCACCGTTAAACTTACTGTTTACGATATTACTCCAGCAATCATCACTTAAATATAGACAAGAATCATTTGTAGAATTAATTGTGCTGTTAAGCATATTCATCCAAGTTTGCCCATGAAGTAGAACATAGTCTGCTGTGGAATTATTAAGATCAAGCTCGGCATTCGTCTTAGCAAAAGTATTAATACTGCCGTGAATGCGCGAATTATTAATAATTGCTGTACCATGTCCCTCTAGGGCTAATGCACAATATTTGTCTGATGAATAATCAATTTCTGCATCATTCATCTCTAATCTGAAGTCTGCATTTTCATACATTGAAACTGAACCATTAATAATTTTAGTTGAATATAGCTCGACCGTCACTTTGCCGTTAACGGCAATTGCTGCAGTATCAGTACCTGTTCCTTTGATGTAACAATTTCTCAAAGTTAGGTAACCGTCTGTTTCAACTGGAACAAATAAACTATTATTATCGGTTCTTGTATTAATGCACAAATTCTCAAGTGTTACATAGCGGCTATCTCTTGATACGCTTAGATAGCCATCAATAGTTGTATCCTCTGGTACAGACCCTGTTCCCTTGATTGTAATATCAGTTAGAGTCAGTCCTTGTGGTAAATGATAAAATCCGGGTCCCAGCATTAAAACATCATCAGCACGCAAATCTTTTAAAGCTTCATGCCAACTGGTCTCACTACTTGAACCGCCAACTCTAATTATTCTAGGCATTCAAAATCCCCTCACTTATTTTAAAAAGCCAGATACTATTTTACTGTTTTTCCCACACTTATGCGCCAATTTTGCTTTGAATGCAAAAAAAGAAACGCCTAATGACGTTTCTTTAATCGGGTTGGGTGTTCTTTTAGAACTATTGGGTTAGCTGGATTCGAACCAGCGCATGATGGTACCAAAAACCATTGCCTTACCACTTGGCTATAACCCAGTACCAGCTGAGCTTTTTACTTGTTGCTCAACAATGGAGGAGGGTGGATTCGAACCGCCGAACTCAGAGAGAGCGGTTTTACAGACCGCCGCGTTTAGCCACTTCGCTACTCCTCCGTTAGCTGACTTAATTATAATAACTAATATCTAGGATAAATGCAAGGGAAAATTCAAAAAAATTTCTATTTTTTTAATTATCTTTGTTAATATGATATTCCCGCAAACAAAGATAAAATTTTAAACACAAAAAAGAAGACGCAAATGCATCTTCTTTTCTGGATTTCGTAAATTTAGAACTTCTTTTTAATAGAAGTTTACAGCCTTGATGTAACGCTTGTTGTTATTTCTGCAGCCTTCAATTCTGTAGTACTTCTTACCGTTCTTGAATTTCATTTGTGGACCGTAAGTAGTTACAGTTTGACCTCTATACATCTTACCAGTACCTGGAGTACGACGGTATGATGACCAGTAAATGTAAGCGTTGTGCTTCAAGGTACGTTGGTTACCAGTAATGTTAGTTACACGAACGTATTCATCCTTGTTAGCAACCTTGTAGTAAGTCTTGCCGTTGATGGTTACAACAGTTGGAACGATGTCAATGTTGTCATATGCATAGTACATGTGACCTAAGTAGTTACCGTTCTTGTCGTAAGCTCTTGAGTCAACCATTACTGGGTAAGTCTTAACATTGGTGTCACCTGCTGGCTTCACAAGTGCTGAGGTCTTTACCCAAATGTTACTTGAGTTAGCATCATTCTTTGATTTAGGTGAAACTTGTGAGTATGAAACTCCACCAACAGTCTTAGTTTGATCTGAAACATAAACTTGATCACCATCTTTAAAAGTGGTTGAGTTACTTAAAACGTTGTTACCGTAAATACTGTAAGTAGAAATCGTACTTTCACCATTACCGTATAAAGTTTGCTTTTGGCTTGAAGTAATTAAAACAGTATAAGTAGCTGTAGTCTTCTTGCCAGTGTTACCAGTTGCAGTTAAAGTTACATTGTAGTAACGGCCTGCTTCTGAAGTATTAACTGGGTTTGAAGTTGCTTCAATGCTTGCAAAAGTAGTGTTGTTCTTACTTTGTTGAGCAGAAACAATGATGTTTTCACCGTTACTGTTAGTAAAGTTCAATGGATTGAAGTTTGAACCAACAGCAACTTGGAATACTTGTCCATTCAAACTTGAACTTTGTGCTTGACCACCCTTAGTCCAATTAATTTGTGGATTTTGTGTAGTATCTGTTGGTGTTGAAGCACCTTGAGGAACCATAGGAATTTGAATGGTTGCAGTTTGATTATTATCACCAGTTGCGCTTAAAGTAATGTTGAATGAAGTACTTGGTACTTTATCAATTGCTTCATATGCTTTTTCGTTTTTATTAGAAGGCTGAACGGTCTTAACTGTTACGCCATTAGCCTTTAATTGGTTGATAAAATCATTTTCATTAATAGTAACATTTTCACCACTTGCACTATTGTTTTTATGGAATTGTACAGCCTTTGAAATTGTACTAATCAAATCTGAAACCTTATCATCACTCTTAAAGCTAATAGTAGTACGTACCACATTACCTAAAGGATTACTTTGAGTAGCTTCACCAATAATTTCATTGTTATAAGTGAAATATGGTTTATTTTGAGGTGCCTGTGTGGTCGTATTAGTAGTATTAGCGCCAGTGCCTGCTGCTGAGCCAACATTTACGGCAGTATCAGCTTGAACTGGTACAACTGAAGTTGCAACAGGTGCGACTGCTAACAAGGTAGCAGCGGCTAAACCTAACATTTTTCTATTTTTCTTCATTTATAGTTATCTCCTTTTTGGATCAAAACTTGATGAGCAAATAGTCGATATACTCTATTTGCTTGTGAATCTATTATACCATGCAGACGAACTTATAATAAAACATCAACCTACACTTGGTATACAATCTTAAGAATTGCCTCCCTAAAACTGCATAAAATACTGTAACTCAGGCATATTAAACTGTAGTTACTGCACTTTTACAGATTCTATTCAAATCATTACATTTTTGTGAAGTATTAAACAATCCGTTGACTTTTTGTCACTTTTACTCTACCGGTCTTCAATCAATAAATCTTCTTCTTTAACAAAGCATAATTTTTGGATGAAGATATAACGCATTATAAGCCCAAGCATTAATGGCATCCCCATAAAGAGTAAAATCAAGAAAATAATCGTAATGGGCCCACCTGTAGTCATATTTTGATATGCAGTAAGTGGACCAATCAATCCAGTAGAACCAAAACCAGCAGAATTTGGTGTACCACTAATTTGAAAAATTGCTCCAACTAATCCTGCAATAGCCGCAGATGCACTAACTGGAATAAACAATTTAGGATTTTTTAGTACATTCGCCATCTGGATCTTAGGCGTTCCTAAAAAATGGGCAATTGTAGTACCAAAGCCATTTACTTTACTACTCATAATAGCCAAGGTAAACGCACCAGCAGTAATCCCTAAGTTAGCGCTGCCTGAAGCAATTCCTTCAACTCCAATTGCCATCGCAATGCCTACCGATGAAACTGGCGTAATAACAAGTGTCGCAAAGGCAACCCCCATGAACATTCCCATAATTAATGGTTGGAAATCAGTCATACCTGCAACGACATTACCAATCATTCCTGTAATCAGCTTAGTGTATGGCAACATCAGCTGACCTATACCACCTGCTAACACAGCAACAGCTAACGGTAAAATCAAGATTGTATAACTACCTAGCCTTGGCGTTAAATACTTCACCATAATAGCTGCAATAAAGATTGTTAACGCAATATTGATTACATCCCCTGAACCAGACAAAATAATCTGATTGTTTTTCATTTGAAAAGCTCCACTAGCAATCATTGCAGCTGCAGTGACCGATCCTGATTGAATCAGATTAAACTTTAATAGATATGACACACATAAACCTGCAAAAACTGCCAATAAATCTTGCATTAATGTTGTCATCGCAAGTACGCTTTGTGCAGCTGGCCACACATCACTGATACTCTTCATTATTTCATTAACTAAAGCACCAGGAACAAGTGCAATAACTACTCCAAAGCTTACTCCACTCAAAATATTTAAAATATTTTCCTTAAAGTTACCTTTCATCTTTCTTCAGACCCACTCTTTTCTATATATTTTTTTAAAAACAAAAAAGCTTCAGCGATTTCCACCACTGAAGCTTATTAATTATGCTTTGGAAACCGGACAATAAATAATAGGAAATAATTCCATCATATTTTTCTCATCCTAGTTTCCCCATGTGAAATAGTATACTATCTTTTTATTTTATAGCCTAGTTAAGATTATCTAAAGAAAGCATCGAACTAATATCCATGTAAGAAAAATCTATCATTTTATTAAAACTTCGCTACATATCTGTAAAAGTGTCCATAACTATTCATTTTCCCACTATGTATACTTAATTTAAAAGAAAATATTCATTAAAATTTACTCATAAATTCAAGACTAGATATATGAGTGGATCTCTTCCATGAATTATTAAAAACCAAAAAAAGATCAAGCTCACTGCCTGATCTCACTTATTGGGTTAGCTGGATTCGAACCAGCGCATGATGGTACCAAAAACCATTGCCTTACCACTTGGCTATAACCCAATCTTCAAACCTTTTACTTGAATTGGTTCTATTTGAATGACCTCTCGATCACTCAACGAATATTAGTATAGGGGAATGAACGACAAAATGCAAGTGAAAATTTGATTTTTTTCAATTTGTTTTTTGTTTAATTTGGACATAGTAAAAGCCGTAAAAGTGTCTAACTTTTACGGCCCACTTCAAACCTGTCCCTTTTGTGACATTTTTCCAGTTATAGTTTTGTTCATATTAATGTCTCTTCATTGTCAATTCTACTTATCCCCCAAATTTCTATTATCTAGTTTTCTAGCCAAAACAAAGCAATAAACAAATGAATTCCAGCCCAAACTAGTTAAACCACCGTATTTCAAAACTTGTCCTGCTGTCATTGAAGATACCGACATTATAAAAAATTGCACTTAACGTTGATGCCAAACTAATCGCTGCCGGATATTTTTTCGATGCTTCATTCAAAAATAATACTTGTGTTGTCGAGCCAAAAATAGCTACCACACCAAGGAGTAGCCAAATCAAACTCAATGCATTCAAATCGAACTTAAGTTGCACATGAACCAGCGGTCTAATATACGTGTAATAGCCATACAAGGTAGCTGCCGCACAGATAACGAAGCCGATCCCATACCAGATTGTTTTATCCTTGAAAATCTGAATCCGATCGCTATAATTACCCTCACCTGCATTCAAGTTTTTAGGCAAAACTAGCAACGCAATAATTGTAGCCACCGCTGTAATTACCACACACATGGTGAAAGCATCCTGCCATCGCCAGTGATCAGCAATGACCGTTCCCAGCGGCACACCCACAACCGATGCTAAAGCCTGTATAAATCCAGACAATCGTCACCGAGCGCTATTTTTGATTATGCAATATCTGGTAAACGATTACCGATAGCAGTGATTCAATCATTCCTGCCACTGATGCTGTAATAATTCTTGAAAAAAGCAGCCAACCAATACTTGGTGCACACGAGCTCAAAATTGTTCCCGTCAAAAAAATCAACAAATAGTATTTGTGAATCTTATTGGTAAATAAAGCCAGGAGCGGTGTCACGATCGCATAAGTCCATGCAAACGCCGATACCAACCAAGAAATCTGACTCAGCGATTCATGATAAGTTTGCGCAATCAGTGACAAATTTCCGACTACCATAAACTCATTGCATCCCAACATGAACGCAATCAGCACGAACATCGCCGTCAAAATATGCAATCGATGCTTACTAATTTTTTTCTGTCATATTTTTCCCCTTAAACACAACGTTTAAGTTAATTTAATCGAAAAATCATAAATAATCGTAATTAGAATAACTATAATCATGCTATTTTATCGACTTTAATATTTTTAACTACCAAATAAAAAACCACGAAGTATTCAACAAATATACTTCATGGTTTTATTTACTATATCTTAATTTCTAAAAATTAAAGACCTGATCATTGTATTTAACTTGATAGTCTAAGTTCTTAAAGTCTACGTACGTACTAGCTACTTCTGTTCCTGCCTTATTTGATCTAGTGACAATAATTTCATGTTCACTTGGAGTTTCAACTTTGATTGAACCTTCCAAATCAAATGCAGGTACAGAATTACGAAATTCCAATAACTTAATCAAAGATTTTACTACAGGTCTTTGAACTTGTTCCGCAATCTCATCCAAATCATAATAGTGGCGATTAATATCGCGTCCTTCTTTTGTCTTCTCTAATAATTGAATATCATTTTCTCCTGCTAACAATCCAACATAATAAATTTGTGGAATACCAGGGGCAAAGATTTGTAATAACCGTGCAATAAAATATTTTTTATCATCATTACCCAATGCAGAATAATAAGTAGTATTAATTTGATAAATATCCAAATTATGATATTCAGCACTAGAATATTTCTTCTTGACGTTAGCACCAATTTTATAAAGTTCGTTTGTTGTGTAGCTAATTTGATCGTCCGTAAGAATATCCTTTGCGTCAACTACGCCTAATCCATCGTGGGTATCTAAAGTAGTAAATTGCTTCATCGGACATTTCTTTAGCCAAGCAGCAAGTTGAGTACTATTACCGCTATAAAGTGAATACAACAATACCATTGGTAAAGCAAAATCATAAATA